>JAZQBS010000022.1:0-66188 GCA_045545875.1 Bacteroidales bacterium
CGTTGTATAATTTAGTATGGAAACCTCTTGAAACAATAATTAATGGTAAACACAAGGTCTATTTCTCTCCTATTGGGAAATTGTATAATATTGCAATTGAATATCTCCCAAATATAGAAAGCATTAAAGATGATACAGGTAAACAGACTTTTTTCTATAGAGTATCCTCTACACGTGAAATTGTATATAAAAGCAAGTATAATAAAGAAAAGAGTGCAGCAATCTATGGAGGATTAAAATATAACACTTCCGTTGCTTCACTTGTCGCTGACAATAAAAAATATCCACAGAGACGTTCTTTTGGCTATATGCAAAACGAATTCGCAGATTCAATAAATGCAAGAAGTGGCGTATATGAGCTGCCTTCAACACGAATTGAAGCAGAAACGATAGACCATTTTCTGCGAAAAATGAAATATAAAACTGAATTGTTTATTGACACTATTGGTACAGAAGCATCATTTAAGAATCTATCAAGTAAAAAAACAAGGTTAGTACATATCGCAACTCATGGCTTTTATTGGACAGAACAAGAGGCAAAATATCGAACCTATTTAAGTTTCCTAAGTCTCGATGACAACCAAAATGGTATGACAGAAGACAAAGCATTGACACGTTCAGGACTTCTGTTTGCTGGTGCCAATAATACATTGACATTGATGGGGGAAAAAATTCCTAAGAATGTAGAAGATGGTATCTTAACAGCCAGGGAAATATCTCAATTAGATTTACGCGGCTTGGATTTAGTTGTTCTCTCAGCATGTCAAACGGGATTGGGCGAAATAACAAGCGATGGCGTTTTTGGTTTACAACGTGGTTTCAAAAAGGCTGGTGCAAGCTCCCTTATCATGAGTTTGTGGAAAGTAGATGATGATGCTACACAGTTATTAATGACCCAATTCTATAATAATTTAGCTTTAGGGAAGAACAAATATGACGCGCTCCATCAAGCTCAAAATTTTTTGAGACAATATGAGGTTCTAGTAGAGTGCAATGATGATATACGACCTTCTATATCTGCTCATGCCAAAGAACAAAACCGAAAAAAAACTGTAAAGAAAGAGAACAATAAAATGATAAGAAAATACAATGACCCTCAATACTGGGCTGCATTTATACTATTAGATGGTATTAACTGAAATCATGAATTATGAGACAAAATTATAAATATATAGGCATTTTCTTTGCTTGGATAAAACAGAAAAGATATGCGTTGTTCATTTCTTTGTTTAATGTTTTATTATTATCTATTTTTGCATATATATTAAATAATCAAACAGTTTTTACAGGCGAGGACTTGAATCAATTCGCTTGGATGGAATTACTAAAAAACAAGTTTGGAATTGGCAAGACAGTTGGGAAGGATGACGTGTTATTTGTGAATATTTCATACGATAAGCAACTAATTGATGTTTTTGATGAGTTCAGTATTCCTATTGGGAATACAGACATTACTGACAGATCAAAATTACTATCATTATTACAAAGACTTCATTCTACCAATCAATATACTTATATCTTCCTTGACGTAAGATTTGAAAAGGGGTTTGATGTGCCAGAAGTTGATTCTCTTCTCTATTCTGAAATTCTCAACATGAGGAATTTGGTTGTAGTTTCACACGTTGACGTAGAAATAGCAGATAGTTCATTACTCAGCAAATCGGCCTATAACGATTTTGATGCTACGATTGTTTCTACAAATTTCGTAAGGTACAGTTATTCTTATAGAGAAATGATCTCAATGCCATTGTATGCCTATAGAGATTTGAAAGGAATGTCCATCAATAAGCATGGAATCTTTTACTCATGCAATGGTGAATTATGCTACAATAGCCTTTTTTTGAATTTCCCCATTGAGAAGTTCAACGAATTTGATGATAACAATCAGAAAATATATTATAATTTAGGTAGCGATTTACTTGACAATTATTCCGAGGAAGACTTAGGCATGCTGACAAATGGCAAGTATGTCGTCATTTGCGACATGGTAGAGGATTTGCATGATACCTATTCCGGCAAAAAACCTGGATCCGTCATCGCTTTTTACGCTTTTAAGGCCTTAATGGATAATAAGCATGTTGTCAACTACTGGGTATTATTACTTTTTGCATTTGTATATTTTATTATCTCGATGTTGCAATTTAGTCATCGTTCACTCATAGAGATGATACCATTTGTTCGTGACTCACATTCTGACCTCTTACATTTTGCCTTTTCGTTTGTAGAGTTTACAGTTATTCTTTCTTTCGTTGTTGTCGTTCTCAACTTAATATGGAACGTATCAACGAGTATTTTGCTACCATCAATATATTTTTCAATTCAAAAGAATATCATTAATTATAAAAGGATTATAGTATGAGAAAAACGATTATTTCACTGTTCGCATTATTATATGTGGCAACCATATATGCCGAAGACTATAAAATTCTTCAGATGAATACACCATCAGTGAAGATAGGAAGCCGTGAATGTGTAAAAGGTGATGTATTTTCCGATGATTCCATTATAGTTTGGGCAAAGGAGAAACAAGCTATAAAGGCTCAAAACTTGGCAACAAAAAAAATTCAATTGTTTACCGAACCCTCTTTTAGGGCTCATAGCAGTACAACTATCAAAGAATATTTCTTCAAGAAAAATCATATGTCATCACGTGGATGTCTAAGTCTGAGTGAATTGTCAGAACAGTTAAATAACACATTTTACTTATTTGATACAATACGCATTGAGTCGCCTATACCTATTGATAGTACCAAATGTTATTATATGCACTATCATCATAATAATCACTTGATAGAAAAAGTTTTGCCATCGACAGGTGATGAATTTTTGATAGTTCGGTCAGATTTGGAAATAGGAGATAGTACAATATACAATGATATAACTATTCAACTTTATTTCAGAAGTGATCAAGTGGAAGATGACTATTTATTGACGGACTCAATGAAGATTACATTAATTCCATTAGAGTAAGTATTTGATTGTCGATAAGGTATTTACGAGATGCTTTCATTGGAGATGATTGAAGAGATAATTGATAATATCTTTCATATGACAACGGCATTCTTTGGGTAAAGCCACTTAGAATGCTTACTGAAGGATTTTCTTCGCTAACCCACCGAACTGTTTTGAGGGTCATCTGCACATCTCTTTGGCGGTAATGCTTCAAATGACACAAGTGGAATTGTTTGAGTGCTATAATGCAAGCATTTGACAAACCCCAAATCGTCATTCAAAGGTTATGAAGCATTCTCCGAAAAGGATAGAGTTTTTCGGTGAAACTTGTACAAGTTTGGAGATATTTTCAGAGATTCGTTGTAGACGATCGGAGACGGGACATAATTAATTCTGCAAAAATGAAAAGCTTATGCATTAATCTGAACAAGCCATAACCAGAGTTGAATCTAGGCGATACTTAATAAACAATCCCCGACAGCCTTTCGGTTATCGGGGATTGCTTCATGACATGGGGATGTCAAGAACGGAAGGGAAGCTGCTTAATGGGCAAGCATCATGCGGAGTGGCGGAAGACACCGATGTAGGGATTGGGGCTGATGACGAAGTCAGACTTGTCGGTGCTGCTCTTGTGGTTTTTTACTGCCTCGGCGATCTTATGGCCGACATAGAGACTTGCGGAGAAAAGGATCACTGTAGTGAAGAATGCGATTGCGTACATAGTTGTATATTTTTTAATTGTTAATATTATTATTTTTTGTTTTTGTCTCGAAAATCAATTGTTAATTGTTCATTGATTTTCATTTTGACACCGCAAAGGTAGGCCCTTTTCTGCACGCCTGCAAGTTTTTCTCCATCTATTTGACGAGTATATGGCGACAGAGGAGCGAATGCGCGACAGATGGGAAGAGACGGCTTAAATCTTGTCGCACAAGAACAAATTTTTTGCAAAAAGATGGCGTGATGATGAAGAAAAATGCAGAAAGGTTTGGAGATGTCGGGAAATAGTCCTATTTTTGCAGTGCAAAATTCACTTTCTGCTATGGAATGGTGATTTGGTGTAAAGAACCATCCGGGTCCCGAGTTTTTTGGTCACGAATTAGATAATTGAAGAATTGTTATTGTTAATAGATTAAAAAAGAAAGGAGAAAATGAAATGATAGTAGTTCATGCGAATGACCCGACGACAAGGGTGCTGGGGCTGCTGTATGAGCAGCGGGAGGATGTGGTGACGCACATCACGGAGAAGGCGACGAATGGGGCGGTGCGACGTGCACTGAGGGCGGATGACACGCTCATGATGCTGGGGCACGGGAACCGGTACGGGCTGTTTTCGAAGCCGAACGGCAAGGGGGTGTTCGAACGACGGCTGGTAGATCACCGGCACGTGATGTTCCTGCGCGGAAAGACATGCATCGGCATCTGGTGTCATGCTGATGAGTTTGCGTACAAGTATAAATTGCATGGGCTGTTCTCGGGGATGATCATCTCGGAACTGCAGGAGGCGATCGACAACAAAATCCCGGCTACGAAGGAGGAGATTGATGCGGAGATGGAGAAGTTCACCCTCCGCCTAAAATACTGCATCGAGAACTATCCGCTGGAAGAGGTGCCCCAGCGAATGCTAGATCTGGACGATACGAAGTCGGTGTTGACGAGGTTCAATTACGGGAATTTGGTGTATTATACTTAGGGATTTTAAGGGATATTTGGGGATACGAAAAAAAGGGGCCGCAGATATCACATCTGCGACCCCTACCATCTTTATAATTAATACACGTTATGAAACGTCGGGGAGTGTAGGGTTAAGAGGGGTTCTGAAGGGTTCGAGGGGTTCTGAAGGGTTCGAGGGGTTCGAATGGTTGCGATGACATCGCAACAAACTGAACGAGGGGGACCTTTCGAACTATTCGCTCTGAGCTCTGCTCGCGTGGAGCGAAGCGTAACAACCTTTCGAACCGTTCTGAACCACGAGGGGAGCGAGTCCTTAGGCTTCCAGAATCTCCTTGGGGAAGACTGGAGTGGCGCCCTCCTGGGTGCAGACGAAGGCGCTGGCCTTGACTGCAATGCGGTGGGCATCCTGGATGCTCTTGCCCTTGAGGTACTGAGCCACGAAGGTTGCGGTGAACGAATCGCCTGCACCTACGGTGTCGGCTACCTTTACCTTTGGAGTATCGACGTAGGAAGTCTCGTTCTCGGTGAAGACGTTCGAACCTACAGCGCCACAGGTGAGGATGACGGTCTGGAGAGTGTCGAACTTGCTGATGAGCTGACGGCAACGCTCCTCGGCTGAACCTGTGAGGTGGAAGAGTGCGCTGACAATCTCGATCTCCTCCTCGTTGAGCTTGAGGATGGTGGCACGCTTCAAGCTGGCTTCGATAACCTCGAGGCTATAGAAGTGCTGACGAAGGTTGATGTCGTAGATGCGCTCGGTGTCGGGATCCATCGTGTCGAGGAACTTAAGGATGGTGGCACGGCTCACGGGGCTGCGCTGAGCAAGCGAACCGAAGCATACGGCACGTGTGCGCTTGGCAATAGATTCGAGCTCGTCGGTCCAGGGGATGTTGTCCCATGCTACGTTCTCGCAGATCTCGTATGCGGGAATGCCATCGCCACTGAGGGTTACCTGTACGGTGCCTGTGGGATAGGCTACGCGTGCAATGCGGTTGTCGAGCTTGATGCCCTTGATGATTTCGAGAATCTCGTCACCCAGTGCATCCTGACCAACAGCAGAGATAACGATGCTGTGCCAGCCGAACTGACCCGAGTGATATGCAAAATTGGTTGGAGCGCCTCCAAACTTGCGGCCTTCGGGGAAACAATCCCAAAGTGCTTCGCCAATGCCTACGATTAAGTCTTTTTTCATAATATTTAAGGGGGATAAAGGGGAGTAAAAAGGGAGTTAAAGGGACAAATGCATTTCTTGAACAGGACCTGCTTGGACAAGCGGTAGTAACGTCCCTTTTATAACTCTTTTACTACCCTATTACTACTCTTTTACTACCAATATATTTAATTCTTGATATTCTTGATATAGGTAAAGAGGTAGATGACGCCGACGGCCATGACTGCTACTGCACCGGCCTGACCCATTGCATCGCTCATGAATCCCATAATGAGTGGGAAGATGGTGCCACCGAAGAGGCCCATGATCATTAGACCGCTGACTTCGTTCTGCTTCTCGGGAACAGAGAGGAGAGCCTCGGAGAATGCCATCGAGAAGACGTTGGAGTTGCCGTAGCCTACGAGGGCGATGGCGGTATAGAGCATCCACTTCTCAGTACCGAAGAACATACCGCACATCGAGAGAGCCATCAGGATGACGCTGATGATGAAGAACCAGCGGGTCTTCATGATGCGAAGGAAGAACGAACCGGTGAAGGCACCAATGGTACGGAAGATGAAGTAGAGCGAGGTGGCGAAGGCTGCATCGTTGAGGGTCATACCCAGACGCTCCATGAGGAGCTTGGGTGCTGTGGTGTTGGTACCTACGTCGATGCCGACATGGCACATGATGGCAAAGAACGAAAGGAGCACGATGGGCTTCTTGAGCAGTGCCAGGCAGTCCATGAATGACGAAGACTTGCCGCCACTAATCTCCTCGTAGATAGGAGTTGCCCAAAGCAGGGCGGTGGAGATGATGCCGACAACGAAGTAGATCAAGAAGAGCACACGCCAATCATAGCCGAAGGATGGGATGACCTGGGTAGCGCCCCACATGGCGAGGTAAGGAGCCATGAACGAAGCGATGGCCTTGACGAACTGTCCGAAGGTCAGTGTGGATGCCAGGTTCTTGTCACCAATCACGAGCATAGCCAAGGGGTTAATACTGGTCTGCATCAGGGCGTTGCCGATGCCGAGGAGCGAGAAGGCCACGAGCATCACGGGGAACGACTTGCCAAACAAGGGGATGAACAGCGAAATGACAGTGACAACAAGCGAAAGGAGCACGGTCTTCTTGCGGCCGATCTTGTTCATCAGCATACCTGTAGGAACACTGAAGATGAGGAACCAGAAGAACACGAGCGAAGGGAACACGTTGGCCACCGAGTCGGAGAGCTGGAGATCTTCCTTGACGTAGTTGGATGCGATGCCGACCAGATCGACGAAGCCCATGCAGAAGAAGGCGAGCATCACAGGGATGATGGCAAGAGCAGAGGTCTTTTTCATTTTTTATAAAGGAATTAAAGGGGAGTAAAAAGGGAGTTAAAGGGGAGTAAAAAAGGAGTTAAAGGGACAATGGTTCAATTAACAATTAACAATTAATAAATAATAATTGTTTGTTTGACCCAAACTCGTCAAGCGGTAGTAACGTCCCTTTTACTACCCTTTTATAACTTTTTTACTACCCTTTTACTACCATTAAAAGATTAAAGTTCAACAGTGCAAACCTTCACGTTGGAAAGACCGTTGCCGGTGAGGGCGTTGTAAGGAGTCTTGGGGAAGACGAGGTTGGTCATCGAGGCACGACCGCCATCGACATACATCTCGATGGAGCAGATGTCCATCCAAAGCTGCACGTGATAGGTGTTCTTCTTGCCGCAGATCTGCTCAACAGGAATCCATGTGCCGCTGTTGGTGCCCATAGCTGGCTTGGGATCGTAGGTCTCGGGAGCGAAAGCGTCGTTGGGGATGATGCCCGAACGCGAGCGGTCCATGATGAGACGGCCGGCCTTGCAAGCGAAGAAGACTTCCTCACCCTCGTTGTTGGTGAGCGAGAAGGTGCTGCCGTTCTTGACATCCATGTCGATGACGAGCTGAGCCTTGTTGTCACCAAGCTTGATGGTCTTGCCTTCGGTGGTGAACTCGGCGGGCTTCACCTGAGCGAGGATTTCATCGACGGGCTTCTGGCCTACGTAAACCTCCTTGCCCTGCTGGAAGGCGAAGAGCTGGCGAGGCATACCCATCTGCGAACGATACTGACGAGTGGGGAGGTCGTTGGCATACTGCCAGTTGCTCATCCACGGGATGCTGATGATGCGGCCCTTGGGCTCGTTGCTGAAGGTAACGGCTGCATAGTGGTCCTTGCCCCAGTCGAGCCACTTGACGGTCTCCTTCGGGTTGTCGCACTTGAACTCCTTGCCGTCGAAAGTGCCTACGAAATATTCGCTGGCAGAGCCACCGAACCAGCAGCCTGGGTTGACGTTGACGATCATCACATACTTCTTCAGGTTGGTACCCTCAACAGGGAGCTCGAAGAAGTCGGGGCACTCGAACATACGAGGCTTGGCACCGTAACCGTCGCCGAAAGCGCTGACATAGGTCCAGTCGTGGAGGTTGTCGGAGCAGAAGAACTGCATCTCGTTGTCGGCAGAAATGATGACATAGTATTTGCCATTGTACTCGAAGAGCTTGGGGTCGCGGAAGTCGTTGCGGCCGTCGGCAGCCACGATGCGTGGGTTGTCGACGAACTTGGTGTAGGTGCGGCCACCATCAACACTCCATGCGCCTGACTGTACCTGAGCACGACCTGCAGAGGTGTAGTAGCTGTAGATGGTGTCACCCTTTACGATGCTCGAACCAGAGAAGATCTGACCGAGGGTGTCGCGTACGATGGCTGGTGGAAGTTCGGTCCAGTGCACCATGTCGGGGCTCACGGTGTGACCCCAGTGCATGTTGCCCCACTTGCTGCCGTAGGGGTTGTACTGGTAGAAGAGATGATACTCACCATCCTTGTAGGTCATACCGTTGGGGTCGTTCATCCAGCCATAGGCGGGGCTGAAGTGGTAGGCGGGACGATAGTATTCGCGGTTGGTGGTGTCGAATTCGTCGCTGAGCTCCAGACGGGAAAGAGCGAGGGCGCCAGCGGGGAGGTTCTTGATCTCGACGCAAGCCTTCTTGCCTGCGGGCAGCGCCATGGGGACATAGTAATCGATGGTATCGATGGCCAGACGAACGTCCATCCAAACGTCGGCTTCATCGCCGGTGCTGACACGCACCAGGGCCTCGCCCTTATCCTCCTCGATAGGAAGGAGTATGTAGCGGGTAGGGTTGGTCACATCGACAACGGTCACGTCGCCTTGCTGAGAAACGGTAAACGAAGGGCCAGCGGGCTGGCTGTTGCAAGCTGCGAGCATCAGGCCTGCACTTGCTGCGATCAGAAGATGTTGAATTTTCATGTTCACGTATTAATTAAAGATGATTAATTTTTGAGGTCGTGGAGTTTTTCGCTGCAAAGATAGAGAATATTTGCGTGCGAACACAAAAGATATGTTGCAAAAAAGGAAAAATATGTTGCAAATGACAATTTGTTCACTATTTTATGTCAAAGATGCATCATTTGTCCTAAAAAATCCGAACATCTCCACGATAAAGATGCAGCGAGTGATCATCTTCAATACGGAACTCCGCACCCATCAAACCTTTCGAACCTTTCGTATCCATCCTTACCTCCTCGATGCCTTGACCCGAACCCTGCGAAGGGTCGAGGTTCCAGGCATCGGCCGAAACGACCTGCGTGTTGCGCTCGGCGAAGAGCGCCACACCCGTAGCGTCGGCATCGTTGGCATAGATGCGGATCGAAGCGGCGTAGGTGTCGTTGACAAAGATGTCGAGGATGGAGCCGTCGAGGAATACGTGCAGCTTGACCTCCTGCCCTACCTCAATGGCTGTGGGCAGTGCGCTCTCATAGCGACCGCCGAAGCTGCCGCCGTCGTTGTTGATACGAGCCAGCGAGATGAGATCGACAGTGAGCGTGGAACCGCTCAGCGAGATGCGAGCCTGGCTGTTGCCGCTCTTCAGCACGTCGATGCCGAAGGCTGAGCCCGTAGCCTGGAAGGTGGCACACACTTCGACCTGACGACCGGAGACGGTCGAGATGGCTTCGGTGCCATTGAGCTGGAAGCCCTCCTTGTGGTAGGCACCTTCTTTCTTGCGCATGCCTGCGAGTCCGCTATAAGGTTTCTGCTGAAGCAGACCGTTGGCATCGAGGCTCCATTCGCGCGGCAGGCTGTAGCAATGTGCCCAACCGAGGTCGTAGTTGACCGACGAAGCCACCTTGTCGGGCACGATGCCGAGGGCGATGGTCTTGCCATCCTTCTGATAGATGGTGGGCGAAAGCAGGCCGTAGCCGTCCTTGGTCATGCCGCTGAGTTCGACGGTGCGGGGCCAGGTGCCTTCGATGGGCTGGAACTTTCCGTCGGCGTCAATCTTGCCGACCCAATAGAGTGTGCGCACGCCAAGGCCGGTGTTCTGTGGTGTGACGGTGAAGAGATAGCGGCCGTCGCCCATCGAGGTGACATTGGGCATCTCCCAGAATGTGCCGTGTGACGAGACATTGGTGCCCTGGAAGAAGAGCGTGCCGTCGTTGCTCCAATTGCCTGTACCCTCGTTGTACTTGTGCAGGGTGCAGCAGCCTATGCCTCCCTTGCTCGAACCTACGATGATGTAGGCACCATGCTCGGTGCGGAAGAAGTAGGGATCGCGGAAGTCGTCGCTGAGACCGGCAGGGCGACCGTTGATGCGGGGATTGTTCGCAGCCTTGGTCCAGTCGATGAGGGTGGCATCGGTGGGCGAAGCAAAGCTGATCATGGCCTTGCCGTAATCGACACCCGTATAGATGATGCCGGGATATTGTCCGAAGATCTTCTCATCCTCGGCTACGCAGCCCGACCAGCAGCCCTTGATGTCGTAGTATTCGGCGGGGGCGATGGCGGTCTTGACTTCGGACCAGTTGTAGAGGTTTTCGCTCACGATGTGACCCCAGTGCAGGCGACACATGTAGGGGCCATTGCCGTTCTTCTGGAAGAAGACGTGCCACTTCCCGTCAGAATATGTCATGCCATGGCTCTCGTTGGTCCAGGCGTGGCTGGGCATGCCATGGAACTTGGGACGATGGATCTCGTCGGCCCAATATTTGGCGGGATAAGAGAGTTGGGGAGCCTCGGCGGGCAGCTGGGATTTGTAGTTCGAATCCACTTCGTCGGCGCTCCACGTAGTATTATATATATTAATGTCATCTACGATTCCGTTGATGGTGTTGAGCAGGAACTTGTCCTGACGGACGTCGTTGATGTTCTTGCCCACGAGGAAGGCTGCCGTGCCGCAGGAGATCGTTGCATTGCGTGCCGTGGTGCCCGAAGCGACCTTCTGACCGTTGAGGTAAAGCACGACACTGCCACGTCCGCTGGCAGGGATGGTAACGGTGGCGACGAGGTTGTTCCACTGGTATTTGGGCAGTGTACCCGTGCCATTGACGACGATGACCGAATTGTTGACGTAACACTTGAACTGATAGTTGCCACGGTTGCTGACATCGAACGACATGCCTGTCTTGGCACTTTCGTTGATGTTTCCAGCAAGGCTGGTGTACTCCTCGCGGTCGATGTCGATATTCATCATGGGATAGGTCTCGAGCGCCGTCCAGAGGCTGAAGGTCACGTCGGACGTGCAGCTCGACAGGTCGGCTGACTGACTAAGGTACTGACTGTAGCCGTCGAAACGAACGGCTTTGCCCACCACGCCCTTGACGATGAGCGGGGTGCGGGCTCCGGTAACGTTGGTAGCATCATCCATCGGAATGGAAAGAACCTGGGCCTGGCCCACTGTGAGCAGGCCCAGGGAAGCTACGAAAAGGGTTGTTCCAAGCTTTTTCATAATTATGATTTTGAGGAAAGGACTGCGGGGTCGCGACTCCCCGCAGTTTAATCTATAAAATCACTCCATCAGATAGTCGATGGTGTTCTTGGTGAGGAGCTCGACGTTGTCCTGATACTGGTTGCCGCCAGCCTGGTTGAACTCGTAGGCCGAGAGACCGTTGCAGATGGCCTTGCCCAGGAATTCGTCGGTGGGATTGAACTCGACGATACCGGCGCAGCAGTAGTCCTGCACGTGTCCCCAGGTAGCGAGGACGGTGGAAGCGGTGGCTTCCTGCCAGTTGGCAACCACGTTAGGAGTGCCGGGGAAGCCGAAGGCGTTGAGGTCCCACATACAGTTGTGGTCTTCGCGAACGCCAGGACCTTCGAGCGGGAAGTTGGGGAAGCCGTAACCATTGGGGTCGGTGAGCTTGATGCCAGCGAAGATCACGTGGTCACGATGGTCGTACTTGAGCTCCATGCCCGAGCCGATGACATTGTTGACGCACCATACGTCGCCGCCTTCACCACCTTCGCCACTGCTGAAGATGCCGGGAGCGAGGCGATCCTCGATGCGGGCGATACCGCTGATGACCTGGGTAGCGTGCTTCGAGAGGTAGAGGTTGCCACCATTGGCCAGGTAACGGCGGATGCCAGCCAAGCCTTCGGCATCGATAGGCAGGTTCTCATAGCCGATGCCCAGACCGATGCGGTCGATGTGGATCCAGAGTGCCTTGTAGATGGCGACGTCGAGGGTGGCGAGGTCGGCAGTGGTGACGAAGGCACCCTTGTCGTTGTCGATGTAGGTCTCCTTGAACCAGCGTGCAGCAGCTACCTCATCGTCGTCGGGC
This sequence comes from Bacteroidales bacterium, assembly GCA_045545875.1. GTDB lineage: Bacteria > Bacteroidota > Bacteroidia > Bacteroidales > UBA3663 > Liminaster. The sequence goes on from JAZQBS010000022.1 coordinate 12,377, forward strand.
AGATTCTCGTAGCTGTCGGCAGTGAGGAGATAAGCGGCCTTGAACTTCGAGATGCCGCGGAGATAATCGAGGGCGTTGGCAGTGAGTCGCTCGGTGTTGCCCTGATAGATGTTGCCACCGTCGATGTTCTGCTTGAACTCGTAGGCCGAGAGGCCGTTGGCGATGATCTTGCCACCAAAGCCACTACCCTTCTTGAACTCTACGATGCCGGCGCAGCAGTAGTCCTGGACGTGTCCCCAAGTAGCGAGGACGGTCGAGTTGGTAGCTGCCTCCCAGTTGGCCACCACGTTGGGGTCGCCCGAGAATCCGTAGGCATTGAGGTCCCACATGCAGTTGTGGTCTTCGCGCAGGCCGGGGCCTTCGAGCGGGAAGTTGTAGAAGCCGTAGTTGTTGGGGTCGTCACCCTCGATGCCTGCAAAGAGGGCGTGGGTGCGATGGTTGTAGGAAACGGGCTGACCGGAACCGATGACGGGGTTGACACACCAGATGTCGTTGCCTACGCCGCCTTCGCCATCACCGAAGATGCCGGGTGCGTACATGTCGTCGATGCGGGCAATGCCGTTGACGAGCTGGGTGGCGTGCTTGGTGAGATAAAGGTTACCACCATTGACTGCATAGTTATGGATGTCGCCAAGGATCTGGCTGTCGAAAGGCAGGTTCTCGTAGCCCTTGCCGATGCCCACGCGGTCGATGTGGATCCAAAGTGCGGTGAACACCTTGGGATCGAGCGAAGCAATCTGGTCGGTGGTGATGAAGGCACCGGTGCCCTGGAAGACGTAGTTCTGCTGGAACCACTCGGCGGCAGCCACTTCGTCGTCGTCGGGCAGCTGGCTGTAGTCGGCGGCAGTGAGCACGTAGCCCACCATCATCGTGCCTGTAGAGGGCACTTCGGGAGCCTCGATGAAGATATCGACCGACTGGCCGAGCGACATGAGTCCGTCGGCCGTGGTATATTTGACCGTGAAGGTGAGGTTCTGGCCATAGGGGCAGAGCACGACGTAGCTGGTCTGGCTGGCATCGACGGTGGCCTCCACCTCGTTGTTGCGATAGATAACGTAAGAGGTAGCACCGGGCACTGCATTCCAGGTGAGTGTCAGCTCGCGACGGTCGAGGGAGGAAGTGAGACCCGAGACGGTGGGCAGTCCCTCGTTGGCTGCACCTGGCAGTTCGACATCGCTACAGGAAGAGAAGAAGGCGACGCCGGAGATGAGTGCAGCAACAATATATTGATAAGTCGTTTTCATAATTAACAATTAATAATTAACAATTAACAATTAATTTTGGGGTTCCCTTTTATTGATAGAGACCGTTGCTGCGGTCAACCTCGGTCTGGGAGATTGGGAGGAAGATCTCGTCGTCGGACATCGAAGCATCGCTGTAATAGCCTTCGAAGTTGGCCTCATACTTGAAATAGGCATTCATCGTGGCCGAAACATTGCCCCAGCGGCAGAGGTCGAACCAGCGCTGACCTTCCATAGCGAGTTCCAGACGACGCTCCATGCGGACAGCACGGCGTGCATAATCCTGGTTCCAACCGGCCGAAGAATACTCCTCGACGTAGTAGTCAGCCTTGTTGATATCGAGATCGACGGGCAGATAGGTGCCAGCCTGCTCGACGGTGCGGATGGCCTTGCGACGTACCTGGTTGATGAGGTCGCGGGCTTCGTTGAGGTCCTGACCGAGCTCGATGAGCGCTTCGGCACGAAGGAGGACGATGTCGGCGTAACGGATGAAGATGAAGTTGAGGGGCGAAGAGTAAGGATACTGCTTGAGACACATCGGATCGTCGGGGTCGATGCACCACTTCTTGCCGCTGTAACCACTATAGGTGTTGGCGTCGCGGATCCAGGCACTGCCGTAGATGTACTTGCCCGTACCATTGTCGCGCCAGGGGAAGCCGATGCGGCCGACGGTGTAGTCGAGACGTGGGTCGAGCGAACCGCTGTAGTCGGAAGTCACGTTCTCGGCGGGAGCATCGTCGTTGAGGTAAGGCAGACCGGTGTCGGGATTGGTGCGGAAGGCATCGACGAGGTTCTGCGAAGCGTGGAAGAAGTCGTCGCCACTGCCATAGAGGTTGCCCTCGCTATAAGTGATATTGAGCAGGTTGCTCCAGTTGATGTGCGAATTGTTGTTCACATTGGAGCACTGCATGGCGAGGATGGATTCGCGGGTATTGTTGAACTCGATCTTCGACATGTCGCCATAGTTGTCGTAGAAGGCATACTGACCGCAGTCGATGACAGCCTTGGCATAGGTGGCCACGTCGTTCCAGTTGCGCTCGTAGGCGCTAACACGTGCCAGCATGGCAGCAGCACCGAATTTGTTCACACGTCCTACCGAAGTCTGACGATCGGGAAGAACCGAATAAGCCTCCTTGAGGTCATCGAGGATGAAGCCTATCATCTCGGCGCGGGTATAGCGGTCGTAGCGGATTTCGCTGGCGTTCTCGTCCTCGGTGAAATAAGGGAAGCGCTCGAAGATGCGATAGAGGTCGAAGTAGTAGTAGGCACGGAGGAACTTGAGTTCGCCGAGATACTGGGCCTTGACGGTCTCGCTGAGCGAAGTGGCATTCTGCACCGAACGCATGGCGATGTGGACACGCGAGATGGCGTAGTAGTTGTTCTCCCACTTGAAGAGGCAGGTGGGGTTGGTGGCCGAGATGCTGGAAATCTCGAGCAGGTGGATGTTGTTCTCCATCGAAGTGCCGCTACCGCCCTTCAGGGCATCGTCGGAACGGACGTCGAAGACCCAGTTGGTGGATGGGCCCGAGAAAGCCTCGTTGTTGCCGATGAAGTGAGCCTCCAGACCTGCGTAAGCTGCTGCCATCAGACCATCGACGGCATTCTCGTCCATCTGCTCATCGGTGAACTGACCGTAGGGATAAGTCTCGAGCATATCATTGCAGCTGGCCATGAAGAAGGCGGCACCGCAGAGGAGACTTGTAGCAAAAATATTATAGAGTTTCATATGATTTTCAATTAACAATTAATAATTAACAAATAACAATTAATAATTAACAATTAACAATTAATGATTATCAAGTAATAATTAATAATTGTTGGTTAGAATGCTACGTTAAGACCGAAGGAGAGAGTACGCGAACGTGGATAGGCACCGTTGTCCTCGCGGCAGCCCCAGCCACCGAGATTGAGTTCGGGATCGAGACCGCTGTAATCGGTGATGGTGAAGATGTTCTCAAGCTGGGCAAAGAGGTTGAGGTTGGCCACCTTGATGCGGTTGCAGAACTTCGAAGGAATGTCGTAACCGAGCTTGATGTACTTCATCTTGAGGTAGGAACCATCTTCGACGAAGTAGGTTGACATGCGCTTTTCGTCATTGCTGTCGTTGTAGGTGAGGGCAGGGATGGTAGCGCCGGTGTTGTTGGGTGTCCAGGCATCGAGGATGGCTGTGCCACGGTTGGTATAGGTGTTGCCTGAGCTTACAAACTCGAGCTGACGCTTGTTCGAATTGTAGATGTCGAAACCGAATTCGCCCGTAAAGAACATGCTGAGGGTAAGACCCTTCCATGAGAAGTCGAGGTTGAGACCTGCGGTGAAGTCGGGATTCGGATCACCGATGATGGCACGGTCCTCAGAGGTGATGACGCCGTCGCCATTGATGTCGCGGTACTTCAGACGACCGATGCCCTTACCACCCTGAATAGCGGAGTTGGAAACCTCTTCGGCATTCTGGAAGATGCCATCGACGATGTAGCCGTAGTAAACGCCCATGGGTTCGCCTTCGATGATGCGGATGTCCTCGCCATCGGAGTGCTTGCTATCGGAGATCTTCACCACCTTGTTGCGATAGGCCGAGAAGTTGGCCGAAGCACTCCAGCTGAAACCATTGGAATATTCGGGGGAACGATAGTCGAGCTGGAACTCAAGACCGGTGTTCTCCATCTCGCCCTGGTTGAGGTAGATGACTGCATTTTCGCCGGCTACGGTAAGTACGGGAGGCTGATAGAGCATGTCGGTGGTCTTCTTGTAGTACCAGTCGGCGCTCAGGCCGAGGGCACCGTGGAAGAACTGCATGTCGAGACCGACGTTGGTCTGCGTGGTGGTCTCCCACTTGAGGTCCTTGTTGCCTGTATAGGATACCTTGATACCCGAAACGACGTTGGTGTTGGTACCATTGAGGTCGTAAGACGAGTTGCCTGGATCGTAAGCATAGAGGCTGTAGTAGGCAGTCGGGTCGCCGATGGCGCTCTGGTTACCGTTCTGTCCCCAACCGAAACGAATCTTCAGGTCGGTGAGGAAGTCATTCTCCTTCCAGAAAGCCTCAGCGGTGGGACGCCAGGCGAGGGTGAAGGCTGGGAAGATGCCCGAGTTGTTGTCCTTATGGAGACGCGAGGTGGCGTCACGACGTACGGTGAAGCTGGCGAGATAGCGGTCAGCAAAGTTGTAGTCAGCCTTGAAGAAGTAGCTGAAGAGAGCCCATTCGGCCTTCGAGCCACCATTGGTCTGATGACCGGTGCCTGCATCGAGCACCATGAAATACTTATCTTCGAAAGCATAGCCATCGCGGAAAGCCGACATGCCGTCGCTCTTGTAACCGATGGCCTCGATACCTGCCAGGCCAACGAGGTTGTGCTTGCCCCAATTGCCGACATAGGTAGCAGTGTTGGTCCAGGTCCAGGTGTCGCCCTGTCCGTAGGCACGGCTTACCGAAACGGAAGCATCGCCATCGGTGGCATGGATCTTGTGACCATAATTATTATTATTGTATTGTACGTGCTCGATACCGATATTCGACTTGAGGGTGAGTCCCTTGACGGGCTTCCACTCGGCGAAGGCATTGCCGAAGATACGCCAGCTCTCGCTGCGGTTGTCCTTGGCATTGTAGAGGCTCTGCATGGGGTTAGCATAATCGGAGCCTGCTATCACCATCGGATCGGAGAAGAGTCCATTGCTCTGGTAGGTGGGGATGCCGGGGTGCTGGAGCATGGCCAGCGAAGCGATGCCACGGTCGCCTGCCGAAGCGTCGTAGTTCTGCATCCACTTGGCCACCATGAGGTTTTCGCCTACGGTGAACCACTTGCTTACGTTATAGGTGCTGTTGAGACGGCCGCTGAAGCGCTGATAGAAAGTCTCCTTCTGGATACCGTCCTGGTTGATGTAGTTGACCGAGAACATCATCGTGCCCTTCTCGCCACTGTTGCTGACGCTGGCGTTCATGTTGTGGGTCCAAGCGGTGCGGTAGATGACGTCCTGCCAGTTGTTGTTGCCCAGTTCGTAACCGCTGGCGCTGGTGCTGCGAAGCGTGCCATTGCCGCTGCCGTCGAAGCTGTAGAGGTCGGTGTTGATGGCACCCAGTGCATTGTCGTTGGCCATGGCCTGGTAATAGACACCACCCCACTGCTGTGCATTGAGCAGGTCGTACTTGCTGGCGATGGTCTGCATCGAAGCGCTGTAGCCGACATTGACCGACAGACGGTCGCCCTTGCCGCGCTTGGTGGTGATGATGACTACGCCGTTGGCGGCACGTGAACCGTAGATAGAAGCCGAGGCTGCATCCTTGAGGACCTGGATGCTCTCGATGTCGGCGGGGTTGAGGGAGTTAAGGTTTTCGGTCGAAGCCACACCATCGATGACGTAGAGCGGGGAACTGTTGTTGATGGTACCCATACCACGTACACGGATGTTGGAACCGCCGCCACCAGGAGCTGCATCGGTGGTGATGCTTACGCCGGGGAGTCGGCCCTGCATGGAGTTGACCATCGAGGGACTACCTTCGGAGGTAGGTTTCTTCATGTCCATCACCGAGATGGCGCCCGTGAGGTCGGCCTTGCGCTGCACGGTGTAGCCCACGACGACGAACTCCTCGAGCATCTCAGCATCTTCGCTGAGGACGATGTTCATCTGAGCTTCGGGCTTCAACTGCTGGCTTTGGAAGCCGATGTAAGAGATCGTGATGCTCTCGGTGTTCTGCGGCACTTCGAGCATGAAGTTGCCGTCGAAGTCTGTCATTGTGCCAGTAGTGGTGTTACCGGTCACATAGACCGAGGCACCGATGATGGGTTCGCCGTCGGTCTTCGAAATGACGTTGCCACGGACAGTCATTGTCTGACCGATGGCCAGCGCGGCGGTGCAGAGCACCATGACTGTAATCAAAAGGAATCGTTTCATTTGCGTTTGGTTTTAAAATTAAAGATGTATGAGGTTTTTTTGTAGGGTTCGAAAGGTTCGAAGGGTTCGAAGGGTTTGAAAGGATAATTTTGCGGTGCAAAGATACGGGCATTTGAAAAAAGCAAATGAAACGAATGATGCACAAAAAAGAATATTTGTTGCAGACGCGAAATCTACAACAAATATTCTATCAAACGAACGATTTTTGTTATTCTTCTGTTATTTTCTAGTTATTTCCTGTTTTTCTCTTCACCAATTCGTTGGGCATTTCGCCGAAAAAGTCCTTATAGCACTTGGTGAAATAGCTTGGAGCGGTGAAACCTACGGAATAGGCCACCTGGGCAATGGTGTCGTCGCCCTGAGCCAACATCTGCTGTGCCCGCTTGAGTCGCATGTTGCGAATGAGTTCGACAGGCGAATAGTTGGTCAGCGCCTTGGTCTTGCGATAGAGTTGTGCACGGCTCATGCCCATCATGTCGCCCAACTGCTCCACACCGAAGTCCGAATCGCTGAAACTGCGCTCGATGATGTCCTTCATCTTGACAAGGAACTTGTCGTCGAGGGAGGAGGAGGGGGTTCTGAGGGGTTCTGAGGGGTTCGAAGAGTTCGAGGGGTTCGAAAGGTTGCTCCCGTTGGTCGCGGCCGGGCGAAGCGAGATGCCCGAAGAACCGAAGAAGTCGCGCACGCGGTTATGATTGTTGACCAGCGAACGGAGCTGGGCACGCAGCACGTCGGCATTGAAGGGCTTCGACATGTAGGCGTCGGCACCACCTTCGGCCAGACCCTTGACGCGCTGTTCGTCCATGGCATTGGCAGTGAGCATCAGGATGGGGATGTGGCAGGTGTTAACCTCCTGCTTGAGACGGCGACAACACTCGATGCCGTCCATCACAGGCATCATCATGTCGCAGACGATCACGTCGGGCACGGTTCGCATCGCCTTGCCCACACCCGTCAGTCCGTCGCCTGCCGTGATGACACGATAGTGTTCGCCCAGCAGCATCTGCATATACTGACGCAGGTCGGCATTGTCGTCGATGACCAGCACCAGGGGCTTGGGTTCGCTCTCAATAACGTTCTCCCCTTCAAATGAATCGCCCAACTCGGTCTCGATGGTGGCTGCATCAATCTGCAGACTGCCTGCATCGACCGTTTCGTCCTCGGTCACGGGTACGCGTGGGATGGTGACCGTGAAGATCGTGCCTGTACCTTCGGTCTGGTTCTGCACTTCGATGGTGCCACCATGCAGTTCGACGAAACTCTTTGCCACAGCGAGGCCGATGCCCGATCCTTCATGACGTGCCGAATCGACCTGATAGAAGTTTTCGAAGATGCGCTGGATGTGCTCCACGTTGATGCCGGGACCGGTGTCAGAGACCCGCAAGATTATGCGGGGGTTTGAGGGGGTCGAAGGGTTCGAAAGGTTCGAGGGGGTTGAGGTTGAGAGGGAGAGGGTGATCTTTCCATTTTCGGGGGTGAACTTGAAGGCATTGCCCATGAGGTTGAAGAAGACGCGCTCGAGCTTAGGCACGTCTGCCATAGTACGGTAGTCGCCATCGTCGGCAGAAAAGTCCAGTTTGATGTGCTTCTTGTAGGCGAGTCCCTTAAAGTAGCCGAAGCTGGTCTGACAAGCCTGGCGCAGATCGACAGGCTTCAGGTCGAGGTCGAGCTTTCCGCTCTCGAGTTTGCGGAAGTCGAGCAACTGGCCCACCAGTCGCTGCAGTACCTTGACGTTCTTCAACGCCAGGTTCAGCAGTTGCGTCGCCTCAGGGTCCTTGCCTCCGGCACCGTCGAGCTCGCCGCGGTCGAGTTTCTGCTGTATCTGTTCCAAGGGTGCCGAAATGAGCGTCAACGGCGTGCGGAAGTCATGGCTCACGTTGGTGAAGAATGCAATCTTCGCCTTGGTGGCCTCCTCGACCTGCTGGCTCAGGCGCTTGAGCTGGATGTTCTGCTCGGCAAGCTGGTCACGCTGAGCCTTGAGCAATGCCTTCTGGCGGTTCAGGCTTTCGCCCAGACGACGTTTCTGCCGATAGCTGCTGTAATAGAACAGAAGGAACAGGAGCGCCATCGCCAGCAGTGCCAGCAGCGCGTACATCAGCGTGCGTTCGAGGTCGAGCTGCTGCCAGTAGGAATCGGCACGCGCCTGCAGCATCTTCACGGTCTCGATCTGGTGGTCCACTTCGCGATAGACGTTGTCGATGCTCTTGGCAGCACCCATGTCGATGAGCGACGTGGGCAGCACCACATCGCGCTCGAAGGGCTCGCCGCGCAGGATCTTCATCGCCGTCTGCACAATCAGGTCACCGCCTGTGATGTAGGTGGCCGACACGTCGATCGTGCCGTTACGGATGGCTTCGATGCCATTGTCCGTGCCTGTCAGGCCATCCACGCCCATGATGAAGATCTTATGGTCGAGCCGGGCACTTTGCAGGGCACGGCTTGCCCCGATGGCCATCTGGTCGTTCTGTGCCAGTATCACCTTGATGTCGGGATGCTGCGCGAGCACCTTCTGCACCTCGGCTTCGCCCCTGTCGCGCTTCCATGCTCCCATGCATTGCACGAACTGATAACGGTCGCCCGTGTCGCCGAGCGATTCGACGAGGCCCTGATGACGCAATTCCTGGGGCGTCGAGCCTATCAGGCCCATCACCTCGAGCACCTTGCCGCCTTGGGGCAACACCCTTTGCAGGTACTCGCCCTGCAGCTTGCCCACCTCAAGGTTGTCGCCGCCCACGAAAGCCGTATATTTGTCGCCCGTCACCTTTCGGTCGGCCACAATCACGGGGATGCCTGCATCGAATGCCTTCGACACGGCGGGCGTGAGCGAGTCGGCACGGTTGGGCGAAACCACGAGCAGATCGACGCCCTGGGCGATGAAGTAGTCGATGTCGCGCGCCTGGCGCTCGTTGTCGTCGTCGGCCGAACGCACTTCGAGGGTGACACCCGGGTAGAACAGCAGTTCGCGGTGCATCTCCTCGTTGAGTTTGGTGCGCCAGGCATCGTCGCTGCATTGCGACACGCCGATGCGGTAGTCGGCAGTGGTGGTTTCCCCGCACGACATGATGCACAGGGCAATGGTCAGCAGCGACAGAAATATAACAATAAGATAAAGATGTCGTTTCATGACGGTATTATTCTACTATCTTTTGGTGGCAAAAATAGCGAAAAATGCGTTTTTCTCCAAATTTTTCATCAGATTTATGCAAATTTTGATTCAAAAAATGCAACAAATGTTGAAATCTCCCCACTTTGAACGAAAAATGCTATTCTGTTTCACCCGTTTCCCCTATCTTTGCAGCAGTTAAAGTGTTAGTAAAAAATATGTGTGTATATGTGTAATTCGAGGCTGGCATCGTCCGTGAGGATGGTGCCAGCCTCGGTTATGCACGTTTTTTCGAACAAAAATTTGGAGATTCCCGAAAAAGACCTTATCTTTGCGCCATACAAACCCCCAAAACCATGACCCTTCGAACCTCTCGATCCCTTCAAACCCTTCGAACCTCCCTGTCTTTGCTCGTCATGACGGCGCTTCTCTGCGCATGTAGCAGCATCGAAGGCGACGAGGCACAGCAGCGCCAAGCCATGGCACAGCAGCGCCTTGCCCGTCTGCAGGAAGAAAGCCGGCTGGTCTTCGTCGAATACACCCTCCGCGAGATCTGCGGCAGCAAAGACCAGACCGTCTGGCGCATACTCGGCGACAAGGAAGTGCTCTACAGCCTTACCGCCCACGTCACGGCAGGCATCGAAACGAGCAGGATCCGCCCCGATGCGCTTGCCATTGCCCACGACAGCACCGTTGTGCTCACTCTACCCCACTGCGAGGTGTTCGACGTGAACATCCCCAACAGTGAGGTGCGCCACGTCTATGAACGCATCACCGGCATCTCGAGCGACCTTACGGCAGCCGAGCGTAATGCCGTGCTGGCCGAAGGCGAGAAACAAGTAAAACTCACCATCCGGAAGCTCGGCATCATCCCACAGGCCGAAGCCAAGGCCGAAGTGTTCTTCCGTTCCATGTTGTCGCAGGCGGGCTACAATCCTGCCCGTTGTAGAATCGTATTCGAATAAGCCATGAAGACAATCCTTAGAACTATAAGCTGGCTCCTCCTGGCAGCAGTCATCCTTTGGGGCATCCACTTGCTTCCTGGCGTCGAGACACCTTTCAGCCGACTGGGCCGACGCGTTTCGAAAGCCTTTGTGCCCCAGCAGACCATCTGGACCGACACCCCTATCGTCGAGAGCATCCGCTCGATGCAGCAGTTCGTCACCGCCTCCTACTACGAGGAACTGCCCATCGTAAGCACCAAGGACCGTCAGTGGCCCATCCCCGACGACGACCTTGTCATCATCTATAACGTCACCATCGAAGCAGGCTTCGACCTCAGTCGCCTCACCGAAGCCGACGTCACCCTCCAAGGCGACAGTGCCATCAGCGTGCGCCTGCCAGCCCCAGGCATCCTCACGCGCCGATGCAATCCTAGCGACAAGACTGTCTTCCACGACAGCAACAAGTGGAGCCAGGCCGATCTCGACCGAATGCACCAGCAGGCGCTCGATCAGGTGGAACACCATGCCCTGCGCGACGGGCTGATGACCGATGCCATCGCCAACGGCTGCGGGTGCATAACCCGCCTGCTCTGCACGTTCGGCTTCGAGCAGAAGAACGTAAAAGTGTACGTTTCGACCCCCTGATTTGGACGCTGATGGCCCGTTGGACGCTCATTGCCCGACAACGGACGCCTGTTTCCTTCGATTGGACTCCCGTGCTCACATCCCTTTCCCTTTCTCCCTATCTTTGCAGCAGATTTTTCATCACTTGTTCATTCTTTGGAAAAAGAATCTGATTATTTACACATTTAAAACTAATTGAAATGAGAAGCAAAAATCTCTGCAAACGAATCGGCATGCTATTGTTAGCAGCTGTCGTCTCGCTGGTGACCTCAGCCCAAGTGTGGGCCCAGCAGACCATCACAGGTACCATTGTGGACCAGACCGGCGAACCCGTCATGGGTGCTACCGTGCTCGTGAAGGGTACCACCAATGGTTCGACCACCGACCTCGATGGCCGTTATTCGATCAATAACGTCAGCCCTAACCAGGTGCTGGCAGTTTCGTTTATCGGCTACGCATCACAAGAAATTCCCGTTGGCAACCGCACCGTCATCGACATCACGCTGCTCGAAGATTCCGAGCTGCTCGAGGACGTCGTGGTAGTAGGTTACGGTGTTCAGCGTAAATCGAACTTGACGGGCGCCATTTCCTCAGTCAAGTCGGGTGACATCGAAAACCGTACCGTCACCGATGCCAACCAGTCGCTGCAAGGTAAGACCGCTGGCGTACAGTTGCTCAGCACATCGGGTACCCCTGGTAGCGAAAACGCCATCCGTGTGCGTGGTTTCTCGTCGAACACCACTTCCGACCCTCTCTATGTAGTCGATGGTGTACGTGTGAATTCGATTTCCAACCTCGACCCCTCCGACATCGAGTCGATGGAGGTTTTGAAGGATGCAGCCTCGTCGGCCATCTACGGTGCTGAAGCAGGCAACGGCGTGATCCTCATCACCACCAAGCGTGGTAACCGTTCGGAAGACGGCAAGATAACCTATTCCGCTCAGTTTGCTGCACAGAGCCTCGGCAAGAAAGCCAAGGTAATGAATGCCGAGCAGTACTTGGCATACAACCTCGATGCCGGCAACTTCGACAAGAGCCTCGCAGCGCAGTGGGACGGCAAGACCGACATGAACTGGTGTGACGAAATGTTTGAGACCAGCTGGATGCAGCGACACAATGTCAACTTCCAGAAGGGCAATGACAAGGGCAACTTCTACGTTTCGTTCAACTACACCGGCAATCAAGGCATCGTCACCGGTGACAAGGACAAATTCCAGCGCTTTGCAGGCAACGTGAACGCAGAGTTCGACGTGCGCAAATGGCTGCAGATCTCCTCACAGAACACCATCTCCTACATCAGTCGCAACTCTTTGGCCGAAAACGACCCCTACGTATCGGTGCTCCGTGCTGCTCTCGCCCTCGATCCTCTCACCCCCAATACCTACAACGAAAGCAACCTGCCCGCCAATATGCGCGATCTGCTCGCCAACGGCCGCAAGCTGGTGGGTGATGGCGAAGGCAACTACTACGGCATTTCCGTCTTCCAGATGGGCGACGACATCAACCCCAACATCCTCATCAATACTCGCGACCAACAGATGTGGGGCACCACCGTACAAGGTAACACCGCCCTCAACTTCAAGCCCATCAAGGGCCTCGTTATCACCTCGCGGCTCGGCTATCGCTTCGGCAACTTCACTAACCGTACCTTCCAAAGTGCCTACTATGCTACCGCTGCACGCAACGTGAGCGATCCGACCATCGACATGTCAACCCGTCAGCAAAAGTACTATCAGTGGGAGAACTTTGCAAACTATGCTCTCAGCTTAGGCCATAACGACATCAACGTGATGGTGGGTACTTCGTTCTCATCCGACCGCGCTGCCAATGTTCAGACGGGTGGTACCGGTCTGCAGGCCGACAAGCACAACTATGCTTATCCAGACTATCTGGCCAATAGCGCTACCGGCCTTTTGCATGCAGGCAACGACCTTACTGTGAACAAGCTCTCGTACTTCGGTCGTGTAGGCTACAGCTATTTCAACCGCTATATGCTGCAGTTCACCATGCGTGCTGATGCCGCCGACCTCTCGGTGCTTCCCAAATCACAGCGCTGGGGTTATTTCCCCGCAGTCAGTGCAGGTTGGACCATCAGCCAGGAAGAGTGGTTCCCCAAGGAGCAGCAACTGCTCAGCAACCTGAAACTCCGCGCCAGCTGGGGCCAGAACGGTTCAATTGCAGGACTTCGCAACTTCGCTTATGCCAACGCCATCGGTTCGCAGACCGGTTTCTCCTACACTGCCGGCCAGCCTAACTGGAGCAATGCCTCGATGCCCAGCTCGACGGGCAATGAAAACCTGAAGTGGGAAACATCCGAGCAGCTCGACTTTGGTTTGGATGCCAGCCTCTTCAATGGCCGTCTCACCACAACCATCGACTACTTCATAAAGAAGACCAAGGACCTTCTGGTCAGCAATACTATGCCAACCCTCACCATAGGCAACACCGTTTCGCCAGTTAATGCCGGTAACGTTGAAAACAAGGGTTGGGAATTTGAACTAGGTTGGAAGGATAATATCGGCGACTTCAAATACAGCATCAATGCCAACCTCGCCACCCTCGAAAACGAAGTGACCTACCTCGACCACTCCATCGACCGCATCAATGGTGCTTCGTACAACAACAATACCGGCATCACCGCTTTCGAAGAGGGTTATCCCGTATGGTACTTCCGTGGCTACAAGCTTGACCACATCAACCCCGACAATGGTAATCCGGTCTATGTGACCAAGGACGGCTCGCTCTCGGAGACCATCTCGTCGGATGACCTTCAGATGATTGGTTCGGCCATTCCCGACTTCACCTACGGCATCACGCTCAACATGAGCTACAAGAACTTTGACTTCACCATCTTCGGCCAGGGTTCGCATGGCAACGATATCTATTCGGCACTGGTTAAGACCGACCGTCCTACCACCAACCGCCTGGCCACCTACTACGAGGATGCATGGACTACCCCTGGACAAAATGCCAAATATGCACGCAGGGACTTCAAGGAGAACACCTATTGGAACAGCTCTGCTGTGATTTTTGACGGTTCCTATTTCAAGATCAAGCAGATTCAGCTTGGATATACGCTGCCCAAGAAGCTTCTGAAGAAGGCTTTGCTCAGCAACGTACGCGTCTATACTTCACTGGATGACTTCTTCCTCTTCACCAGCTATCCTGGTCTCGATCCTGAAGCATCGAGCGGCTCTACCACCTCACTTGGCGTTGACCTCGGAAGCTTCCCCAACTCCAAGAAAATCGTCTTCGGTCTGAATCTTACCTTCTAATCTACACAATAAAAAATAATATGAAACGTTATATATTTATAGCAGCCCTTGCTGCAGGTGTACTGTCCTTCTCATCTTGTCAGGACGAGCTTGACATCGAACAACATGGTGCCACTGCATCATCGTCATTCTACAGCAATGACACCGAGTGTATGGAGGGTCTCACTGCTCTCTATTCCATCTTCAACTCTATGCCATCAGTCGGCAACTGGTACACAGGCGAGCAGCACATCATCATGGTGCTCGGCGACGACTGCTACACTGGTGGAGGCAACCGTGGTAATGACGGACAGCTTGAGGAACTCAACGAGTTCCGCTATACAGCCGCCAACACCAAGATCTCGTCACTCTTCCAGCTCTATTACGGCACCATTTACCGTGCCAACCTGCTGACCAGTAATGTACCGGGCGACACACCACTTCAGAAGCGCATCATTGCCGAAGCCAAGGTGCTTCGCGCTTTCACCTATCTGCGTCTGGTGAGCTACTTCGGCGAAGTACCGCTCGTGGTAGAGGAGATCACCGATGGCAGTTATGCCCGTCCATCTGCATCGATGGCTGAAATCTATGCACAGATCGAGCAGGACCTCACCGAGGCTATCGAGTCGGGCGCACTGCTCGAGAAAAAGAGCGTGGACGACAAGGTCGTAAACGTTACCAAGCAGACCGCACAGGGCCTTTTGGGCAAGGCATATATCTATGAGAGCACCTTCCTGGGTGTCAACAAATATGCCGAAGCTCGCCGTGTCCTTGGCGAAGTCATCAATTCGGGCAAGTATGCCCTGGTGACCGAGGACTTTGACGACCAGTTCCACAAGGCTGGAGAGTTCAGCACCGAATCGATGTTTGAGAACAACCGCGTTCTCGATGCCAACAACCTCTGCTACATCTATTCCGTACAGCGCATGGGATGGCGTACCGAGATGTTCAACATCGATGAGTTGGATGCTGCCCAGAAATCGGGAGCCATCAACTGCTCACCCGAGTCATACGGTTTCTTCAACCCATCGCAGGAACTCTATGATGCATTCGTAGAGATGGAAGGCGAGGATGGCTGGCGTCTCAACGAGACCATGAAGACCTACAAGCAGCTCACCCAAATCCCTCTCCGCATAGCTAACGGCAAGGCTATCTATGGCAATGCAGGCCTCTTCTGCACCAAGATGCCATCACGTGCCGAGGAACGTGTGGTGGTTCACAAGATTGCCCAGAACATCGTCTTCTTCCGCTATGCCGAAGTTCTCCTGTTGGCAGCCGAGGCAGAATTGCCAGCCAATGGCGGCAACCAGGCCCTCTGCGACAAGTATCTCAATGAGATCAAGACACGTGCCCGTGAGAAGGCCGACAAGATGCAAGGCAACTACACCCTTTCCGATGTGCAGAAGGAGCGCCGACTGGAGCTCTGCTTCGAAGGCACACGTCATCCCGACGTTGTACGCTGGGGCATCGCTGCTCAGGTTTACCAGAACAAGGGTAAGATGATTCCTTCGATCCATGGCATGTATGACAACTCCGACAATCAGAACGAGAAGAAGGAGAACGTCAACGGCTACAATATCAGCTATACCAATACCAATGGTCCAGGCTGGCAGGACAAGTTCAAGTTCCTACCTATCCCACAAGCTGAGATCGACGTGAACAAGCAGATCGAGCAACATGCCGAGTGGAAATAAAAATGCTGGAAACAATATAAAACAATAATCCATGAACAAGACCACCTTCCTAACCTCTGTCCTTCTTGGACTCCTTGCAACGAGCGCACAAGCCCGCGAGGTGCAGTCATTCAATGATAATTGGCAGTACAAGAAGGGGACACTAATGACTTGGGGCGTCTATCCCGACATCATGATGCCACGCCCCGACACAGTTGTCAACCTTCCGCATACGTTCAATGCCAAGGACTTCATGTCGGATGCAGGATACTATCGCGGCAAGGGCTCCTATACCAAGGAGATTGAGGTGCCCGAGTCATGGCGCGGCAAACGTATCTTCGTGAAGTTCGAAGGTGCTGCCAGCGTTGCCAGCGTGATGGTCAATTTTGGCCACATCGCCGTACACAAGGGCGCCTACAATGCTTTTGCTGTAGAACTGACCGACTATCTGGATTACGGCAAGAAGAATTACGTTTCAGTAACCTGCGACAACACGCAGCAGTTCGATGTAGCTACCCAATCGGGTGACTTCAACATCCTGGGTGGCCTCTATCGTGACGTTTGGCTCGAATTGACCGATGATGTCTGCATCTCCCCGCTCTATTACGGCTCGGAAGGTGTGCTCATCCATCAGAAGGTCAACGAGCAGCATGCCGAACTCAGCGCTGAGGTACATACGCTCTGCAAGGCTGACGGCTATAAAGGTTGTGAGATAGAGTTCAGCGTATTTGATGCCCAAGGCAATGCCGTGGCTTCGACCAAGACTGCCAATATCCAGAACGACCGTGCATGGCTCAACGTAAGCATCGATTGTCCACATCTTTGGAACGGCATGGCCGATCCCTACCTCTACAAGACTGTGACCATCCTGCGTCGTGACGGCAAGGAGATTGACCGCGTAGAGGATACCATCGGACTGCGCTACTTCTGGGTCGATAAGGACAAGGGCTTCTTCCTCAATGGCAAGCATCTCAAGCTCCGTGGTGTAAGCCGCCATCAGGATTGGGCACAATATGCCTCAGCCCTCACCAACGAGCAGCATGATGCTGACCTCGATATCATTCAGGAGATGGGTGTAAATTCCCTTCGTCTGGCTCATTATCCCCAAGCCCACCACATGTTCTACGAGGCAGACCGTCGCGGCATGCTCGTATGGGAGGAGATTCCTTTCGTGAGCAACTATGTCAAGGGACAGATGGACGAAAATCTGCGTTTCCAACTGCGCGAGATGATCATCCAGAACTACAACCACCCCTCTATCTTCTGTTGGGGACTCTTCAACGAAGTGCCGGGCTATCATGATCCCATCACATCGGAACTCAACGACATTGCCCATGAACTCGACCCCATGCGTCTCACCACAGCAGCAACCTGCTTCGAAGGCTCATTCAACTTCATCACCGACCTGATGGGCTGGAACAAGTACTTCGGCTGGTACGAGGGACACATTGCCGACTTCGCCACCTTCTTCGATAATTGGCATGCCAAGTATCCCGACGTGAAGATCTGCATCAGCGAATATGGTGCAGGTGCAGCCTTCAGTCAGCATGTGAGCCAGTTCGTTGAAGAAAAGGATGTTCGTGCATCCGCCCGTGGACGCTGGCATCCCATGGAGAAGCAGACTGCCAGCCACCGCCAGCATCTGCAGATGATCACCGAGCGTGATTACATCTGGGGCTCCTACGTCTGGAACATGTTTGACTTCGGTTCGGCCATGCGTCGTGAAGGCGACACCAACAACCTCAATGACAAGGGTCTCGTGAGCCACGACCGCACACGCCGCAAGGATGCATTCTATTGCTACAAGGCCAACTGGAACAAGCAGGAAGCTACCGTGCACCTTTGTTCGAAGGACTTCACCCAACGTCAGGAGGATGTCACCGACATCATCGTCTTCACCACTGCAACTTCTGCCAAACTCTTTGTCAATGGCAAGCAGATAGGCAGCTGCAAAACTGATGCTTACGCCACCTGCGAATGGAAGAACGTCAAGCTTCAGAAGGGCGTCAACCGGATTGAGGTTCGCACCGCTCAAGGTAACGACAGTGCCGAGTGGACTGTTGAATAAAACCCGATTAGTTTTATATGTGTGTGGCCCGTCGGCATGAATATCATGTGCCGGCGGGCATTTTTTTGCCCGATAATTTGCTTGTTTCACCAAAACATATTATCTTTGCCACATGAAAACACACATCTTCCGCAAAAGGCTTTCATCTGCCACACCCCGTTGGCTGCTCATTGGTATGGGCTGTCTTCTCGCCTTGTTGCTCATCACCGCTGCTACCCATTGGCTTTCGCCCCACGAAGGCATGCCTCAGCATGACTACATAAGGCTCAGCGACCATCTGTCGAGCCAACAGGTCAAGGCATTTGCCGAAAGTCCCGACGGCTACATCATGATCGGCACCGAATATGGACTGAACCGTTTCGACGGACAGAACTACATGCAGTACTTTTCGACCGCCGACAGCTGCTCTTTGCCCAACAACAACATTGTGGAGGTAAGTTACCTCACCCATCACCCCGACTGGTGCCTGGTGACCACTTTTGTCGGCTCCTGCATACTCTTCCCCGACGGCACCACCTCACCGCTCAGCCCTGGGTACCATTCGCCCGTGGAGCTTTCGGACAGCCTCATCGTGGGCTTTTACGACAACCAGCTCATCCTCTTTGCCCTGCAGATGCCTTCACGCCGATACCAAACCATCCGCAGCATCAGTCTTGATGCCGTCATCGCACAGGTAATCCGCCAGTCGGACACAAGTTTCTGGGTAAGCAACGGTCGCGATTTCAAACTCTATGACCTGCAGTTCAACTACAAGGGGAAAACTTCGGAGGAAATTGTGGTGCCTAACTTCTTCGCTCTCGACACGCTCCACACCCTTATCCTCACCAATGCCGGATTCCGCATCATGAACGCCGCAGACGGCTCGATCGTCAGTACCCCACTGTGTGACTTCCTCGATTCCGAAATCCCAAAACCACACGACGTGCTCCGCGCCTTTCTTTCGAGTAATGTGCTTGCCATCCAGCAACGCGACGTAACAGGGTTGAAGCTCATTGACCTCGAACACATGACCGTCAGCCACTCCTCCTTCGAACCTATCGGCGCCACCGAAATTGGAGCCTTCCTTTGTGACAGCCACCGAAACCTTTGGTGCGGTTCGCGTAGTAGCGGCTACGTGACACATTTCGCCAACCGCACCACTTTCGTCGATGACGGAGAACTCTGCCACCACTTTGCCGGCAAGGACATTACCGCCATCGCACATCACCCCGACGGTCGGCTGTGGGTTTGCACCAGTCGTTCGAACATCACACTGTGCGACCTTGGCGGCAAGATTTCTGAAATGGACATGAGCCAAGTAGGCGCCAACTACATCATGCACATCGCCAGCCGTGCCAACGGCAACCTCCTGCTTTCGGGCATCGGACACATCTACGAATGCCGTGCCGATGGGTCAGACAACCTTCGGCTGCTGCATGACCTTTCGACCGACTACGAAATCTATGCTATCGCCGAAGACTCCCGCCGACGTATCTGGATAGGGACACAGTCGGGGTGCCGAATCATCGACCTCGACTCAGACACTTCGACCACCCTCGACAACAACCTGCGACAGGTCAACATCATCCACCAGCTCAGCGACGGGCGCATCCTAGCCGGCTCGTACAGTTCGGGTATCTCCATCATCGACCCCGACACCTTTGCTGAAACACATTACGACCTGCCCTGCGACAAGGAAGGCATGATCAGTTGCCGCGACGTGGCCGAGGACAGCGACGGCGCCATCTGGATAGCCACCATCGGCATGGGTGTGCTTCGCCTCGACCTCACCACTGGCGAAGTCCGTAACTTCCGCGCTCAGAACGCGTGCACCGACGTCTCGTGCATCGCTCTCGATGCTTCGACGGGCAACGTCTGGATAGGCACCCTCGACGGCCTTTCGTGCCTTGACCCCACGACAGGACGTTTCCACACCTATCACGAGAATGACGGCGTGCAGAGCAACGAGTTCTACGAGCGTTGTGCCACACGCTGCGATGCCCATACCCTCGTCTTCGGAGGCAAACAGGGCATCACCATCTTCGACCCTGCCGAGATTCATCCACAGGTGAGCCACAACCTGCTCGTTTCGAACATCGAGGTGAACGGGAACCTCATTCCGCCCAACATCCAACAAGGTGGCTACTTCCTCGCCCAACACGACAGTACAGTCTGCCTCACCCTCCCCCACGACTTCCATAATCTCATCATCCACCTCAGCACCCTCGACTTCGACAACCGCACAGGCAGTTCCATCTTCTACCGGATGGAAGGCGTGGACGAGGAGCGCATCTTCACGGCAAAACCAGTCGTAAGTTACCATTCGCTCGACCCGGGTTGCTATACCTTCGAGGCCTGGGCGCTCGACCAAAACGGGCAGACCGTCTGCCACATCGGGATGCCCATAGTCATCAGCCAGCCCTGGTGGCTCGCATGGTGGCTGCGGTGGCTGGTCTATCCGCTTTTCGGACTGCATGCCATCGCCTACATCGCTTTATTAACCACCAACTATCTGCGCAACAGGCGCCGCATCAAGCAATCGCTGCGCGAAAAGGCGGTTATCCAGCGCATGAGTGATGCCAACATGCGCTTCTTCACCAACATGGCGCATGAGTTCCGCACACCTTTGACGCTCATCTCGGGTGCCCTTGGCCTCATCGATGACCACCATCTGCCCGAGGGCGAACAGCATGCCCACCGCATCATCAGCAGCAATACGGGTCGTATGCTGCGCCTGGTGAACCAACTGCTCGACTTCAAGAAGCTGGAAGCCGATATGCTGAAACTCAACGTGCAACCCTATCGCGTGACGAATCTCATCGAATCGGTTGTCGAAATGTTCCAGAATGGATTCGAAGAGAAGCAGATTGAACTGGCTGTGGATACCCATTCGATGGACGATCTCGTTTGGATTGACCCCGACAAATATGAGAAGGTGCTCTTCAACCTGCTTTCGAATGCACTCAAATATACTCCCACCTACGGCAAAGTCTCACTCATGGTGAAACCCATCGACAGCCAGACCGCCGCCCGATTGGCTCCCCTACCCGATATTCCGACCGATTGCCGCTGGCTGCTCACACAGGTGAGCGACACGGGCATCGGCATCCCCGACCAGTTGATGCCCTACATCTTCGAGCGATATTATCAGACGCCCGAGGGAGCAACCCATCAGAACGGTTCGGGCATCGGTCTTTACTTCTGCCGTGGTCTCGTGGAGTTGCATCACGGTGTAATCCGCGCCATCCACAACCCCGATGCCGACAGCGGAACGTCGCTCTATTTCCTACTACCTATCGAGAAAACAGTTTATAGGCCTGACGAACTTAGCCAAGCCGTCGCTTTCGACCAAGCACCCAAGCCCAAAGAAACCGTTTCTGTGGTGACCGTAGATACACCTTCGCCCGATGATGGCCGCCCGACTATCCTCGTGGTCGATGATGACACGGAGGTGTTGCGTTTCCTACGTCTCATCCTCCAACCTTCTTACCAAGTGGTTACCCAAAGTAGTGCCATCGAAGCCATTGCCTGGCTATCGGGAGCCACACCAGACCTCATCGTCAGCGATGTGATGATGGTAGGCATGGATGGCTACGAATTTTGCAGCCGACTGAAGAAGGATATGACCTACTGCCATCTGCCCATCGTGCTGCTCACTGCCAAGGTTTCGATCGAGGAACGCATCCACGGCCTCAACGTGGGAGCCGACGCCTATGTCACCAAGCCTTTCGACCCCGACTACCTGAAAGCACTGATCGGAAGCCTGCTCGACAACCGCGTCAGACTACGCCATCTGCTCACGTCGTCCACTTCGGTGCGCGACGTTCGGGTCGAGCCCTTGCAGGACGAGGGCGTCGAGGTCAATCCGGGAATCAAGGATGTCGCGGAAACTGCCATCCTCGAGCAGGACTCCGTATTCATGACCAGACTTTACGCCTTCATGGAGGAACACATCTCCGATGCCGAACTCGACCTGCCCCAGCTGCTTGATGTGGTGGCGATGAGCCGATCGAAACTTTACTACAAGATGCAGAGTCTGGTGGGACAGTCGCCCAATGCCTTCTTCCGCACCTATCGCCTCAACCGTGCTGCCGAAATGATACGCGAGGGCAAGGAGAAGATTGCCTACATCGGCGAACTTACGGGCTTCAGCAGTTCGTCGCACTTTGCAGCCAGTTTCAAGAAGCAGTTTGGTGTCCTACCCAGCGAATACAAGGGATAAGGAAAAAGCAGACAGGCGCGGCCTCACGGTCACGCCTGTCTTCGTAGTAAACATTAATTTTGCTTATCTATTAGGAACCATACCTTGTAGTAAAAATGAGATTCTGTGGCCATAATAGCCTAACAACTGCTGCAAATATAAGCGTTCTTTTTCGTTTTTCCAAATTTTAATCCACTTCATCCACGAAATTCGACAAAAAAGCCAATTATCTGCCCTTTTTTACATCCATAGATGCCAATTTCTCCAACTTCGCCTGCCAAAATTTGCCAAAACATTCTTTTTTCGACAGAAGGTGGAAGAATCTTTGCAAAATACTTGCATATTCTTGCAGAATTGGTTAAATTTGCCGTGCTATTCGAATCCCGAAACCGTTAACCCATCACCCATAACCATTTATTCTCCCAAGATGGAAAACCGCATCATCGAATGTGTCCCCAACTTCAGTGAGGGACGCGACATGAACATCATCCGTGCCATTCGCGCCGAAATCGAGGGCTGCGAAGGCGTCAAGCTACTCGACGTAGATCCCGGCGAGGCTACCAATCGCACCGTTGTTACCTTTGTCGGTTCGCCCGAAGCCGTTTGCGAAGCGGCATTTCGCGCTGTTGCCCTTGCCGGCCGTCTCATCGACATGCGACATCATCATGGTGCCCATCCACGCATGGGTGCCACCGACGTACTGCCCCTTATTCCCGTAGCGGGCATCACGCTTGAGGAATGTGCTGCCCTGGCGCGCACCCTGGCACGCCGCATCGCCGACGAACTGCGCATTCCTACCTATTGTTACGAAGCTGCTGCCCTTCGTCCCGAACGCAAGAACCTGGCCGTGTGCCGTGCAGGCGAATACGAGTCACTGGCCGACAAACTTGCCTCGCCCGACACAGCTCCCGACTACGGAGCACGGCCTTTCGATGCCGACGTTGCCCGCACAGGTTGCACCGTTGTGGGGGCGCGCGACTTCCTCATTGCCGTCAACTTCAACCTCAACACCACTTCTACCCGCCGCGCCAATGCCATCGCCTTCGACGTACGCGAGAAAGGCCGTCCTCAGCGCGAGGGAGGCACTCTTACCGGCAAGCCGCTCAAGGATGCCGATGGCAATCCGCTCATGACGCCTGGTACGCTCAAGGGAACCAAGGCTTCGGCTGGTACATCGACGAATATGGCATTGCACAGGTTTCGATGAACATCACCGATATCAACGTCACCCCGCTTCACGTTGCCTTCGACGAAGTATGTCGCTGCGCGGGCCTCCGCGGTCTGCGCGTCACAGGCACCGAAATCGTCGGGCTTATTCCCAAACGCACGCTCATCGAGGCAGGCCGCTACTTCCTTGCCAAACAACAACGTTCGACAGGTATTCCCGAGGACGACATCATACGCATTGCCATCCGTTCGATGGGTCTCGACGACCTCAAGCCCTTCAACCCGCGCGAGAAGGTCATCGAATTCCTGCTCGAAGACGACCAGAAGGCCAAACGTCTTGTCAATCTCACGGTCAAAGGCTTTGCCGAAGAGACTTCACGCGAATCACCCGCACCAGGCGGCGGTTCCATCTCTGCCTATATGGGCGCTCTTGGCGCTGCGCTCGGCACCATGGTAGCCAACCTTTCGAGCCACAAGCGAGGTTGGGACGAACATTGGCGCGAATTCAGCGAATGGGCCGATCAGGGACAAAAGATCATGACAGAACTGCTCGTCCTGGTCGACAAGGACACCGATGCCTTCAACGGCCTGATGAGCGCCTTCGGTATGCCACGTGGCAATGACGAAGAGAAACGCCTTCGCTCGGAGGCAATCCAGCGAGCCACACTCTTTGCCACACAAGTACCTCTCGAAACCATGAAGACGGCTTTCCGTGGCTTCGGCATCTGTCGTGCAATGGCTTTGACCGGCAACCCAGCCAGCGCTTCGGATGCTGGCGTGGGGGCTCTCGCCATCCGTGCTGCTGTACGTGGCGCTTGCCTCAACGTCAAGATCAATGCCGCTTCGCTCAAGGATCGCCCCACCGCCGAGCGTCTTGTATTTGAAGCCAACGACATCGCCCTCAAGGCTGACCTCGAAGAAAAAGAAATCACCCGCATAGTCGAAGAAAAGATTTAACCTTATGACCCTCCAAGAATTCCAAGCCGACATCCGAGCCGGCATCCCCGACTACCTGCCCGAACCGCAGGCATATGATCCTGATATCAACCATGCACCACGTCGCAAGGACATTCTGACTCCCGAACAGAAGCGTCTTGCCTTGCGCAATGCCTTGCGATATTTCCCCAAGAAGTTCCACGCTGTACTTGCACCCGAGTTTGCGGAAGAACTCCGCACCTATGGCCGTATTTACATGTACCGCTACCGTCCCCGTTACGAGATGAAGGCACGCCCCATCGGCGACTATCCGCATCGAAGCCAGCAGGCAGCTGCCATCATGCTGATGATCCAGAACAACCTCGATCCTCGCGTTGCCCAGCATCCTCACGAACTCATCACTTACGGAGGCAACGGCTCGGTCTTCATGAACTGGGCACAGTATCGCCTCGTGATGAAATACCTCAGCGAGATGACCGACCATCAGACCCTTGTTATGTACTCGGGACATCCCCTTGGACTTTTCCCCTCACACCCTGGTGCTCCACGCGTCGTTGTCACCAACGGAATGGTGATTCCCAACTATTCAAAACCCGATGATTGGGAACGCGACAACGCACTCGGCGTAAGCCAATACGGACAGATGACCGCAGGTTCCTATATGTATATAGGTCCGCAAGGCATCGTGCATGGTACCACCATCACTGTGCTCAACGCTGCCCGACGTGTCATGCAAGGCCGCAAGGACTGCATTCCGCTCTTCGTCAGTTCAGGTCTTGGCGGCATGAGTGGTGCCCAGCCCAAAGCCGGCAACATCGCAGGCGTGGTGAGCGTCATCGCCGAAATCAATCCCAAGGCGGCAGAGAAACGATACGAACAAGGATGGGTCGATGAGCTGCATACCAATCTCGACGAACTCATCCCCGCTGTGCGCAAAGCCGTAGCCGAAAGGCGCACCGTCTCAATGGCCTATGTCGGCAACGTCGTTGACCTTTGGGAACGTCTTGCCGACGAGGATATCGAGGTGAACCTCGGTTCCGACCAGACTTCGCTCCACAACCCGTGGGCAGGTGGCTACTATCCCGTGGGACTCACTTTCGAAGAAAGCAAGCGCATGATGGCCGACGATCCCGCCCGCTTCAAGCAATGTGTCGAGGCTTCGTTGCGTCGACAGGTGGCTGCCATCAATCGGCTTACGGCCCGCGGTATGTACTTCTTTGACTACGGCAACGCATTCCTCCTCCAGTCCAGCCGTGCAGGAGCCGACATTATGCTGCCCGATGGCCGTTTCCGCTATCCTTCCTACGTGCAGGACATCATGGGCCCCATGTTCTTCGACTATGGCTTTGGACCATTCCGCTGGGTATGCACCTCATGTGACCCGCATGACCTTGAGGTCACCGACCGACTTGCGACCGAAGTGCTCGAAGACGAGCGTCGTCATGCCCCCGCTGACATCGCAAACCAGCTCGACGACAACATCCACTGGATACGCGAAGCAGGTCGCAACCACCTCGTCGTGGGTTCACAGGCACGCATCCTTTATGCCGACTGCGAAGGCCGCACACGCATTGCCTTGGCCTTCAACGATGCCGTACGTCGCGGCGAACTGCATGCGCCCGTCGTACTGGGTCGTGATCATCACGACGTTTCAGGCACCGATTCGCCTTTCCGCGAGACATCCAACATCTACGACGGCTCGCAGTTCTGTGCCGACATGGCCATACAGAACGTCATCGGTGACAGTTTCCGCGGAGCCACCTGGGTCAGCATCCACAATGGCGGCGGAGTAGGCTGGGGCGAAGTCATCAACGGTGGCTTCGGTATGGTGGTCGATGGCTCAGATCAAGCCGATCGCAACATTCGCGAGATGCTCTTCTGGGACGTCAACAACGGCATCACCCGGCGCGCATGGGCTCGCAACCAAGGCTCCATCGACGCTATCCGTCGCGAGATGGATCGCACCCCCGACCTCCAAGTTACCCTCCCCAATTTTGTCGATGACGATATCATCGATTCGGTTTCCTTCTAGAATATCTAGATTATCTAGACAATCTAGAAAAAGAAAAAACAGAAAATACCTATGGCACTCAAAATACATGAAATAAGTGCAGGCCATCTGACACTGAACAAAGTCTCCGAAATCATTCGTTTAGGTTACAAACTCCAATTGGGCGAAGATTCCCGCCAGAAGATCTTGCGCTGCCGCGAATACCTCGACCAGAAGATTGCCGATACAAAAGACCCTATTTATGGTGTCACTACCGGCTTCGGTTCGCTCTGCAACATCAACATCGACAAGGATCAGCTCTCACAACTGCAGATCAACCTCATGATGAGCCACGCCTGCGGTTGCGGCGAACGTGTGCCCAACGACATCGTGAAGCTGATGATCCTGCTCAAGATTCAATCGCTCAGTTATGGCTATTCGGGCGTGCAACTTCACACTGTCGAACGCCTCATCGACTTCTTCAACGACGACATCTTCCCCATCGTCTATATGCAGGGCTCGGTTGGTTCCTCGGGTGACCTTGTTCCCCTCGCTCACCTCTGCCTCCCCCTCGTCGGTCTCGGCGAAGTGGAGTATCAAGGCCGTCGTATGAGCGGAAAAGAACTGCTCAAACTCAAGGACTGGGAACCCATCAAGCTGGACTCGAAGGAAGGATTGGCTCTGCTTAACGGCACACAGAACATGGCAGCCTTCTGCTGCTGGTCGATCATCCACGCCACACAACTCAGCAACTGGGCCGACTACATCGGAGCCCTCTCGCTCGATGCCTACGATGGACGTATTGAGCCCTTCCATCATGCCGTCCATGCTGTGCGTCCGCACAAGGGACAGATGGACACCGCCGAAAACATCAGCCAAATTCTCGAAGGGAGCGAACTCATCAAGCAGCCCAAGAAGCATGTGCAGGACCCCTATTCCTTCCGTTGCATTCCACAGGTACATGGCGCCGTGAAGGACACCGTTCGCTACGTCCAGACGGTCACCGACATCGAAATCAACGCCACTACCGACAATCCCACCGTCTGTCCTGACGACGACCTCATCATCTCGGCTGGCAATTTCCACGGTGAACCCATTGCCCTTCCTATGGACTTCCTCGCTATTGCCATGTCGGAACTCTCCAACATCTCCGAGCGACGCATCGACAAGCTCGTCTCAGGCACACGTGGTCTGCCCAGTTTCCTCGTTGCTTATCCAGGTGTCAACAGCGGCTTTATGATCACGCAGTACGCTGCCGCCTCCATCGTCAGCCAAAGCAAGTCGCTCTGCATGCCTTGTTCGGTCGATAGCATTCCCACCTGCCAGGGACAAGAGGATCACGTCAGCATGGGAGCCAATGCCGGCACGAAACTCTATCAAGTGGTGCTCAACACCGAACGTGTGCTCGCCATCGAGCTCTTTAATGCCTGTCAGGCGCTCGACTTCCGTCGTCCGCTCAAGACTTCCCCCATCCTCGAGAACCTCTACAACGAGTATCGTCAGGTCGTTCCGTTCATCGACACCGACACTGTGATGTATCCCTACATTGCCAAGTCAGTTGAGTTCTTACGCAACTCGAAGATCGAGAACCTCTACAAGGCTTTATAAAGCCAATATTTCCTCCCATGTCTATCCTCATAAAAAACATCGCCCACCTCTTCGGCATACTCCCCGTTGACGTCGATCGTCTCCAAGGCAAGGAGATGGCTCTCGTCGAAACTATCGATGATGCTTGGCTCTCTATCGAAGGAGGACGCATCATCGACTTCGGTCCCATGTCATCGATACCCGAAACAAAGCACTTCGAGGTCATCGATGCCGAAGGTGGCTCGGTGATGCCATGCTTCTGCGACCCGCACACCCATTTGGTCTATGCAGGCAGCCGTGAACAGGAATTTGTCGATAAGATACAGGGTTTGAGTTATGCCGAAATAGCACGACGCGGTGGAGGCATCCTCAATTCGGTCGATCTCCTGCATCGGCTCACCGAACAGGAGCTCTACGAGCAGGCCATGCACCGAATGGAAGAGATTGAGGCAAAGGGAACCGGTTGTATCGAAATCAAAAGCGGTTATGGGCTCTCCACTGAGGACGAACTCAAAATACTGCGCGTCATTCGTCGCATCAGCCAAACTTCGCTTGTCAAGGTAGTCTCCACCTTCCTCGGAGCACATGCCGTAAGCCGTGCCTACAATGGCAGGCAGAGCGATTACGTGCGTCTTGTCATCGATGAAATGATTCCCGCAGTAGGAAACGAAGGCTTAGCCGACTACATCGACGTCTTCTGCGACGAGGGCTTCTTCACACCCGAAGAGACTGCCCGCATCCTGGAGGCTGGTGCTCGCTATGGTATGCGTCCCAAGATTCACGCCGACGAACTGGCGGCATCGGGCGGTGTGCGTGTCGCCGTGGACCATCAAGCCCTTTCGGTCGATCACCTCGAAAGCATGCCCGACGAAGAAATCGATCTCCTGCTTGGCACGGCCACTATGCCCACATGTCTTCCAGGAACCTCATTCTTCCTGAATATGCTTTACGCTCCCGCACGCCGCATGATAGATCGTGGCCTCGGCATCGCCCTAGCCTCCGACTATAATCCTGGCTCCACGCCTTCGGGCGATATGAAGTTCGTCATGTCATTGGGTTGCATCAAACTGCGTCTTCTCCCCGAAGAAGCATTCAATGCCGTCACCATCAATGCAGCCTACGCCATGGGGCTAAGCCAAGATTACGGCAGTATCACCATTGGCAAAAAAGCACACCTTATCCTCACCCATCCTATCCCTTCACTCGCATTTATTCCCTACTCCTACACCACTCCAATCATCCGAAAGGTGCTGTTATAACAAGTATTACAACAGACGTGCGTTGATGTGATCGAGAAGTGCCTGTTTGTAACTGTCGCCGATGGGAATCTGAACTTCTCCAAAAATGATGCGCTGGCGGGTGATGTCGGTGACACGGCGCAAGTTGACAATGTAGGAACGATGAACACGCATGAAGTGGTCGGAAGGAAGAATCTCCTCTATGCGTTTCATCGAGAGCAAAGGCATGAAAGGCCGGTCTTGGCCATCAACAAAAATACGCACATATTCGCCCATGCTTTCGACATAGCGAATGTCATCGATGACGATGCGAACGATGCGATAGTCGTTCTTGACGTAGAAGTAGCCGTCTTGTTCAATAGCAGAAGTGGGTTGGGGCACGAAGCCATAGGCCGATGTCTCGCTCTCGATGCGTTGGCGCGCCCTTTCTGCGGCTGCTTCGAGGTCTTGCAGCCCGAAGGGTTTGAGCAGGTAATCGACTGCCTTGACTTTGTAGCCATCGACAGCATAGTGGCTATATGCTGTGGTGAAGATGACTTTTGGCGGTTCATCGAGACTGCGCACAAAATCGAGACCATTGAGGTCGGGCATATTGATATCCACAAACATCAGGTCAACCTGTGTCTGCCGGAGCACCTTGAGTGCCTCGGCAGCGTCTCGGCATCGGCCTACGAGCTCGAGGTAAGGCACTTTGTTGATGTAAGACGAAATCTGGGCGAGCGCCAATGGCTCGTCATCTATAGCGATACAGCGAATCATGAGATAAGAGAGTTTAGATGAGTTATGAAGAGTCCCCCTGCTTAGGAGGATTGCTTGTCGGGAGATAAAATGTATTGGAGACAGGGAATCCACAGGTCAACGGTGAACACCTGATTGTCGGGGACAATATTAAGAGTGTAGTTGTCCGAATAAATAAGTTGAAGACGCTTCTTGACGTTTTCGAGTCCCACTCCGCCCTTCTGTGCCTGCATGCTCGTAGTGCTGTAATTGCTGTTGACACAATGGAAGTGGATTTGCTTATCCTCAATGGCTACCTTGATGTCAATGTACGATGGTTCACGATGCGAGATGCCATGCTTGAAAGCATTTTCGATGAACGTGAGCAGAATCAGTGGAGGTATGCCGGCTTCAAGGCCTGGGGCTATAGAGTCGGGCTCCTCGATGGTGAGGGTAACCGATTCGTCAAATCGCAACTTCATCAGTTCCAGGAAATGGTGCACAAAGGTGAGTTCGCGGCGTAGAGGAACAGTAGATTGGTTGCTCTCGTAGAGAATATATCGCATGAGGTGTGACAACTCGATGATAGCCCGTTTGGCAAGTTCGCCGTCAATATCGACGAGGGCGTGGATATTGTTGAGCGTATTCATAAAGAAATGAGGATTGATCTGATACTTCAGATAATCCAACTCGGACTGAAGATGCAATGCCTGTTGCTCCTTATAAAGAAGTATTTCCCGATGTGCACGGAAGAAGACAGCGATTGCCAGACTGGAACCCATCATAAGCAAGGCCATCAACAACCTTGGGAAAAAGGGACCTCGGAAGTAGGGCCTGGGGCCAAGGCGTTGACCCACGCGCTGATCATCAAGAGGACGAATGTCAGTCGAAGGCGTCGGTATCCCATCATAACGAAGACTATCGGCGTCCCCCATCGCCTCACGTTGGTTCATGCGTTGCTCCACGCGCTGCCTGTGCCTAGGGATCCTTCTGGGCAGTAAATATTCTGATGTCAAGGTAATGACAAAGGCTGTAACAAACGAGACAAGGAAAAACGTGACGAGTCGTCCCTTAAAAAAGAACCTAGGTTCATAAATTAATTTACCAAGCAGGAAAATCACCAAAAAGGGCAGGTACCTGACATAACCGAACAACAATTCGCGACAATCGAAATGATCTGTGAGGTCCGTCAAATAGTCATAAACTTCCGAAAAAAGAGGTACCAGCAGGATGAAGATCCAGATGGCAAAATAGAACCACGTCTCAGACGATACCTTGTGTATCAGTTTGCTCGATGTTTCAGTTGACATATCGAAAGTCTTGACAAAAGGAAATGTTTTGTTCAACGTAGACGTGTACCCTCTGCTGGAAGGTCGAGGGCATCAGTTCGGGTGATGACAACTTCATGCACCCCGGCACGAATGGCACCGAAAGCATTTTCAAGCTTTGGCAACATGCCGCCTGAAACGACTCCTTGCTCAACGAGGACAGGGAATTCCTCCTGGGTGATGCAAGGAATCACCGAATCATCGTCGTCGGCATCACGCAGCACGCCTCGTTTCTCGAAACAATAGACGAGCGTGACCTCGAAATTGCGGGCCAAAGCCTTGGCGACTTCAGCCGCGATAGTGTCGGCATTGGTGTTGAGCAGGGTGCCTTGAGTGTCGTGCCCGATAGGACACATCACTGGCACCACGCCCTTGGCAATCAGGTCGGCCAGCAAATCGGCATTCACTCGGTCGATATCGCCCACAAAGCCGAAATCGACCATCTGTGTGCTGCCATCGTCCATACGCACCTGCTTGGGAGGACGTCGATGACTGCTGATGACGTTCATGTCAGCACCCGTCAGACCCAATGCATTGATGCCGCGAGCCTGCAATTGTGCCACGATGTTCTTGTTGACCAGGCCTGCATAGACCATAGTGACCACGCGAAGTGTGTCAGCATCGGTGACACGACGCCCTGCCACCATCTGTTGCGGCAAGCCTAGACGTTCAGCGATGCGGGTAGCACTGCGTCCACCGCCATGCACGAGCACCTTATGGCCCTCGATGCTTGCAAACTTGTCGAGGAGAGAGCTGAGGGAATCGGCGTCCTCGACAATAGCGCCGCCCACCTTAACGAGAGTAACTTTCATAACCTTTCAAACCCTTCTTAACCTTTCAGAACCTTTCTTAACCCTTCAGAACCTTCCCTCTAGTGCCAATCCTTGATGTGCTGTTCCTGGTCGAGACGGCAGACGAGCAAGGTACCATTGTGTTCGGCCACAATAAAATCCTTCAGGCCCTGAATCACCACCTGCTTGCCTTGAGGCATACGCACCATGCACCCCTCGCTATCGAGCAATTTGACACCATCTCCAATCACGGCATTGCGGTCATCATCCTGAGGTGTCAACGTGTGGAGGCTTCCCCATGTGCCCAGGTCACTCCATCCGAATTCGGCAGGCATCACATAGGCTATCTGGGTCTTTTCCATCACGGCATAGTCGATCGAGATCTTTGGACAAGATGCATAAAGCTGATCCACCATAGCCTGTTCGCGCACCGAGAAGAATGTAGGAGCCAGACGATCCATGATGGAGCTGATTTCGGGCTGGTACTTTCGAAGTTCAGACACGATTGTGCTGGCCTGCCAGAGGAACATACCCGAGTTCCAGGTGAAGTTGCCCGATTCGAGGTACTGCTCAGCGGTCTTGAGATCAGGCTTCTCGCGGAAACTTGCCACCTTGTAGATGGGACTCATCAGCGCTGCCATCGCAGAAGCGCGACGACCTTTCTTGCCTCCGACAGTATTCTGCACCTCGAGGGTCGCATCCTCCTGCTTCTCACCCTGTTCGATGTAGCCGTAGCCCGTCTCAGGACGAGTAGGCTGCATACCCAGCGTGAGGATGCGCTCTCCACCCTCCACGAAGTCGATGCCCTGGGCAATGACACGACGGAACTCTCCCACATTGGTAACAATATGGTCCGAAGCGGCCACAACGATAGTTGCCTCGGCATCTTCGGCCAGAATCTTCCAGCTCACATAGGCTACGCAGGGAGCCGTGTTGCGCATACAGGGTTCCAGCAGGATGTGCTGCGGATTGATGCCCTTCAACTGGTCGGCCACGAGCTGCGAGAAGTTCTTCGAAGTGACGACCCAGACATGCTGTATATCAATCAAGCCCTTGAAACGATCGTAGGTCTGCTGTATCATAGTGCGCCCCGTCCCCATGATGTCAAGGAACTGCTTGGGACACTGTGGCGTCGACATAGGCCAGAAGCGGCTGCCGATGCCACCAGCCATAATAACTAAATGTATCATATCGAATTAACAATTAACAATTAGCCATGGGCCATGAACCATGAACCCTTAACCATGAATCATGAACCATGGGGTTTGCGCGGCAAAGATAGGAAGTTTTTGGGAAATAGGCAAATTTTGGGACAATTATTTAAATTAACAATTAATAATTAACAATTAACAATGGGAGAAAAGACTGCCGACCAGGGCAAGGAACCCCTGGTCGGCAGTCATAGAGATTATAGATATTCCGGTATCAAGACCCTTCTTCAAGCCTTACTTGTACTCAGGATTCTGTACGTACAGACCATCCTTGATGTTGATCTGGTCCTGCGGGATGGCATAACGATAGTACTTGCTGCTAATGTTAGCGATGGCGGTCTGCGCATAGTCGGTAGTGTAGTACTTCTGGAGCATAGCCTTATAGTCCTCGATCTGACCGTTGCGTACCATGTCATGCCAGCGGATGCCCTCCTGGGTGAACTCCAGGCGACGCTCGCGGGTCACGACGCCTGCCCAGTCGGCCTGAGCCTCAGCCGCAGTAACGGCATCGGTGGCACGCTCACGGATGAGGTTGAGCAGGTGGAGCGTATAGTCGCTATAACCAGCCACCTCGCAGTACATCAGCATCACATCCTCCAGTCGGATGATGGGGAAGTTGATCTCGTCCTTGTAGTAGTCGTTGTAGGTCAAGGTGAGGGCCTCGTAGCCGTAAGCCTCGCGCTTGGGTGTGGTCTCGAGGAACTTGGTGTAGAAGGGTTCGCCCGAATAACCCGTGCCTGAAGTGGCGTTCACGAGGTCATTGCCGTTGAGGTAGCAGACTGTCCAGTCGGCACGCTTGTCCTTGTTGTGGTTGCCTTCCGAGCCGAAGCTCGAAGTTCCGTCGTGTCCGTACATCTCGAGGATGTCGGCAGCCACATAGAGCTTGTTGCCGAAGATGCGGACGGGATAGAAGGCATCGCAGCGCACCTCGGGCTGCATCTCGAAGATGGCGGTGTTACCCAGGGTTTTGGCAGCATCGGTGGCATACTGGAGTTCCCAGATGAAGTATTTGTTGTCGTTCTCGTGGAGGAACATACCAGCCCACTCTTTGGCATCAGCAGCCCAATAGCGGGTTGGGGTACCGGTGGTGTTGCCCTCACCAATGCCGGCATAGGCAAGCACTTCGGCGAACTTACCCTTGGCAAGCTGCTTGTAGCTGTCGCCACCGTTCACGTCGGGATGGGTAGCCATAGTGAGATATACACGGCCCAGCATAGCCTTGGCAGCAATCTGGGTGGGCTTGCCTGCCACGGCATTACCGCGGAAGTCAGTAGGCGCGTTGTTGAGCAGAGACTCAGCCTGCTCCAGGTCGCTGATGATCTGCTTGTACACCTCGGTAGGAGCACTCTGACCCAAGGTCAATGCCTCATTGAGACTCAATGTGTGATCGAAAACGGGGATGTTGCCAAAGAAGCGGACGAGGTCGAAGTAGCAGTAGGCACGGATGAAGTAAGCCTCACCGAGCATCTGGTTCTTGATAGCCTCGCTGGTGAATCCCGTGATGTCGGGCACCTTCTCGAGGAAGGTGTTGGCATGGGCGATGGCCTCATAATAGTCGGTCCAGGCGCCGTTCAGCTCGTCGAGAGCCGTGATGTTGTGGTCGTGTACGCAGAGGGTGGACCAGGTGCGCTCGGTGTCCCATTCGCCATAGGTCTCGTCCGACGGAATGTCGGCCAGGTAATAGGTGTGATAGGCCATGGGCACCAAGTCGTGATAGATGCCGTTGAGACCCTGTTCGGCCTGGTAGGGCGAGCCCCAGAAGGAGTCGGTGGTCAACGTGTTCGACGGAGCCACGTCAAGGTAATCCTCACAAGCAGTCAGGCCAAGGACTGCCGCAAGTGGCAAAGCCAGCAAATATTTCTTCATAATTATATTATTTGTTCTGAATGGTTCTGAGCGGTTCTGAATGGTTCAAGGGTCAAAGTAGCCTTTCAAACCTTTTGAACTTTCAGAACCTTTCTTAACCTTATTATTTTAGAATGTCACGTTAAGACCAATGGAATATACACGTGCGCTTGGATAGGCGCCGTAGTCGTAGTTACCCCTGATGCCGTTGGTAGAGCTGGTGCTGGAGTTCGACGACTCGACAGAGAAGTAGTCGTATCCGTCCCACGAGAAGACATTCTCGATCGAAGCGTAGATACGCAGGTTCTGGAGATGAAGCTTCGATGCAGGAGCATTCCAGCCAAGAGTGATGTTCTTGATCTTCACAAAGTCCGAGCTGTAAAGCCAGTCGGTGGTGTAGTAGGTCGTCGAATTGGTGCCGCCCACGAGCAGAGGAGTCTTGCCGTCCCAACTGTAGGTGCTCTTCATCTGGTTGTCGAGATATTCCTCCTCGTAGAAGGCGTTCACCCAGCGCTTCATCACGTTGCCGGCAGGGCCCATGCCCGTGCGGTCGATGGCACGGCCAAGGAGGCCGTAGATCTTGCCGCCTGCCTGGCCTGTGATGAGCATCGAGAGGTCGAAGTTCTTGTACTTGAACGTATTGGTAAGACCCCAGGTCATCTTGGGCGAAGGTGAGCCACAGATCTGGCGGTCATCGCTCGTGATCTTGCCGTCACCATCATAATCCTCGAAGATGTAGTCACCGATAATCTGGTTGCTGAGATGTGGATACTTGTCGAAGTCCTCCTGCGAAGTGAACACGCCGATGGTCTTGTAGAGATAGAAGGCATTGATAGGCTCGCCCTCCTTGAGAATCTGCGTCGAAGAGAAACCGGTATATACCGACTGGCCTTCGGCAAGTTCGGTCACCTCGTTGCTATTGAAGCCGAGGTTGAGCACGGTGTTCCACTGGAAGTCACGGGTGCGGACGTTCGTCGAGTTGATCTCCACCTCAAGACCTCTGTTCGAAATACTTCCGATGTTGTCCCAGGCCTTCGAGTAACCCATGACGGCTGGCACTTGTACCTGATAGAGCAAGTCGGTGGTCTTCTTCTGATAATAATCGAGCGAAAGGTTGATGCGATTGTCAAGGAAGCCCATATCGACAGCCACGTTCCACGAGTTAGTCTTCTCCCAACCGAGGTCGGGATTGGCACCGGCGGTAGCAGCATAACCCGAGCTGGAGACACCTGCCCACGAATAGTTGGCTACGCCAAGGGTGGCAAGGGCTGCAGTCGAAGCGATGGAGTTGTTACCATTCATACCCCAGCTGGCACGCACCTTGAGGTTGTTCATCACAGCACCCTGTGGCCAGAAGGCCTCGTTGCTGATACGCCATGCACCGCTGACAGCGGGGAACCAGCCCCACTTGGCGTTCTTGCCGAAGAGCGACGAACCATCGCGACGGAGAGATGCTGTCAAGAGGTAGCGGCTGTCATAGTCATACTGTGCACGACCAAAGAACGACACGAGACGAGTCGTGGTGGAAATGTCGGCAGTAGCCGTATTAATAGTAGTAGCAGTCGAAGTGTTGAAGGTCTCAAGCGCATTATTGGGGAAGCCGGTTGCCTTAAGGGTGGTGGTCCAACCACGCTGTTCCTCGTCACCCCAACCGAGCATGCCCTGGATGTCGTGCTTGCCGAATTCGCCGTGGTAATTCAACAGTGCCTCGATGGCGAACTTGTTGTTGCGGGCATCGGTACGGGTGTTCACCGAGTTGGAACCTTCGGGGTTGGTCTTCCAGGTCGAGGAATTAACAACATCAGAAGGAACGAAATTGCGCTGCTCATAGTCATAGAAGTTCCACGAACCCGTCACACTGGCAGTGAAGCCATGGGTGAGGTCAAACTTCATATATGCAGAACTGAGAATGCGGACCACATCCTTGTTGTTATCGGTCTGGTTCATCTTCTCGACTGGAGAAACGGTAGAGTTGGCCCAGGTGTAGATAGGATATGGATTAGAACCTGAAGCAAGGCCTCCCACCGACTCAACAACGGGCACCATCGAAAGGGCATGGTGGGTCTCGGCGTCCTTGTTGTCGACACCGCCACCCAAGCTCTGCCAAGAGATGGTTGGAGCGACCGAGATACCGTACTTGAACCACTTGTTGACTTCCGAATCTACATTGGCACGGAGGGTGAGACGCTTGTAGCCAGTGTTGACGGCAATACCTTCCTGGTCGTTCCAGCCGGCACTAATGCGATAGCTGGTGTTATCGACACCACCGCTCACGGCGAGCTCATAGCTCTGGCTGGGAGCGATACGGAAGAACTCGTCCTGCCAATCGACATACATCAGATCAGTGGTGAGATCACTGGAAGTATAGGAACTTGCATAGGCTTGAGCATCAGAAGCCGACAATCCCTTGCCTCCATTGGCCCAACGGGGATCGTACATATACTGGTTGCTGAACTTGCCGCCATTCATAGCCAGACGAGTTGCATAGTCGTCATTGGCGGTTGCACCCTGGCTTCCGAACTTCTGAACATAACTGCGATTGAGGGCATACTTCTTCATCCAAATCCACTCTTCGGCGGAAGCAAGGTCAATCTTGCGCTCCATCTGCTGCCAGCCCCATGTGCCGTGGAACTCCACGCGAGCCTTGCCGCTCTTGCCATGCTTGGTAGTGATGAGCACTACGCCGTTGGCGCCACGCGAACCATAGATGGCCGACGAGGAGGCGTCCTTGAGGACTTCGATACTTTCGATGTCGTTGGGGTTGATGGAGTTGATGTTGTCGGTAGCCACACCATCGACCACGTACAACGGGTCGGAATTGGCGTGGATTGAAGCGGCGCCACGTACACGGATCTGTGTGTCCTGGCCAGGCTGACCAGAGGTCGAACGAATCTCGACACCTGCCATCTGTCCCTGCAGGGCGGTAGCGACATCCGTGATGGGGCGGTCACCGAGTTTCTCGCTGTTCACCTTGGCTACCGAACCAGTGAGGGAGCCCTTCTTAGCTGTACCGTAACCGATGGCCACGACTTCCTCGAGCATCTCGGCATCTTCGGCAAGCTTGATCTGGAAATTACTGCGGCTACCTACAGAAATCTCCTGTGTGGTATAGCCGATAAAGGAAACAACAAGCACCGACTTGTCTGCTACGTTGGCGATGGAGAAATTGCCATCGAGGTCGGTAGTAGCACCATTCGTCGTGCCTTTGATAACAACATTGACGCCAGGGAGAGGCTCTCCGAGTTCGTCAAGCACAGTTCCTGTCACTGTCTTCTGCGCAAAAGCGGCAGTTGACAGACAGAACATCACAAAGAGCATAGTGGCCAAGCGTGACCACATTTGACAAACTTTGAATTTCATCAGAATTGTGTGTTAAGTTAATAATTATATGTGTAAAGATATGTATGTGACAGTTAGTAACAGATTCCGTTATGTATGTGTACCAGACAACCACGTATCGATAAAAAAATGCATGATTGTCTGGCGCAAAGTTAATGAAAAAATCAATAAGGCAGCAAATTTTAGTTCAAAAAAATAAAAATTTGATGATTATTTGTACAAAAATGCCCAAATTATTGTACAATTTTCATAGGTGTAAGCGTCACAGGACCTAACAATCCGGAGGTTTGTGGCTCCCAATCGATAGCGCTGAAGACGCCATCCTTTCGGTTCTCAGGACGTCGCGGACTCATGTTGATGTTGTAGAATATCTGCCAATGCACACCCTTACGTTCCAAGTCAGCAATACGGTTGCCCATACTGTTCGCCACACGGACGGTGAGCACGTCATTGCCGCGGAAGTAGTTATTGGGGATGATGAGGCAGTTGGTTCCTTCTGCGACCTCCGAAGCTGAAGATCCTGCAGGGAGCACCGTGCCCACATAATGGCCATTGAGATAAACCGAAGCATTGTTGCATACATTGCCGAGGGACAACTGCACGGCGCGACCTGACCGATCGACATTAGGCAGGGTAATGGAGTATTCTGCCGTGCCCGAAAAAGCCTTGCAATCGGGGTCATCGAAGTCTGTCCAAGAACCGAGGCTGGAGATTGTACGAGAAGCAGGCAGTACGGGGCCTCCCTCGACAAAGGTGAGTTGCCAAGGATCCGTGATGATTTGGGCTGTATTAGGCATAGGAGCATAGAAACTATAACTCGGCGCACCCAGATAGCGCTGATCATGCAGATGGACAATAAGCGCCTCACCTTGGGCAAGTTGAAGATACAGGTTGTTGGAAAGAGCCGTTCGCTTTACATCCACTTTGCCAAAGGCTGCCGTCATCGGATTGTAGATGGCGGCATAGTCGTGCAAACGTGCGGGTTTGAGATTGATAGTGCCCGCATAGTCACTACCACCGCGATTTGCGATGTAATACACTTCACTGCCATCGTCGAGAATGCGGCGATGACAAAGCAGATGCTGGGCATACAGGCTTGTCTCTGGGCGAGCACCTTCGATAGTTAACTTCGACACATTTGCCAGCACCTCTACCCTATCGGCATATTTTTGAGCCAAAGCCTGCACCTCAGCATTTCGTTGGGCAAAATCCTTGAAGCCTGCCACATCGTCGGGCAACTGGCGTTCGAAGATCACCTTTGCTCCCGATTCGGCAAGACGATAAAGTTGAACAATGGTCTCGTAGGGCAATTGATGGGAATAGGGGACGAGAATAGCCTTGTAGGAAGTCAGAGTTTTCGGAGTACTCGGATTATTCAGAGTATTCGGATACAGGTTGCCCTCTTTGTCAACTTGAAGTTGAAGAATCTGCCTGTCGCTCACCATGTCCCAGCAGAAGCCCAACCGGTCGAGCTGCTCGATGCAACGACGCGTGTTGCTCTCCTGCATCTCACGGTCAAGGCCAGCATAATGACGCAAGGGACGTCGTTCGTCGTAGGCGGCCTGGAGGTCGGTGATGTTGTAATAGACCAATACGTCGGTATCGGCACGACCCTGCTGCAACCAAGACTGTGTGCGTGTAACGTATTCGTTCAAATGGCGGAAATCGCCCCACCAAGGATTGTTCGGTTCAAAATGAGCAGCAGCATAGAACATCCATCCCGGCCATTCTGCCCTCACGGGTGAGAAACAAGTGCCGTGATAGAAGATATGATTGACACCACCGAGGAAGAAAAGGTCGATAGCCTGCTTGGCATCGCCCAAAGTGCCGAGGAAGTGCTCGTTGAGCCAAGTGCAACTCTCACTGCTGATGAGTCGCTTGCCTGTGAGATGTGCTGCCGATGGTGCCGCCTTGATACTGATGAGGTCACGTCCTTCGATTTCGGGCACGTCGGCAACGGCATAAAGGTCCAGGATGTTGGCTGGTGAACCATGCGCCTGATTGCGTATTCCCTTACCGCGCTCCTTAGCCCACTGACTCCACGTCATGGTATATTTCTCGAGGATGAGGGCCTCGATGACCTGACGGAAATCGTAGGTCACACGGTTGTTCATCTCGGGTGTATCTTGTCCCAAAAGGGCAGGCAGATGCTGACGCAAGTCATAACCCATTCGCTGCTCAAACTCGTCGAACATCTTTGCTGTCCAGTCGCTCATACCACGAGCATCGTCCACCTCGTACGAATCGTTGAAGTAGTAGCGCAGATAACTGATGTCACGTCCACGGAAGGCTTCGTCGAATTTCGAAAGGAAGGTCAGGCATGCTTCGCTTGAGAAATGATCCATCACGTCACCCTCACCTCCTGGGCCGGCACGCTCCACAAGTTTGCCGTGGTCGCCGAGGAAAAGTGCAGTAAGGATCCAATCGCTTTGTGACGAAGAATCGTTAGCTGTCGTATTAGCAACAGCAGGTGCTGTCCAATCAAGTGTTCCATCGGTCTGGACTTGTGAAGTAAGGTCGATGACTTGTCCATCGGGACCATTGGCCGTAAGGATGATGAGCGGCAAATCTTTTTCGAAGCGCAGCTGTTCGAGCCCCCACTGCTGGAGCTGCTTGTTCTTGTATAAAGGTGACTGTACCTCCTTGATGTCGGGAACATTGTAACCCCTGATCATCGGTTCCTGACGGCAAACGACTTTTTCTGTAAAACGCTCACCAGCTTTCACGTGCCACACCCGTGGCACCTTGGTCTTGCAAGCCAAATCGTCAAAGATCCACGGGCCACCAAAGGGCCATCCAGAAGCATTGGCCAAGTCAATGCCAAGGTCACGGCGCTTGGCCTCATCGAGCGTATAACAAAAGAGATCGACCCACTCGGGCGAAAGAAACTCCTTGTAGCGTTCCTCCTCCCCTTGCACACCATAAATATCGGTCACTTCGAGGCCACCCAATCCAGCCTCTGCATATTGTTGAAGGGCGACGCGAACGTCGGTCGTATCGTAGGCTGCACCCAGCCACCACCATCGCGTCCAGGGTTTGGTTTGATTCGTCACTTCGGGCCACTGCATACGAGGAGCCACAATGTACGTCACATTCTGTTCCACGAGTCCCGACTTGAACGCCGCACGATTGAGCGAAGTGTCGGGAGAGGTGACGGTAAGATTGCTGAAGGTAAAGTCCGTCAGATCATATTCTTCGGGCATAGCAACGACATTGGTGAAACGATTGGCTTCGAGCGTGCAATTGCGGAAGGTGATATGATCGGCGTAGGAACGAGGCATCTCGGTGCGTCCCTTCAGGTCGAAGAACTGACGCCATGAAGCCACACGAAGCACGTCGCGCGTGTATCCGTTGACATTCTCGTAGGTGATATACTGGTAGTGTTGCGGCGTGTCGGGTCGCATCTTGAGCTGGAGCAGGTGGCTCGAACCATCGACAGTGCAGTTACGCACCAGCAGATTTCGGGCTCCGAGGCACTCGCTGCCGCAGGTGATGCTGCTGTTCCACGAGGTTTCCTCGACGAGAATGTTCTCGCAGGGACCATTGGCTTCGAGTTCGGGTGCATCGGGATATTTGCCACCCTTGAGGCAGATGGCATCGTCGTTCACGGTGATGCTACATCCCTTGATGAGCACGTTACATGTGGCATCGAGGTCGATACCGTCGGTACTGGCCGAAGCGATGGGATGATTAGGGCTGAAATAACGAACGTTCAGAATCTTGACGTGGTCGCACTTGTAGAAGTGACTGGTCCAGAAAGGTGAGTTCTGCAAGGTAACGCCCGAGATGGTGATGTTTTTGGAGAATTCAGCATAAAGGAGGCGCGGACGCTGCTCGTCCTTGTTCGTACACTTGGGGTTCCACTGGCGGCGCAGGCGGAAGTTGCGCCAATAGGTCGAACCGTTGCCATCCACCGTGCCCTCGCCGCAGAGCGTAAAGCCATCGGTGCTCTCCACGTTGATCAGGGCGGGGAAGTACTTGCACCATTCGCCCTCGATGCGTGTCATCTGGATGGGGAAGTCGTAGATGTCCTCGCTGCCCAAAAGTACGGCTCCACGCGAAAGGTAGAGGTTCACACCCTGCCGAAAATGAAGCGCACCACTCTTGTAAATTCCTTCGGGCACTACAATCACACCTCCCCCATCGGCTGCCGCGCGGTCGATGAGCTGCTGTATGGCCTCGGTCTGCACCTGATAGGGCGAACTGATGATGCCATAGTCGTCCAGTCGGTAAGTCG
Source organism: Bacteroidales bacterium (assembly GCA_045545875.1). GTDB lineage: Bacteria > Bacteroidota > Bacteroidia > Bacteroidales > UBA3663 > Liminaster. The sequence continues at coordinate 54,737 of JAZQBS010000022.1, forward strand.
TGCCGAGATCCGACAGAACAGGAGCCGTCGCATCGAGGAACCACGGTTCGATGACCGTCCCATCGGGGAAACGCTGCTGCGTGCCCTTCTTGGTTATCGTGACGGGGGCAGCAAGAAGTGAACACGAAACAAGAAGGACAAGCAAAGAGGAAAGTGTGCGTTGCATAAGATGATGAATTTAGTGTGTGATGCCTTTCGGCGTATTCTCACGTCCGAAGTCGAAGAGCTCCGACTCTGTGTGGCAACTGTCGATGATGGCGGTGAGCTCAGCAGCGATGTCGGGATGCTCAGCGGCTACGTTGTGGTCCTCATGGATGTCGTTGCTAAGGTCATAGAGTTCGAAGACGGGCTGGTCGGTGCCCACCTGGAGGCGCACACCCTTCCATTGGCCACGGCGCACGGCCTGCTTGCCGTTCTGCTCGTGGAACTCCCAATAGAGGCTCTCGTGACTCTGCTGGCCTTCCTGGCCCAAGAGCGTCGGAACGAACGAAATGCCATCGGTCAGGAGCGGCTTCTCGTAACCTGCCAATTGGGCGAAAGTGGGAAGCATGTCCCAGAAGGCGATGATGTGGTCGCAATCGGTTCCAGCAGCCTTGATATGGCCGGGCCAGCGGATCAGGAAGGGCATACGGATGCCTCCTTCATAGAGATCGCGCTTGATGCCGCGATAGGGGCCGTAGCTGTCGAAATAGTCTGGATTGGCTCCACCTTCGCGATGCGGGCCATTGTCGGAGGTGAAGATGAGCACGGTATTGTCGGCGATACCCAGCGAATCGAGCAGCTGCATCACATCGCCCACATAGCGGTCGAAGCGCGTCACCATCGAAGCAAACGATGCCAATGGTCGCGCCGTGGCTCCGTAGGCGCCACGACGATTCGGGTCTTTGGGGGCATAAGGCACCTCATCGGCTTCGGGAATCAGGCGGCAATACATGTCATAGATGCTGTCGTGCGGCAGAATCAATTCGGCATGGGGCAGCGTATAGCTGAGGAAGGTGAAGAACGGCTGGTCGGCATGCTGGCGAATGAACTTGAGTGCCTGCTGATGGATGGTGTCGGCCGAATAGGTGACTTCGCGCTGCTCGTAGTTTTGCGGCAAGTCAACGCGTGCTTCATTGTTCCACAGATGGTCGGGATAATAGTCGTGAGCCAATGTCTGGCAATTGTAGCCGAAGAACTGGTCGAAGCCCACCTTTGTGGGATCGGACACCGAGCCGGGATAACCCAAGCCCCACTTGCCGAAACATCCGGTGGCATAGCCCTGCTCCTTCAGCATCGTTGCCATGGTGAATGTACCTTCGGGCATTGCCACCTGTCCTTCGGGATCCACGCCCTTGTTGCCACGAACGAAGGCATGACCCGTATGCAGTCCGGTCATCAGCGAGCATCTCGAAGGAGCCGACACAGCAGTTCCGGCATATGCCTGCGTGAAGCGCAAGCCTTGCTCCTGCAGTCGGTTGAGATTGGGTGTCTGAATCAGTTTCTGGCCATAGGGCTGGATGTCGCCGATGCCGAGGTCGTCGGCAAGGATATAGATGATGTTGGGATGAGCAGGAGTTTCGTCCTTGGGCTTCTGGCTGCTGCAACTGGTGAGCGAAGCGACGGCGCCCATGAGGCAGCCGCCGGCGGAGAGGAGGTATTTCATTTTATTAGGGATATTAAGAGATATTTGGAGAAATTAAGGGATATTTGGGGATATTAAGGGATATTTAGGGACGTTACTTTCGCCAGTAGAGAATGAGGTCAAGAAAACAATTGTTAATTGTTAATTATTAATTGTTATTTGAACCATCGTCCCTAAAAATCCCTTACAGTCCCTTAGAAACCCTTACATTCCCTTATTTCAGCAATCGATCATATCCGAGCGAGCGCATGCCTTGAGCAACGCTCTTGGCATTCTGCTGTGCACCCGTCAGGCTGGTGTGGGTGTGGTCGTGGTTGTAGTAGGCCTTGGCGGCTTCCTGACCGATGCTATCGAGATAGTCGGCAGTGATGTTGTGTACGTCGATGAAGGGCACACCAGTGGCTTCGACCACTTCACGATACCACTTGCCGTAGGTGTCATTGCGACGCTCGATCTTGCCACCAGGCCACTCGTTGCGTGGGGTAAGGCTAAGCAGAATTGGAGTAGCACCCTTCTCGCGCGCGTCCTGGATCATCTTCTTCAAATACCAGCCGAAGCTATAGACGGCCTCGTATTCGCCCGTGGCTTCGAGCTTGAAGACCTTGGTCGAATCGGTGCCCAAGGCGATTTCGCCACGTGCCTTGCCCTTTTCGATGTCGCCCACATCGTTGTGGCCAAACTGCAGGAAGACGATGTCGCCCGGCTGCAGCGAGTTATAGACCTTCTCCCAGCGACGCTCGTTGAGATAGGTGCGGCACGAACGGCCTGCCATGGCTTCGTTCTGGAAGATGACGGTAGCGGTGTCGAAGACGGTGTATGCCTGGCTGCCCCAGCCCCACATGCCGTTGGGATCGTTGTCGGAGTTCTTGCAGGTGGAGTCGCCGCAGAGCCAAACGACGGTCTTGCCCGGTGTGCGGTTCACATCGACGTGGATGGGCGTAAGGTCCTTGAGATACTCCTTAAGCGGACAGTTCTCGCACTGCTGGATAGCAAGCGCTGCGCTGTAGGCGTTGTTCTCAGCACCGAAGCGCGAGGTGTGGATCTTATCGACATAGTAGAACATGTACTCGGTCTTCCAATGTCCGAACTTCTCGAGACGCAAAGCACTTACGCCTTCGAGGTCAATCCACGGCACGTTCATCTCTTCGGCCACCGCCTTTCCCCACGGGGTGAACGTGTTCCACTTGCGGGTGATGGTGGTCTCGTTGTCCCAAGAGTTGCGGGGCGTCAACGAAGCAATGAGCGGATAAGCGCCCTTGGCACGCACGTCGTTGATGAACATGCGCATATACTGTCCGTAGCTATAGACGGTCTCGACACGTCCGTTCCAGTCCTTCGAGCGACAGTCATGGAGCGTCACCGTGACGCAGGTATCGGGGTCGATGCCGGCGATGCTGTTGCGTGCGGTCCAGGTGTCGAGGGGACCATTGTCATTGTGACCCAGTTCGATGAGCACATAGTCGCCAGCCTGCACGCCCTTGAGTACATCGGGCCAAAGCTGGTTGTAGAACGTGCGGCTCGACGTTCCGCCGAGGGCATGGTTCTCGACGGTGATGCGCTCTTCGTCGAAATACTGATAGGCGAAGGCACCCCAACCCCATTGGCCGTTGTTACCATTGCCCTTGGTGCCGGTGCGCATCGTGCTGTTTCCGACGAGGAAGAGCACAGGATTGTTGCCCTTGCGGCTGGAGCCAGGAACGGGACGTGCATATTTCGAATCGGCATCCTCCGACTGCTTGTAGTTATCGACAGTGGTATCGTTGATGCCGTTGGCATCCTTCACTTGGGCTCCACCAACAAAGGCAGCGGAGAAAAGGGCTAGAGTGATGAGGGTTCTTTTCATAGAAGTGTGTGCTTGGTTATTTTTTTCTAGATTTTCTAGAAGCTCTAGATTTTCCAGATTATCTAGAGGTTCTAGAGATTATCATTTAGTTTCCGTCAGGCTTGGTCATATCCACAAAGGGGCAGTTGTTCCAATGGAAGGTTTCGATCGCATCGGGATGGGACGGATCGAACTGGCTGAATTCGGGCAGCACAAACGCGCCGATGGGCATTTCGGATTGTGCGAGAGCGGCGGCAACCATCTTGGCAATCTCGTAGGCGCCATAGGGGTTGAAATGCGTATTGTCGGCAAGAGCCTTTTCCTGGCCAGGCCATGTGCCGGCAGGATAGTGCACGAAGGCACGTTTCGAGTCCTCCTCTCCCATTGCTTCGTAGAACTTACCGGTCATAGCCTGCAAGTCGATGCAGAGAAGTCCTTCGCGCTCAGCGATGGCACGGATGGCGGCAGGATAGTCCTTGTGGGTGTTCTGGTTCACACCATTCTTGAAACTGCGGCGCATGGTGGGTGTGCAGAGGATGAGGGTGGCCCCCTTCTGTCGGCACTGGTCGAGAATCATCTTCACCTGATGACTGAAGGCGTAGTAGGCACCATTGCCGGGGCGGTCGTCGGTCTTCTGGTCGTTGTGGCCGAATTCGAGTATCACGTAGTCTCCTTCGCGAAGGAGGCTATGAACCTTGGCCCAACGGTTCTGGCCAATCAGGGTGGCTACGGCCAATCCGCTTTCGGCATAATTGGCCACGGCAAGACCTTCGTTGAGGAAACGTGGGATCATCTGTCCCCAGCTTGCCCAGGGTTCGTTGCTCTGATCGACCACAGTGCTGTTGCCCAGGAGATATAGGGTGGAAATCTGTTCATCGCGCTCGATGGAGATGCTTTGGATAGCAGGGGCATCGCCATTGATTTCGAAGGTGAGCTTGCGGTCCCAATGCAGTTTGCCTCCCTCATCGGGCTTCAGTTTCACCTTATCGGCCTTGCCTTTGGCATCGGTGAAGAGCGAATCGCGCTTGTTGACCACGAAGGTGCGCGTCACCAGTTCTCCCTTTTTAGTGGCAAGATTTTCGACAAAGAGGCGACGGCTCTCACAACGGATGGTTGTAATAGCAGCACGCTTCTTGCTGCCGATGGTGACGGTGACACGATAGTTGCCATCGGGTACATTGACACTGAAGAAGAAGGGGGCTGTGGAGCGGCCATCCCACGAGGTGCCCAGGTCATAGCCGTAGCCTGTGACATCGGTATAGGCTGCCACCTTGGGGAAAGAAACAGATAAACTAGTAAATTCCTCTGCTTGGAGCGAAAAGCCGCAGAGTAAAAGGACGAAAAGCGAAAAATAATGTTTCATTGGTGCTAAGAATTATGGTGCAAAGATAATAAATCTAACCAAGAAAAACAAAAAACGGGCTAAAAAGTTGGACAATTTATGTATATTTTATCCGTTTTTTGATTTTTCTTATCCAAAATAAAAATAAAATTTGGCGTTTTGGGTGGAAAATCCTATCTTTGCGCCGTTAAAATCAAATATTGAAAAATCATTATCAGTCATACACAAACTTCAAACTCTAAGGCTTATGAAACAATTTCTACTTACTTCTGCATTGGCCCTTGGCGCTGCCATCGCCTTTGCCGAGACCGAGACTCCTCTCACCCTCGTAGAGGGACACACCCTCCTCATCTCCGAAATCGACGGACTGGGCGCAGCTGACACGGACATCGTGCGCTTCTACATCGTCAACAATTCAGCCGACAGCCGCGATACTTGGGGAATCGGTGGTTTTGCCAATTCCGACAACTGGACTCCTATCGTGCAGTGGACAGGCATGCCTGGCAGCAGCTGGACTTATGAGTACACCGTAGCTGCCATCAAGGAAGTCGCCGGCACCACTCCAGGAGAGTATCATGACGTGGGGATCACCATCAACATCTACAACGATTGTGCAGTCGATCATGTGACCCTCGTAGGCGACATCGCTCCACAAACCGAAAAGACCCTTTGGGAAGGCGAATACACCTTCGACGAGAGTTGGAGCGGTTCAGTCAGCATCGGCAAGATTGACGTGAAGGCAGGCGACAAGCTCCTCATCACTGCCGAGCCCGTGGAGGCTGTAAGTTGGGAATGGGGCGGACAGTTATTCGTCAAGTCTCTCGCCGACGGCTGGGGTGCTATTGCTCCCACCATCAACGTCAATGCTGCTGACACTTATACGGTAGCCATCACCGACACCGATATCACAGTTGAGCCTTACAAACTCGATCCCTACACTTCGAACATGGTGGCAGAACTCACCAACTATGGTCTCGTCCTTCAGGGAATCGACGCCAAGGTAACCAAGGTGGTGCTCGTGACCAGTGGCGAAACTTCCATCAGCGAAGTGAAGGCTGCTCCTGTTGCCAATAGCGCTATCTACAACATCGCTGGCCAGAAGCTCAACGCAGCCAAGGGACTCTGCGTTGTGAACGGCAAACTTATTCTGGTGAAATAAGCAATTTACGACGACTTTTTCGTCTTCGACAACTCTCCCTCGGTACTAAAAACAGGTATCGAGGGATATTTTTTGTCGCAAGCACTCTGTCGGCCGTCAGAGTGTTATTTCTAAATGCGGAAGCATTATGTCGGCCGTTAGAGTGCTATTTCCGAGCGAAGAGAGTATTCTGTCGGCCGTCAGAGTGTTATTTCCGAGCGAAGAGAGCATTATGTCGGACGTCAAAGTGTTATTTCCGAGCAGAGAAAGCACTCTGTCGGCCGTTAGAGTGTTATTTCCGAGAGTAGGAAGTACTCTGTCGGCCGTCAGAGTGTTATTTCCGAGCGAAGAAAGCATTCTGTCGGCCGTCAGAGTGTTATTTCCAAGCGAAGGAAGTACTCTGTCGGCCGTCAGAGTGTTATTTCCGAGCGAACAAAGTACTCTGTCGGCCGTCAGAGTGTGTTTTTCAAAAAAAAGACTGTGTGCCCTTTATATATAGTGAGTCTTTAAATCTTTATTTTTTTCTTTATCTTTAATAAGAACCGAGCGCGCGTATGAGGCGAGTGTACAGGTACGCATATGAGGCGCGCTCGCGTCATACACACGAGCCCGCGCGAAGAAAATTCAACAAAACTATACGTTTGTTGATCAAGAATCATAAAAAAAGAACCCCACTTACAAGTGTAAATGGAGTTCGTTACAAGGAAGTACGGGTAGTGGGACTCGAACCCACACGCCTCGCGACACCAGATCCTAAGTCTGGCCTGTCTACCAATTTCAGCATACCCGCCTATCGAATTTGCGGGCGCAAAGATACAACAAAAATTTGGAACTTCCAAATATTTTCGAAAAATTATTCACTTTTGGTCGTATCTCGCAGTGCTCGAGTATTCCGTATGATATATTGGCGTGCCGCTTCGATGATGTCATCGCGATGATTCTGGTATGCCGACACACTATCCATATCGACTTTGAGACCAGGAGATGGATCGATGCCCGACTCGGTGCTGTTTCCATCAGGATCGGTCATTGGGCACGCTGAGAAACGAATAGACCAGCCATTGGGCAAGACACTTTCGAAAGGCAGGCCCGAGCCGCCTCCTGTACGATCGCCGCAAATCTTAATCATCTTGGGGAAAAGAATACCGAGCGTATCGGGTGTCATCGTTCCATCGAGGGCACGCATAAGCTGCACGAAGTTGTTGGCAGCGCTGAAACAATGGCGATTGGTCAGAATCACCACTGGACGTACCGAAGCATCCCACATCATCCGATCGTCGGCAGGTTCGATATAGAGAGGTTCTGCCTTGGAAAAGTCGTTGTGACCACGTCCAGTCTTATGACGGATGTAACCACTCAGCGTCTTCTCGGTGGCAAAACGCTCGGCCAACGTGACAGCATTGGACAGCGAGCCACCTCCATTGTTGCGAATATCGAGTATCAATCCATTGGCATTGCGGATGAGAGCAAGGATATAGTCGAGGTTCGTTGCACCGATGGCACTGTTGAACGAACTGTAACGAACATAAGCCACCGAGTCGCGACGATACATCACATACTGCATACCTGCCGTGTACCAGTAATTCGTGCCAAGATAATATTCACGAATCAGGTTGTCGTCGTAGTTGGTGGGATAATCCTCATACCACGACCAATAGCGAGCAATATTGAAAGGAGTATAGACGTTTATGTGGCCGTCGCGCAACGTGTCAACCATCTCGTCGAGCACATTGAAAAGCTCGAACTGTGTCTTGATGGAATCTTTGAAAAGAGGAGCATATTTGCGATGAACACCCTCCCAATCGACACCCTTCTCATCGAAGAAGCAATAATGCTCATCAAGTGTCTGCCAGAAGGCTTCGAAGTTGCCACGCAAACTATCGTCCTGCTCCAACTGGTCATCGTCGAGACAAGCGGTGAAGAGGCAGCCTGCCGACAACAAGCAACAAAGAGCTGTGAACCATGAACCCTTAACCATGAACCGTGAACCACGAATCATAAACCATGAACCCTTAACCATGAACCGTGAACCATTAATATGCATCGTAGGGCGAACGTTTTAGAAGACTTGCCTTGCGGCGACTGAATGGCAGGTACTGATAAACCCAGCCGATAACGAACTCAAAACTGCTGTAGCGCGTGGTGATATCATTGATGTCCATCGTCTCGATGTGATACGAGCCGCCCAGACGCAAGATGGAATCGAAACTGCGGAACCACGGGATAATAGCCAACGGGAAATCGACTGCCAGTTGCACGTCAACATCCTGCTGGTTATGAAGCGAAGTAAAATGGAGGATGTTGCCCGACGTATTGAGATAGAACGTCTCGTAATAACTGGCCCCATATTCCGGGCAGAAGCCCATACCAAGCAGTGGAGCATGCGCCTGTAGCATTACCTTCATACCTTGTGCCCATGGCGTCTGGAACTTGTAGCTAACGGCGCCAGCAGCTCCCAGATTGGTGGTGATTCGAGCCGTGGCAGGATTATTGGACGATCCCATCTTCAAGTTGTAGTCAAAGCCGAGATCAACGCCAGCATAAGGACCCAGGTAGAAAGACCAGGGGGAACCGAAGGACTCCGAAGGGTTCGAGTGGTTCGAAAAGTTTGAAAGGTTCGAAAGGCTTTCGGACCAGCGATGCAGAACGCCATAGCGATAACGCAGACGACCTGTCCACGCCTCACTATTGTGTCCATGGTCTTCGCCTGTCGAGAACATGATGTCGGCCTGCTGCCAAGAAGTCCAAACCGGATTGCGATGCATACGCCAACGTTGCCCTTCAAGGCTGATGGAACTTCCAGTATAAAGAAGTGGGGTCAGATAGGTGTCGCGCATCTTCCCCTGGCCGATGCGCAGGGAAAGGATATTGGTAACGGGTCGTGGCAACTCATCCTGTGCCCAAACAGACACAGGAATGAACAATAACGCCCACACCAGGAGGAGGAATCTTTTCATCGGTTTTCAGAACAATGTTTCAGTATCATTAGGAGTTTCCTCTTCCTGTTCTTCCTCTCCTTCCTCAACCTCCGGGACATCGACGACTTCCGGCACTCTGGTTGGCTGGATTTCCTCGATGCTTGCCACCTTGTAAGGCGTAATCTTCTTGCCCTTGGTATTGATGCTGCGGATTGGTATAAACTCGTCAGCATCGACCTCGATGGCAGGACGGAACTGGTCGGGCTTGCCAAACGTGATGCGGAAACGCGGATAAGGTGTGTCGATGACAAGGGGTTGCGGCTTTGGAGCCTCAGCCGTCTGCGACTCAGTTACTACCGATTCGTTCTCCTCACTTTCAGTGACTTCGGGAACATAAAGCAGACCTGTGGCCAACTTGAAGCGCTTCACGTCACCCAGCATATTCTGCTTGCTCGCACGTGCATCGAGCAGCGAACGCTTCAGGTTGTAGCATTTCATCTCCTTGTCCCAAAGGATGAAGGTCCAAACCTTCTGCGGATCATATTTCTCGACACGGAGCACGTTCGACTCAAAATGTACGGTCTCTTCGAAAGTGGAGATGTAGTAATCCCAGTTGTCAAGGATGACGAGTACTCGGTCGTCGCCAAGGAATTCGCCAAGATACTGTCCCTGCTTGTTGTAATTGATACGTTGCACATCGGGATCCCACCATACGGGTCGTCCACCGAGCGTAGAACCTCCCTTCGAAACAAGTTGAATCTTCTGCACATCGGCCTTGGTGAGCAGGTTGCCCTTCACACCACGACCCTTAATGGGCGTCTCCGCAAAGTCACGTTCGAAGTTGACAACCTTCGAATTGCGAAGTTTCGACTTGATGAACACCTTGATGACTTCGGCCTCACCATTCTGGTTGGCGCTGAAATAGGCAATGCGCGAACCCTCCTTGCCCTGCGTGATATCATAGACCTTGTCGCGCATCACCGAAGTGATGGCAAAGCGCTTGATCATATGCGGGCCTCCCTTGCCGTCGCGATAGACGACATTATAGATGGTGCGATTGTCGTTCTTGCGATAGACGTTGAGATAAAGCACGTCCTTGCCGACATAAACCTTCTGATCGACCTTCATCACTTTGTACTGTCCGGTCTTGTAGATGACAAGGACTTCGTCGATCTCCGAGCAGTTGCAGACAAATTCCGATTCGGACTGCTTGAGGCCTGTGCCGATGAATCCTTCGGTCTTGTTGAACCAAAGTTTCATATTCGACTCGATGACCTTGGTGGCATCGACCGAATCGAAGTTGCGTATCTCGGTGTGACGGGTATAGTCGGCACCATACTTCTCCTTGAGGTGTTCGAACCACTTGATGGTGTAGGTCGTCAGGTGCTTGAGGTTCTTCTCAACTTCGCGAATCTTCTTTTTGGTCTGCAGGATATCCTCCTCGGCCTTCTGGCTGTTGAACTTGTGGATACGAGCCATCTTGATGTCCTCCAATCGCAGCAGGTCATCACGGGTAACTTCGCGCACAAAATCCTTCTTGAAAGGTTCGAGACGCATATCGATGTATGCGAGAGCTGTATCGAGGTCCTTGGCCTGCTCATATTCCTGGCCCTTGTAGATGCGCTCCTCGATGAAGATCTTTTCGAGCGAACAGGTCATCAGGTGCTCCAACAGTTCGCCCTTGCTGACCTCGAGTTCCTGGCGAAGGAGTTCCTTGGTGTTTTCGGCCGAACGACGCAGCACCTCGCTCACGGTGAGGAAGTGCGGCTTCTTGTCGTAGATGACGCAGCAGTTTGGAGAGATGGAGATTTCGCAATCGGTGAAGGCATAGAGCGCATCAATGGTCTTGTCACTCGAAACGCCCGGCATCAGATGGACGACAATCTCGGCATGGTCGCTGGTGAAGTCGTCGAAACTCTTGATCTTGATCTTGCCTTTTTCGATGGCCTTTCGTATCGACTCGATGAGCGAATCGGTGGTTTTGCCAAAAGGCACATCGGTGATGCGCAGCGACTTCTGGTCGATCTTGTCGATGCGACTACGCACCTTGACGACACCGCCACGAGCACCATCGTGATATTTCGAAACATCGATGAGGCCACCTGTCGGGAAGTCGGGATAGAGTTCGAAAGGTTCGCCTTTGAGACAAGCGATTGACGCATCGAGCAGTTCGTTGAAATTATGAGGCAGGATCTTCGACGAAAGACCCACAGCAATGCCCTCCACGCCCTGGGCGAGGAGCAACGGGAACTTGATGGGAAGGTTGATAGGCTCCTTCTTGCGGCCATCGTAGGACAGTTGCCAGGGGGTGATCTTGTTATTGAACACCACCTCGAGCGCAAATTTCGAAAGGCGTGCCTCGATGTAACGTGGGGCAGCTGCCGAATCGCCCGTAAGGATATTGCCCCAGTTGCCCTGGCAGTCCACCAGCAGTTCCTTTTGTCCCAGCTGCACCAGGGCGTCCTTGATCGAGGCATCGCCGTGGGGGTGGAACTGCATCGTGTGGCCCACGATGTTCGCTACCTTGTTGTACCGTCCGTCATCCATGCGCTTCATCGAGTGCATGATACGTCGCTGCACCGGTTTGAAGCCGTCGCCGATGTGCGGC
>JAZQBS010000023.1:0-2577 GCA_045545875.1 Bacteroidales bacterium
TTTTTTGTTATTGTTTTTTCATCTTGATGGTGACGTTTACGGTCTTGCCACCCAATGCATCCACAGACTTTGAGTTGCTCCCATAGCCTGTTTTCTGCACCCAAATAGTGTAGTTTTGTGCTTCAATTTCGTTGAATTCGAAGTGTCCGTCGCTACTGGTTTCGGTGTTGTTGCTGCCAGGTTTCAAAGTTACTGTTACTTGACCGATGGGCTCGCCGCTATCGTCCTCGACCACTGTGCCGGTGATGGAGGCAGCAGTGTCGTATTCCACTGGGCTGCAGGCGGCGAACAGCGTCGCCATTGCGAATAAAATGAGGATTCTTTTCATTTGGATTCGGATTTAGAATGACAATGTGAATGACATGCCCATAAAGTCGGGCGAGGCCGCGGGAGCGAACGAGAGGATGGTGTTGTTGAATTTGATGGTAGGCCTGCCGGGCGAGACGATGCCGTCGACAATGTTCCAGACATAGAATGCCACAGCCCCGGCGATGAAACCGTAGCTTGCGGCACCCCATGCATTGGCACGGTTGGAGTAGAACTGTTTGTCGCTGTTGTTGAATGCACCGTTCATCTTCGAGGTGTAGCTAGCCTTGAGCGACTGCGACAGTACGATGCCGCCAATGCACGCCACTTCGCCAGCGATGAAGAGTGTGGCTTTGCCACCCTGTCCCTTCCATATCTGCTGTGCACCGGGGATGAACACACGGGGCGAGAAGCCATACTCCGTAGTGGCTTCCACGGCCTCGGCCTCGTAGGTGGGGTTCTTGCGCGTTTGGTAGAGGAAATATCCAGTGAGGCCGTTGGAGGTTGTCTCCCAATAAGAGGCGATGTATCCCGATTTAATCCAGGGGTCGTCGTCGCCCACCATCAGCTTGCGCCGACGGATAATCTCTTTTTCTGCATCTTTGATGATGCTTTTCTGGTCGTGGCCGGTCACCACAACGACCTCCAGATAGGTGTTGGGCAATGTTCGCTTGAACGTCGGAGTGGCCCAGGTTGGCTTGTCCTTGCTGCTTCCGTAGACATCCTGCGCGTTTGCGGTCGCAGGGAGCAGCCATGTGCCTATCAGGCACATGGCCGCTATCATACATATTCTTCTCATCATGGCGTTTTCGATAAATTATTGTCCCATGTCGCTGAAGGATTTCAAGGCACTCTCACGAAACTTTTCTTCGTTTTGGCGAACCTCCCGTTTCACATTTTCCGGGATTTCTTTGCTCTCCTCGACACCGTCGACGATGGCCTCCGCAATCTCCTTCTTTACCACCGTGATGGCCATATAGATCATTCGGTATCCGCTCTCGTCCACTTTGCCCATCTGGCGGCAGGCCTCCTTGCTGTCGTTCAGTAGTTTGTCGATGGCCTCCTCGCCTGCGCTTTCGATATGAGAGGCCACGCTACTGCGCGAGTCCACGTCGAGTTGGTCGAAATAGTCGCGCATGATGCTGCGGTAGTGGCCGCCGATTTTCATCTTCACCTGCTGGCGCAGCGAGTTGAGTTGCTTGTTGTACTCCACGGTGAAGTCGCGCTCGCCGTCGCCCCCCGCTTTGATGCGAAAATACCCGCTGGCTGCGAAGTACTCGTCGTTGTCGGCAAGCCAGCACGGCTGGCTCGTCGTCTCTTCGTCATCGTCGTTGTTGGCATAGTTCACAACCTTTTTTGCGTTGGCATTCTTCAGTTCATTATCGAACTGTGCACTGGCTGTCGGGGTTAGTGCAACGCCGAAAAGAATACCTAAAACAATATAACTGATTTTCTTCATGGGAATCTTTTTATAGATTAAACATTATTGTTCTTTGAACTCGTTGAATTCCTTTTCGTTCGACTTCTCAAACACCTTGAAAGCGCTGTCGCGAAACGTCTTCTCGTTGAAGCGCACCTTCAGCTGTTCGTCCTCGGAGAGTTGCTTCACCATGTTGTCGGTGAATTTCTTCTTGCTCACTTTGATGGTCACGTACATGATGACATTGTTCTTCTCGTCGGGGCGGGTCTGCTTGCGGCACACCTCGTAGGTCTCGTTGATGGCCGTCTTGACAATGAGGTCGCCGGCACTCTCGATGTGCTCGTTGGCATACGAACCCTCGTCGGTGTCCATCTGGTCGAAATAGTCGCGCAGGACAGCGCGGTAGACACTCTGCAGCTTCTGGCGCATCTGCAGCTGCGCCGAGCGGAGCGTGGCCGTCGGGGCCGTGTTCATGCTGCTCTGCTTGAACTGGCGCTGTGCGGTGGCATAGAACCATTCGTCGTCATCGGCCATCCAGCAGGGCACATCATAGACATCTGCGTTTGACTGGTTTGAAACGGGTGCCTTGGTTTCGACAGGTTTCGTGGATTTGCAAGAAGTCATCGCCAAGACAACAACTGCCAGCAAGGGGATTAATAAACTTACTTTTTTCATGTTGTTTGTGTTTTATGGGTTAAACATTCAATTTCCTTTGTCCAAACAACACATAAAAAAGAGCGCGGGTTAAGATCTTTTGCTTATCCCGCGAATAGAGGCTCTCGCATTGCCTTTGGAACAGAATAAGCAATGCCGAAGCCCACGCTATAGGTATATAGTATACATAATTACTA
>JAZQBS010000024.1:0-27213 GCA_045545875.1 Bacteroidales bacterium
CAGGCCACGGCTTGTTAACTCCCGCTAACTTCTGTTAACTCCCAATACATATAGATAATTTTGAACAACTACTTATAATAATAATGTATATGAACGACGAAATTGCCCAACACCTGCAGAACCACGACGTGCGCCCCACTGCTGTGCGCATCATGATCTGGAAGACGCTCAAGGACTTCGACTACGCCTTCCCCATGGCTGACCTCGAAGGTCTGCTGCCTACCGTCGATAGGAGCACGATTTTCCGTGCCCTCACCCTTTTCGTCGAACATGATTTGCTCCACACCCTCGATGATGGTTCGGGCGAAAAGAAATACTGCATCTGCCTCGAACAGGCCCATTGCGACGATGAGGGCCACGCTACGGAGTGCCACCACGTCTGCCCCGATGGTTCATGCCCACACCATCATCACGAGCTTTGCGAGCACGTCCACCTCACCTGCTCGGTCTGCGGCAAGACCTATTGCCTCAAAAACGAAAGAATCCCCGAGGTACATGTACCTGAGGGATTCCAAGTGGAGCGGGTCCAATATATCATTCACGGGGTGTGCCCGAAGTGTGCACATTACCATAAGGTTAGGGATTTTAAGGGATTTTAAGTGATTCTAAGGGATTTTAGGGGACGTCACTTTCACCTGAACTATTTGGGGCGAACCAACAAATATTAATTGTTATTTATTATTTGTTAATTGAACATTCGTCCCTAAATATCCCTTAATGTCCCTAAGAATCCCTTAATATCCCTTCACAAAGAAATCTTCCGTGACTCTCTACCACATTTTATAATATATTGCCCGTGAGACAACGGGATACGGTGCTCGCCACTGTGCGAGGCTGCGACGGCGATGCGCTGGCCCTGAAGGTTATAAACCAGGACTGGAGCGTCGCCGAGCGCATTGAGATAGAGCACCTGGCCCAAAACCTTCATCTCGAACGACGGCAGCATCACGTCATCGACAACTTCCTGCAAATCGTCATAGCCGCCATCGACAATATTGAAGTTCCTCCAGACTTCGGCTTCCTTGTAAGCCTCCACCTGGTCGGTGGGAACCACGAGGGTACATACCGACACATCGACGCCTTCGAAGACATCCTCGGTGATGGCAATCGGAACTCCTTCCATCTGGATCTTGGTCAAGCCCGTGCAATAGGCGAAAGTGTATTCGCCTATCTGATTGACCGAACCGGGAATCAGCACCTCATTCAAAGCCGTGCAATAGTAGAAGGCATGTTGGGCGATGCTCTTCACCCCGCGCGGCATTTCAACCTTGGCAAGACTTGTGCAGAAGGCAAACGTCGCAGCACCCACACGGCGTACGGCTTCGGGCACGCTGGCCTGTTGCAATGCGCCATCACGATAGAACGCCCAGTCGCCCAAGGTGGTCAAGGATGTGGGCAAGCTGACAGCAGCCAGGTTCGGGCAATCGGAGAATGCACCAAAGCCTATGCGCGTCATCCCTTCGGGCAAAGTCACCGATGTGAGGCCCTCGCAATAGACGCACGCAAACGGTGTGACACCCGTCACCCGATATTGCGCTCCATCGACCTGCACTTCGGCAGGCACATCAAGCACCCCGCTGTAGGCATCGACGTTCAACGAGTCGTAGGAAAGGTAGGTCAGTTCGGCCGTCTGTCGTTGTTCATCCAGGCGGTAATGCTTCCCGCTCACGTCGGTCGGCACTTCGGCAAAACACATCGCGGCAGGCATCCACATGATACCTGCCACAATGATTACTATTTTACCTTTTCCAGCCAACAATTAATTGTTAATTATTAATTGTTAATTGTTAATTGATTATTTGGTCTTCTCCTCCACCCACTTGCGGGCATTGACGAAGATCTCAATCCATGGAGTTACCTCATCCTGCTTGTGGTCCTGTGGATAGTAACCGCACTGCCAGGGGAACATGGCGCGCTCGGGATGGGGCATCATCGCCAGATGACGACCATCGGCCGAACAGATGCCGGCAAGGCCTTCGGGTGAACCGTTCGGGTTGGCGGGATAGGCGTTGTAGCCAAACTTTGCCACCACGTTGTAGTCATCGACCGTCTTGCCCTCGGGCAGACCGAACTTGCCTTCGCCGTGGGCTGTCCAGATGCCGATGCGTGCACCGCTCAGCGAGCCCATCATCACGCTGTTGTTCCTTGGGATACGCACGTTGATGAAGTTCGACTCGAACTTATGACTGTCGTTATGCAGCATGTGTACGCGGTT
Source organism: Bacteroidales bacterium (assembly GCA_045545875.1). Lineage (GTDB taxonomy): Bacteria > Bacteroidota > Bacteroidia > Bacteroidales > UBA3663 > Liminaster. The sequence goes on from JAZQBS010000024.1 coordinate 2,216, forward strand.
GGGGTTCTGTGCAGCTGCCACGAGATCGGGGTTCTTGGCATCGAGATTCGAGCCTACGAGACCCAGTTCGATCATCAACTGACAACCGTTGCAGATGCCGAGGCTCAAGGTGTCGGGACGTGCATAGAAGTCCTGCAGCGCCTTACGTGCCTTCTCGTTGTAGAGGAAGCCTGCCGCCCAGCCCTTGGCCGAACCCAGTACGTCGCTGTTGGAGAAGCCACCGCAGAAGACGATGAGGTTCACATCGGTCAAATCTTCGCGACCAGTGATGAGGTCGGTAAGGTGAACATCCTTCACGTCGAAGCCGGCAAGGTACATCGAGTAGGCCATCTCGCGCTCCGAGTTGACACCCTTCTCGCGCAGGATGGCAGCCTTGATGCCCGTCTTCTGGCGACGGTCGGCGCTGATATTATATTGTGCCAGACGTCCTGTGAAGCCCTTGGGCCAAAGGTAATAGAGCGGCTGGTGCTTGTAGTTGGCAAAGCGCTCGTCGGCCTTCTGCGTGCCGCTCTGCTTGCGGTCGAGGAGGTGCGACGACTCGTACCAGACGTCACGCAGTGCGTCGATGTCGAAAGTCTCGACAAACTCACCCTTGCGCACGCTCACTGTGCGTTCGTCGCAAGGATAACCGATCTTTGCGACAGCCACACCTGCCTTCTCCATCAGTTTCTCGAACGACTTGCCGTCCTTCACCTGCAGCACAACGCCAGGATTCTCGGCAAAGAGAATCTTCACCAGATCCTCCTCGGCCAGACCCGTGAGGTTGATGCGGAGACCGCCTTCGGTGTTGGCGAACGTCATTTCGAGCAGGGTGGTGATCAGGCCACCTGCGCTGATGTCGTGTCCGGCGAGGATGAGACCCTCGTTGATGGCCTTCTGCACGGCATCGAAAGCATCGGCGAAATATTCGGAGTTCTCGACGGTAGGCACGCTGTCGCCCACGCGATTGAGCGTCTGTGCCAAAGCCGAACCACCGAGACGATGCTCGCAGAACGAGAAATCGACGTAATAGAGCGAGGTCGAACGATCGAGTTGCACCACAGGGCTCACCACCTTGCGTACATCGGTCACCTCTCCGCCACCACTGATGATCACACAACCGGGGCTGATGACCTTCTCGCTGGTGCCATCGGGCTTGTTGTACTGCTGCGTCATCGACAGCGAGTCCTTGCCCGTCGGGATGTTGACTCCCAGTTCGATGGCGAAGTCGGAACAAGCCTGTACGGCAGCGTAGAGACGTGCATCCTCGCCTGCATTGCGGCAGGGCCACATCCAGTTGGCCGAAAGCGAAACGCCCGAGATACCGCCCTCGATAGGCGCAAACACGATGTTGGTGAGTGCCTCGGCAACTGCCATCACCGAGCCCGCAGGAGCATCGACGAGGGCTACGGCAGGCGCATGGCCGATGGAGGTGGCGATGCCTGCCTTGCCACGATAGTCGAGGGCTACGACGCCACAGTCGGAAAGCGGCAGCTGCAGCACACCCTGGCACTGCTGGCGAGCCACCTTGCCCGTCACCGAACGGTCCACCTTGTTGGTCAGCCAGTCCTTGCAGGCTACCGACTCAAGGCGAAGCACGTCGTTGATATACTTCTGGATATTCGCAAGCTCTGTCTCGACAGGGGCATAGTGGTGCTCGACGGTCGTATCGCGCATGATGGTCTTCGGTGCATGTCCGAACATATCGGCCAAAGCCAGGTCGATGGGCTTCACGCCGTCGGCCTGCACGAAGGTGAAGCGCATGTCGTTGGTGGCCTCACCAATCACGTAGAACGGAGAACGTTCGCGCTCGGCAATCTTGCGGCAGAAGTCGATTGACTCGCTCTTGACGAGGAAGCCCATACGCTCCTGCGACTCGTTGCCGGCAATCTCCTTGGCGCTCAAGGTGGGGTCGCCCACAGGCAGTTTGTCCATCCAGATCACACCACCCGTGGTATCGATGAGTTCCGACAGGCAGTTGATGTGACCGCCTGCACCATGGTCGTGGATTGAAACGATGGGGTTGTAGTCGCATTCGCCCAAGGCACGCACCACGTTGTAGGCACGTTTCTGCATCTCGGGGTTGGCACGCTGCACGGCATTGAGTTCGATGCCCGATGCATACTTGCCCGTATTGACCGACGACACGGCGCCACCACCCATACCGATGCGGTAGTTGTCGCCACCGATGAGGATGACCTTCTCGCCAGCCTCAGGCGTACCCTTCAGCGCATCACGCATCTTGCCATAGCCCACGCCACCTGCCAGCATGATGACCTTGTCGTAGCCATATTCCTGCTGCTCGCCCGGATTGACATCCTGGTGCTCGAAGGTGAGGAGTGAACCGCAGATGAGCGGCTGACCGAACTTGTTGCCGAAGTCAGAAGCACCGTTCGAAGCCTTGATGAGCACCTGCTCGGGTGTCTGATAGAGCCAGGGACGTGCCTCCAGGCCATTCTCCCACGTCTTCTTCTCGTCGTTGCGGGGATAGGAAGTGATATAGACTGCCGTGCCGGCAATAGGCATCGAAGCCTTGCCACCGCCCATACGGTCGCGGATCTCACCGCCTGTGCCTGTTGCAGCACCATTGAAAGGCTCCACGGTGGTCGGGAAGTTATGGGTCTCGGCCTTCAACGAGATGACGCTCTCGAATTCCTTCACTTCATATTCCGAAGCGGTGGTGGGATCGGCGGGAGCAAACTGCTCGATGACGGGGCCCTTGTTGAAGGCGACATTGTCCTTGTAGGCGCTCACCAGCTTGCCCGGCTGTGCCTTCGACGTCTTCTTGATCAGGTTGAAGAGGCTCGACTCCTTCTCCTCGCCATCGATGATGAACGTGCCACCGAAGATCTTATGACGGCAGTGCTCCGAATTGACCTGGCTGAAGCCGAACACCTCCGAGTCGGTCAGCGGACGGCCCACGCGCTTGGCTACATCGTTGAGATACGCGATCTCCTCAGTGCTCAGCGCCAGACCCTCCTGCTTGTTGTACTCCTCGAGGTTCTCGATGTATACAATGGGATCGGGTTGCTTGTTGATGGTGAAAATGTTCTGGTCGAGGCCGTCATAGAGGCGACGCAGCATCGGATCGTACTCCGAATCGGGACCCTTCACCGGGAAATACTCCTCAATACGGGCAATGCCCTTGAGGCCCATGTTCTGTGTAATCTCTACGGCATTGGTACTCCACGGGGTGATCATTTCACGACGTGGACCATTGAACCAGCCTGCAAGTTGCTGCTCGGGGAGCAGGACGGCATCGCTGAAAAGCCAGCACAAACGCTGCGATTCATCAGCACTGAGCTGATGATCGACATCAACAGCCAGAATAGTGGCCGAAGGTTGCTTGAAAAAGAAAACCATATATCAATTAACAATTAACAATTATCAAATAACAATTAATAATTAACAATTAACAATGACAATTTACAATCAACAATTAATATTGGCAAAACATGAATGACAAATATCCCTAAAAAATGGGGCAAAAAAGGTAAAAACGCCTTTTGCGGTGCAAAAATACAAAAAAAATTTGATATAAATGCTGAAGATTCGAAAAAAGTCTATATCTTTGCACAAAAATACGCCTAAACACCCCTTTTTTGATGTTCGAGATAACCATATTCACCATCGTGTGGGGCGCCGTGATTGGTGTCCTGGTGTCGGCCCCTATGGGCCCGACAGGTATTCTCGTCATCCAGCGTACGCTCAACAAGGGCCGACTGCCCGGACTCCTCACCGGACTGGGCGCCTCGCTTTCCGACTTCTTCTACGCTGTCGTCACCGTCTTCTTCCTGGGCCTGGTGGTCGATTGGCTCGACCAATATGAATCGACACTCCAGTTTGTGGGTTCGCTGGCCATCGCCGCCTATGCCGTCTATCTTTGGAAATCCAATCCCGCCTCGTCGCTGCAGAACAAGGACACTTCGGCCGATGGCTTGTCGCCCCGACTGAAGACCTCGGGTATCCTGAAGAACTTCCTTTCGGGCTTCGGCATCACGGTGAGCAATCCGTTCATCATCTTTTTCTTCATTGCGCTTTTTGCACGCACCAACTTCCTCTTTGCGGCTTCCACCGAAAACTGGTGGCTTTACATTGTCGGCTTTGTCAGCCTCATCTCCGGAGCTGTGGGCTGGTGGTTCCTCATCACATGGGTGGTCAACAAGGTACGCAACAACTTCGGTGTGCGCACACTCCGCAACATCAATCACGGCATTGCCCTCATCATGTTCGGCATCGCCCTCTTCGGTTTCGGCAACGGCTTTTATTATCTTTTCATCAATAAATAACCAGACCCCCTCTAATCCGAGGGGGTCCATTCTTGTACCCTATGAAACCCTTCCTCACCTTCCTACTCCTCTCAGCTGTGATTTTCGCCTGTGAGGCACAGACCCGTTTCCAAATGGGTGGCCAGCAGGTCACCTCGTCGGCTCATCGCCTCTACGTCAACGACCAGATGAAGACGCGCCCCTCGCGCTACACCTTCCGAACGGTCAACGAGGCACTTCTCTTTGCGCAAGCCAATAATGACAAGGACACCCTGTGGACCGACATCTGCATCGAACCTTCGGTCTATTGGATTGACGATCCCGACGACCCAGCTGTCCGTGTGTCCGACGTGCCGCGCGAATCGCCCTTCGGCCTCAAGGTCAAGGTGAACCGCCTGCGCCTCATCGGCCTGAGCGACAATCCCGAAGATGTCGTCATCGCCTGCAACCGTGGTCAGACACAGGGTTCGGACGGCAACTTTACCATGCTCCACTTCACGGGCAGTGACATCCATGCCGAAAACATCACTTTCGGCAACTACTGCAACGTCGATCTCGTCTATCCGCGCAATCCACGCCTCAACCGCCCGAAGCGCAACCCTGCCATCGTGCAGGCCCAGCTCGTCATCTGCCGTGGCGACCGCTACACCATCCGCAACTGCCGCTTCATCTCGCGTCTCAACCTCTGTCCCTTCGTGGGTGCCGACCATGTGGATTTCGACCACTGCTATTTCGAATGTACTGATGATGCACTTTGCGGCACCGGCACCTACCGCCAGTGCGGCTTCACCTTCTACGGCAGCAAGCCCTTCTATGCCACGTCGCGCGAAGGTGCTACATTCATCGACTGCGACATCCATTCGAAGGTACGCGGCACGCAGTACCTCACCAAGGCTTCTTCGCCCGTCACGATGCGCAACTGCCGCTGGACCAGCGACGATCCCGACCTCCAGCTTGCCTGGACGCCCAAGCCCAATCCGAAGCACGTCTGCGTGATGACGGGCTGCACACTCAATGGTCGTCCCTACAACGTGCCCACCACGCCTGACGTTCCCATGCCGATGGCTCCCGTCAACCTCCCCATCGCCAATCAACCCAACATCATCCCAGGCGTATGGACCCTCGATGCCTACAAACCTGCCGACATCAGCCAGTATAATTGGAATGTCCGGAGCGACATCCCTGTTTGGGCCTACGGTGAAGGCGAAGATGGTGCCGACGGCTGTTTCGGCCTCGTGCCGATGGTGCGCGGAGCCCGTATGATGTACACGGGACGCGAAGGCGAAGAATATCAGGGACAGACACTCAGCCTAAGCCTCGACCCCTGCAAGGAGATGGGACAAGGCTTCGGCAGTGCTACGGGCCAGTATCTCGATATCTGCATCAAGTTCGACACACGCACGCTCACAGGCTATGGTCTGCGTTTCATTCGCACACCCAATCACCACAATGCCGTCGAAGTGTGGCTTGTCGAATACCAGGACGGACAGATAACGCCCCTTACCGAATCGCAGACCTGTTACCTCTTCCGTCGCGGTTGCAAACTTACGCTCACTGCCTCGGCAGGCACAATGACTGCCCGCATCTCCAACGACCAATATCAGCCCGACGATCCCGCCTCGGCTCAGCCCATGACCCTCTCTGCACCCATCACGCATCCCAACACTTTCGGAGGCATCCACATCCAGCACACCGGCTCACTTGGAGCCTCAGCCACTCTCTTCAGCGACATCCATACCTCTTATCTGGAGAAATAAAAAATCAGTTTTCGCATTGAAGAAATGCGAAAACTGATATTATGATCAAGCCGAAAACTGTTAATTGTTAATTATTAATTGTTAATTGATTAGAGTATCGGCAGCAGATACTCCCAGATGATGTCGATATAAGGCTGATAGAGCGACGAAGAGGTGGTGAGCACCAGCACGGCATCACGATCGGGGAACACCATGATATACTGTCCGGCGAAACCATCGGCACGATAGGCGTGGTGTCGGCAAATCCACATCTGATAGCCGTAACCCTGCACCCATTCGTTGTTATCCTTGTTCAGGCCCACCTTCTCGAGGTCCTCGAAACGCGTTCCCGAAGGAGCCGAAGGCACCTGGTAACTCGACATCTCCTTCAGCCACTTTGCCGGGACAATCTGCTTGCCGTTCCATTTGCCCTTCTGCAGGAACAACTGTCCCATCTTGGCCATATCCTCGGTCTTCAGATACAATCCCCACCCGCCGCAACTGATACCCTGGGGCGACTCGTCCCATTGCGGACGCTCGATGTGCAAAGGCTGGAACAGGCGTGTGTCGAGGTAGTCGAGCACCTTCTCGCCCGTCACCTGCTGCACGATGGCCGAAAGCATATACGTACCAACGGAGTTATACAGATAATATTCGCCGGGCTTGTGCACTACGGGCCATGCCAGGAAGGCTGTCACCCAGTCGAGCGTATCCTTCCGCAACTCCTTGGGTTCCTCATCATGTCCGCAAGTCATCGTAAGCAGGTCGCGCACAGTCATGGCCCTCAGGTTATCGCTGGGCTCAGCAGGAAGTTTGTCGGGGAAGAACTTGATTACAGGATCGTTGAGCTTCAGTTTCCCTTCGTCGATGGCAAGTCCTACTGCCGTAGCGGTGAACGTCTTGCTCACCGAATGCATGGCATGAGGCGTCTCGGCAGTCTGTCCGTTGAACCACTTTTCAAACACCACCTCACCATGTTTCAAGATCATGATGCTGTGAAGCGTGATCGAATCAGGACGAACGGGGCGAGTCACCGTAGCATTTAGGAAAGAATCGACAGCCGCCACGATTTCGGGCGAAGCCTCGGTCCTCGGCAAGTCGATGATCACTTTTTCTGGTTTGCAACCCGACAGCATCAATGCCGTCATAGCAAATAATAAAAACAACTTTTTCATAATTGGATTGATTAATGGGTAATGGATGAAAATTCTTGTGCAAAGATAAGGACTTTTTCTTAAAATGGAAACCGATTCTTCGGAAAAATTCTCTGATTATACCATTTCCACAATTTTCCAGCCATTTTTGTTACAAATACACATTCATTATACTCTCAGAAAAATTTTTTTACGTTATTTTTTGGTGTTTTCGTCAAAATATTATACCTTTGCCGCAACTATAAACATATTTTATTAATATCGTAACTTTAACTAAAAATGCGTATGAAAAAAATTACCTTATTTACCATGCTGGTTGCACTGTTCGGTGGAACCGCATTAGCACAGCAGACTACCGCATTCAAGTGCATCGACCGCACAGCTCAGACTGCCATCCGCAAGGCACCCAAGGCCGTTGCTGAAAACGAGCTGGTGACACCACCAGCCTCTGCCACCGTGGAGACCTGGCACACTACCGATGGTGTCCTCTATGTCAACACCGCTACCGGTCCGGTGGAATTCAGGCCCGACATCAAGGTGGCCATCGACGGCTCCGATATCTATCTTCAGGGCCTGGCCTATTGGTTTCCCGAAGGTTGGGTGAAGGGTACCATCAGCGAAACAACCGCCACCTTTGCCAGCGGACAATTCGTGGGAGAGGACGAGTACGGCCCCGAATGGATTTGTGGCACCAATGACACTGAGACATTTGCCGACATTGTCTTTGACTACAACGCCACCGAAGGTGTCCTGAAGGCTGTCACCCAATTCATCCTCGAGAACAGTAAGGAAAACGAAATCTCTCCCTATTGCTACTGGGTACTGCCAGTATTCGGCAAAGAAGGATCCTCCGGCCCACAACCCGTGGTTGCTCCCGAAGACCTCGTGACCGACGAATGGGCCATCAACGCCAAGAACAACGCAGGCGATCCCGTTTCAGGATACGTCAACATCGGCTTCGATGGCAACGACTGCTACATGCAGGGCTTCTGCCACTACCTGCCCGAGACCTGGCTCAAGGGTACGCTCGAAGGCGACAAGATCACCTTCCCCGGTGGCCAGTACTTCGGTCCCTACGACGCCGATGCCTATACCCACTACGAGTTCTACCTCCGTCCCGAGGATGTGGTCTTCACCTACGATGCTGAAGCCGGCAAGATGACTGCCGAGGGCGAAATCTACGTTCGTGAGGCTGTTCGCGAGTACAAGGGTGACGTCTATAACGATCCCGTCATTACCAAGGTCAGCGAGAAGGCTGCTACACCCGCTACGCCCAACATCAGCCAGATCTACGACGCCACCACCGGTCCCATAGTCATGTTCACCGTGCCAACCGTCGATACCGAGGGCAACGCAATGGCTTCGTCCAAGCTCTTCTTCCAGTTCTTCAAGGACGTCGAGCAGGAGATCTCCGATGTCACCTTCGATCCTGCCGACTACTCTGGCCTCACCGAAGCCATGACCGTCTTCCCCTACGGCTTCTCCTGCGGCGAAAATATCGCCTACAACTATATGTACCTCAAGCAGGCCGACTACAGCTCCTGGAACAAGATTGGTATCCAGTCCATCTACAACGATGGTGGCGAGGAGAACAAGTCCGAAATCTTCTGGTTAACCATCAAGCCCTACGAGAAGGCCACCTTCGACTTCAACGCCATGACCGACGAGCCCTGCTCTTCGAACGACGACAACTCGGGCGACATCAACGAGGACCGTGTGATCACCGAGAACAGCATCACCCTCACCATTTCGCCAAAGGACGAGGATGCCACTACGCCCAACCGCTTCTGGAGCACCAAGAACGGCCCGCAGCTGCACGTCTATAGCGGCACGCTTACCTTCGAGGCTCCCGTCGGCAAGGTCATCAAGAAGATTGTGTTCAACAATGGCAAGTGGAACGCTGGCAACAGCGCCGATTCAGGCACCTTCGAAGGTGAGGTTTGGACTGGTGAGGCAAAGAAGGTGGTTGTCACCATCGCCGGCAACACCCAGATCAACAGCATCGAGGTTTATCCCGGTGACTATGTACCCACAGCTGTCGAGGCTCCCGAGGGTCTTGTCACCGACACCTACATCTTCCAGGCTCGCTCAGAGAAGCCCTATTACGATCCCGCCGACCTCACCCTTTGGGTAAAGGCAGGCTTCGATGGCGATGATGTCTATATCCAGGGCTTGGCAGCCGACTACAACTCCAGCACCAGCGAACTGTGGGTAAAGGCCACCAGGAACGAGGCAGGACAGTACGTCATCCCCGCCAACCAGTTCATGGGCAATGTCAGCTTCTGGATGTCCACCATCGATTGCTACTTCACTGCTGTCGATGCCCAGGGCAACATGGTTGACGCCGTGCTCAACTACGATGCCGAGAAGTGCCAGTTCACCACCGACCAACCTCTCGTCATCAATGCCTCGCTCACCGAGCTCAATCCTCAGCAGACCTTCACCGGCGTGACCATCACCAAGTTCAACGAGGTAGCCGCTACGCCTGCCGACCCGACGATGAACTCGCTCACCTTCGACGAATGGTCGCACTACATCACCTTCTACATCCCACAGGTAGGCACCGAAGGCGAAACGCTCAATCCGCAGAAGCTCTTCTACACCATCTGGATCCAGGGTGTCGACGGTGTTAATCCTTACGTCTTCTCACCTGACATGTATTGGGGCTTCGACGGTGACACCACCGAACTGCCATGGAGCCAGAACTACAGCTCATGGGACAACGCCCACAGCATCTACTTCTACGATGACGCTGCCGTCTTCGAAGGTTGGGCAAAGGTAGGTGTGCAGAGCATCTACTACGGTGGCGACGAGGTTCGTAAGTCGGCCATCAGCTGGATCGAGACTCCATTCTACACCGGCATTGACAACATCACCAATGGTCAGACCACCAGCAAGGCCATATACAACATCTCCGGCCAGCGCATCGCCGCTCCCGCCAAGGGTCTGAACATCATCAATGGTCAGAAGGTGATGATCAAATAATCCCCGATTCCCCGCTCCTTCCGAGCACGAATCCCATAAGCAACCCCAGGTACCCTTCCGGAACCTGGGGTTTTTCTTTGTCCATTCATATCCATGGATATTTTTTCTTTATCACGAATTATCGGATTTGAGAATTTTGCACTCAAATCAGCATGTCTATTGAGCAAAACATCCATAAAACGTGAATAGGTTTGCACTGAGGGGGAAAAAAGGCCTTAAAATTTGAATATTCGAAGATTTTTTCCTTTATTTGCATGCCTTATGAGTTTTTGGAAATCAATTTGCGAAACTCATTACTTATTTATTAATCATTTATTTGCAAACCCCATTATTTAATCTTATTATAAAACCGTATGAAAAGATTTTTACTCCTCCTTTCCGGAGCTGCTATCCTTTCTTATGCCAATGCACAAGAAAAGACCGTAACATGGCCTGATGAATCGACCCACACTGTCAAGCCGGCATTCACCCTTACCGTTCAGGTCGCTGAATCCGTAGAGCGCACCTTCAGTTTCGGCACCTACAACGAGTTCGACTTCTATGCCGTGGACTACGGCGATGGCAATCTCGTGCTCACCGACACTATCGGTTACACCACATCCACAGTTACCAAGACTGCTGTAACGGGCGTAGCTACCGGCGACGGTGTGATTACCGTTTATGCCGAGGATCCTTCCACCATCTATTATGTTACTACAAGCACCGGCGCTTCGACCGACTCGCCTGTCCTCGCTGCCGACTTCAGCAAGCTTACCAAGGTCAACACCCTCAGCGTAAGCAATGTCAAGGCTGCCACACTTGACCTTTCGGCCCTTGAAAGCCTCGAAGGCTTCACCTCGTTCAATGGCGAGCTCGAAACCCTCGACTTCAGCAACAATCCCCTGCTGAAGAACGTCTCTGTTGCCCAGAACAAGCTCAAGAGCGTCAACATCAGCAAGAATGCTAACCTGACGAGCTTCACTGCCTATACCAACGAGCTCGAGACCCTCGACTTCAGCGCCAACAATGCTCTGGAGGGCATCTACGCCTATGGCAATAAGCTCACCAGCGTCACGCTGCCCGAAAACCCCGAGAACCTTGGCAACATCAACCTGCAGCAGAACGAGCTCACCGCCATCGACCTCAGCAAGCTCACCAAGAAACTTGCGCTCTGCTACTTCAACGACAACAAGCTCACCTCGCTCATCATCCCTGTTGAAGTAGGCACCTTTGAATCAGAGAACAACCAGATTGCTGAGTTCAGCGTATTGGATGCCACCAAGTCGTGCAAGCTGGCCAACAACTGCATGACCCTCGCCACCCTGCCTACCAAGCCTGCTGGTCTCAATACCGCAAGCAAGATTAAGAAGTTCACCTACGCTCCTCAGGCCGACCTCGCCGTAGCGGCTGAATACAACGTGGGCGACGTGCTCGACCTCAGCGACCAGCTCACGGCTACCGGCGTGCTCGAGGCTCCCGCCACCACCGTTTACACCCTAGTGGGCGAAACGGGCGAAGCCGTTGCTGAAGATACCTATACCATCGACGAGGGCAAGATCACCTTCACCAAGGCTCAGGAAGGTCAGGTCTATGTAGCCATGACCAACGAGGCATTCCCGCTCTTCACCGGCGACGTGGTGTTCAAGACCACCGCATTCAACGTCTTTACACCCGTAGGCATCGAGACCCTTGAGAACGCTGCTGCCACCTCGCGCCGCTACAACCTGATGGGCGTAGCTGCTGGCAAGGGCGAGAAGGGCTTCGTCGTCGAAGACGGCCGCAAGATGCTGCTTAAGTAAAACCAATAAACAATGTCAAAAACCTTACAACTGGTTGTCGGCTTTATGCTGACGATCTCAGCTGTACAGGCCCAGCAACGACTCGTCTACGGCACTGTCACCGACATCCATAAGGAACCCCTGGCAGGCGTGACGGTCGTTGTTTCGGGCACCAACAATGGAGTTATCACCGATCAGAATGGCAAGTACGCCATTCGCGTCGGTGATAATGCCAGTACACTCAACTTCTCTATGGTTGGCATGGAGCCCTACAAGGTTTCGGCCAGCGTCGGTAATGTCATCAACGTCATGCTGCGTAGCCAGATCACCGAGCTCGACGAGGCCGTCGTCGTCTCGACCGGTTACCAGCGCATCAGTAAGGAGCGCTCCACGGCTTCGTATGCCATGGTCGATTCTGCCAAGCTCACCACGATGATGCACCAGGACCTCACCTCCTCGCTCGAGGGCCAGGTGGCTGGTCTGCGCATCAACGTCAATCCCAACACCGGCGATGGTTCGCCCATCCTGCGTGGTGTGGGCACCTTTGCGAGCAGCATCGGCACCGAGCCCCTTATCGTCATTGATGACATGGTGACCTCGATGTCGCTGTCCGACATCAATCCCAACAACGTCGAGTCGATCACCGTGCTCAAGGATGCAGCCGCCTCGTCAATTTATGGTGCCCTAGCAGCCAATGGTGTCATCGTCATCACCACCAAGCAGGCCAAGAGCGACAAGGTGAAGATCTCACTGAGCGCCGACCTCTACATCTCCACCAAGCCAACCTTCGATGCCATGCATTATGCCTCGACGAGCGACATCATCGACTACGAGACCGAGGTTTACAACAATCGTGTGGCCACCAGCGGTGGATATGCTTCGCTGTTCAGCACGTTGGGCAACAACTACTACAGCCCGCTCTACCAGCTCTATCGCGACCAGGCCGAAGGCCGTATCTCACAGAGCGACGTCGATGCCACCCTTGCACAATGGCGCGGCAACGACTACTATGAGCAGTATCGCAAATACGCCTGGCAGAGCACCATCAACCAGCGCTACACCCTGAGCCTCGCACAGAAGTCGGGCGAGAACAACCACTTCGCCACCTTCACCTACCAGAGGAATCGTGGCCGTAGCCTCAACGATGGCAGCAACAGCTTCAACTTTTATGCCAAGAGCAACTACAAGGTGCGCTCCTGGCTCAGTGCGAGAGTCGGCATAGAGGCACGTCTCAACCAAGCTACCTCTCCCAACGGCAGCTATACCAACTATGCCCTGCAGGAGCGCTATGCCCAAATCGTAGACGATCAAGGCAATTGGGTCCTCACGCCCTACGTCAATGTGGGAGGCTATGCCGGCAGTGCACCCAATGGTGACGTCGTGCGTCGTGCCGCTGAAGTTGAAGGAGCCCAAAGCATGGGCTTCAACGTGCTGCAGTCCCTCGACGAGAGCCTCACCAAGTCACGTCGCACCAGTCTGCGTCCCTTCGCCAGCCTTGAGGCCTCTTTCCTCAAGATGTTCCGCTACCAGGTGATGTACCAATATGAATGGTCACAAAGCCGCAGCCAGCTCTACGACGAAGCCGACACCTACCTGATGCGCCTCACCCACAATGCGATGATCAAAACCGATGGCGAATGCCTGCTCCCCAAGGGAGGGCGATGGTTCCAGCAGACCAACAACGCCTATCACCAGACCCTGCGCAACCAGCTCAACTTCGACCAAGGTTTTGGACCCGAGAGGGAACATCTCGTCGATGCCATCGTCGGTTTCGAATTGCGCGATGTGCGCACTCCGCGTCTCATCCAGCAGCTGATGTACGGTTACAATGCCACTGCCCTGAGTTCTGTACGAATGGACTGGAACAGCCTCTACAGCGACGGATGGGAAAGTGCCATCTACGACCAGACCTTGCGCATGGCGGGCCTTGCCACCAGTCAGACCGAGACGCACCATCGCTATGCCTCTCTCTACGCCAATGCCGGATATAATCTCAAGAACCGTTACAACGTCACCGGCAGCATCCGTTGGGACGAAGCTGACCTCTTTGGCCTCGATGCCAAGGAGCAGCACCATCCCCTCTGGTCGGTAGGCGCAGGCTGGAACATGACCGAAGAGGCTTGGCTCCGCGACATCACCTGGCTCGACTACCTCAAGCTGCGTGCCACCTACGGCATCAACGGCAATGTCGATCAGACCTCGAGCACCTACTTCGTGGCTCGTTACCGCACCCTCAATCAAGATCCTACAGGCACCTCCTACCTGTATTTTTCCGACGACGATCTGCCCAACCCCGAACTGCGTTGGGAGCGCACCAAGACGACCAACCTTGGTGTGGACTTCCGTGTGCTCCACAGTCGTTTGAGTGGTAGCATGGAGTTCTACAACCGTGTGGGAGAAGACCTGCTGGTCACCAAGTACCTCGATTCGACCCTTGGTGCCACTTCGCGTGTCATCAACAATGGCAGTATGCGCAACCGTGGCCTGGAGCTCTCGCTCACTGCTCAACTTCTGCGCACACGTGACTGGACCTTCTCGGCTTCGATCAATGCTGCCTACAACCGCAACAAGATGCTCAAAGTCGAGCACAAGTCTTCCGATGTCGCCTCCAACTTCATCACCGCACCGATGAACTACTTCATCCAGGGCACGAGCTACAACACCCTCTGGGCCTATCGCCTGAGCCGTGTGTCGCATGGCTACCCCATCATCCTCGATGCCGACGGCAACGAGATGGCAGTGGTCGATGCCGACGGCAATGTCACCTCGGTGACCAACAGCTACAACTTGCGTGAGACCGACGCCCTGGTCAACATGGGCACGCTGACGCCCGTCTACAACGGTTCGCTCTCGCTCAACCTCAAGTGGAAGGGACTGGAGGCCAATGCGCTCTTCATCTTCTCGGGCGGCAACAAGCTGCGTCTCGATGTCACACCGATGGATTCCTACAGCATCAACACGACGCATATCCTCGATCGCTGGACCCCGTCCGATGCTACCGATGCCCGCAAGGTGCGCCTCTACACCGACATCCCCACCTCCACCCAGGAGTATGCCTCGACATTCTCGCAGTGGTGGCGCTATAGCGACGAGCAGGTACGCCGCGCCGACTACATCAAGCTGCGCAGCATCAACCTGGCCTACAACCTGCCCGACAAGCTGTGCCAGCGCCTCTCCATCGGTGCCACGCGTTTCACATTCCAGGTCAACAACCTGTTCTACTGGAGTGCCGCAGGCCGCGACATCGATCCCGAGGCATACAGCCTCAATTCGGGTACACGCACGTTGCAGCAGCCCCGCACCTATTCGTTCTCAATATCAACCAGCTTTTAGTTCGCACCCATCATGAAACGTAAATTATCCATCCTGCCGGCTCTCCTGGCGTTCGGTTCTGCGTGGTTGGCTTCTTCCTGCGACAGCTTCGTTGACATTACTCCATTGGGCTCGCTGACCGTCGATGACGCACAGACCTACTACGAACTCATCGCCAATCCCCAACGCTGCTATTACCCCTCGTCGTTCGCCTATCTGAGCGATGACCTATGGCCAAAGGAGTCGAAGATCATCGGCTATGAGTCCACCTCCATCGATGCCATACTCTTCACAGCAAACGAGAGTGCTGAGCGCAGTCTGCTCAGCGACAACAATCTCTACGAGAACATGTATAGCGACATCCTGCGCTGCAACCTCGTCATCGACAACATCGATGCGGCTCCAGGCTCTGACGAGATACGCACCTTGGCCAAAGCCGAGGCCCGCACCTATCGTGCATGGAACCATTTCGTCGCTGTCAATACCTTTGCCAAGGCCTATACCCCGTCCACGGCAGCTTCCGATGGCGGTGTGTGCATCATGGACCACTATGGTCTCGAGCTCACTCCTGTCAAGAGTACGGTGGCCGAAGTCTATGACTTCGTGATCAGCGAACTCGAGGCATCCGTACCTCTCCTTCAGGAGACCCCGCTCAATATCTATCATCCCAACCGAGCCTACGGATATGGCCTGCTTGCCCAGGTCTATCTCTTCCATCGCGATTGGGAGAAGGCTCGCGATGCGGCGCTCAAGTCGCTCGAGCTCAACAATTCGCTCATCGACTACAACGAGATCAATGACAACGGTGGCATTGCTCGCTATCGTGTCTATGCCGACGATAACAATCCCGAGGTCCTGAGCTACATGTGGCTCGCCAGCGGATGGACAGCCGAAGCTGCCACCTATTATAATTATGGTGTCATCAGTCCCGAGCTCGTCAAACTCTTCGAACCGAATGATCTGCGCTACAGCCTCTTCTTCCGACAGAGCGGCACCACCATCAGCCTCTATTACGATATGGGTTCGGGTGCTGCCATCTGGACACCAGCCACCACCACGGCTCGTTTCACCTACATGGCGGTAGGTATGCGCACAGCGGAGGTCTATCTGATGCTTGCAGAGGCTTACGCACGTCTGGGCGACAATGCCAAGGCCACCGAGTATGTCAATACCTTGCGTCAGCATCGCCTCTCCGGAACCTATGCCATAGCTCAGCCTTCCACCCAGGTCGAGATGATGCAGCAGATCATCCTCGAACGTCGCAAGGAACTGCTCTTCGGCTTCCATCGCTTCTTCGACCTGAAGCGCTTCAACACCGAGGCAGAATACGCCAAGACCATCGTTCGCGTCTTCCCCATCGTCAACACTTCGGTGCCTCAGCAGACCTATACGTTGCGTCCCGATTCGCGACTCTACATCATCCCCTTCCCGCATTCGGCACGCGACAGGAACCCCAACCTGACGCTCAATACCGACGAGAACTGATTCATCGACAACTCATTTAAAGAAATAAATATATGAAAATCCGTCTTTCATTGCTGGCCCTGAGTACAATGCTCTGTGCCAGCGCCTTCGCGCAAAAGGACACCGTCTATGTACGCATGGACTTCAATGCCAATCCCTGGAACCTTCCCACAGCCAGCATCATCAAGGGCTGGAGCACTGTCGATTGGGACAATGCCCCCGCAGGTTCCATCTTCAGCACGACCACCGAGTTCCCCATTGCTGTAGGCGAAGGCACCCTCAAGATGACCCTGACGCCCAGCGACCTCGATGAGACTGATTATGAGAATGTCTATGTCAATGGTCCCAACTACGACATCGACATGAATGGTAGTGTGATGGAGAACTATCTCTTCACCTACACCGGTTCGAAGATGACCTTCACCGCACCCGAAGACTACTCCATGTCGCGTGTCGCCTTCGAGACCTATCGCACCTGGGCCAGCGGTGGCCTCTCGATGAATCCCGTGACCAACCTCCACACTTGGGGCCCCGATAGCGCCAAGGTGGTGACACAGGTTTACCAGGGTCAAACCTATACCTACGAAGCCTGGAGCGGCGACTCCATCGAGTGGAGTCTGCCTGCCTGCACAAGCTCGACGCGTCTGCGCTACATCGACTTCTGGCTCATTCCAACTTCTGAGGCTGCCATCACCACCATTGACAACGACGACAACCGTGAGGAACGTCTCTACTCCATCGATGGAAAGTTCATGCCTGCCGATGCAGCTCCTCAGAAGGGTCTCTACATCATCAATGGTCGAAAACGATGGGTACCCTGATCGAACTGCTCTTTATAATTCTCGTTACACGATATGAACCTTAGAAACTTCATTCTATCTATGATGGGAGCGATGGCAATCCATTTTGGAGCCATCGCCTCCCATTCCTCGATTACCCCTACCGATTTCCATTATGCCGACAGCCTGAAGCAGGTCAGCGACACACTGGGCACCGACTCCGTGAAGGCCGACACTACGAAAGTCGCTTCCAAAGAAAAGGATTATGAAAAGCTGCTCAAGAAGCAGGTCTCGAGCCATGAGGGTCTGTTCACCGTGCGTCATATCGAAAAAGACTGGTACTTCGAGGTGTCCGAATCACTCCTCGGACGTCTGCTTCTTGCGGTGACTCGCTTCGATGCTGTCCCCAAGGGCTTCAAGATGCAGACGGGCGAAGAGGTGCAGCGCAACGTCATCTATTTCGAAAAGTACACCGACCAGGTGCTCTTCCTGCGTGCCTATCACCAGGAGTTCCTGCTCGACAAGGAGGCTGACATCACCTCCCTCCTCGACAAGGCCTCCGTCGATCCCATCGTGAGCCGTCTCGATGTCGTTGGACGCAATCCCGAGACCGACGATATACTCGTCAAGGTGACACCACTCTTTGCCAAGGACACCAAGCTCGGTGGATTGGTACAGACCGATCGCACGCAGGTCAACCTGGGTTCACCCGTTGCCGACCTTACCTTTATCGACACCATCCGCACCTATCCCATCAATGCCGAGATAACCACATTGCGCACCTATGAAAGCAAGGACACCAGCGTGCCCGCTGCTCGCAGTGGCTATGTCACCCTCTCGCTCCACACCAGCATCGTGCTCCTGCCCGAGACGCCTATGCAGCCCCGCATCAACGACGAACGTGTGGGATACTTCCAGAACCGTGTGACGCGTTTTGTCGATGACGAAGTGTCGAAGGACTTCGGCTACATCTCGCGCTATCGTCTCGTGCCACGCGACAAGAAGGCCTATGCTGCCGGTCGCCTCACCGAGCCTGTCAATCCCATTATCTACTACATCGACCCCGCTACGCCCCGCAAATGGGTCAAATACCTCAAGCAGGGTGTCGAGGACTGGAACGTGGCCTTCGAGGCAGCAGGCTTCCGCAACGCCATCCAGGCACGCGAATGGCCCAACGACTCGACGATGAGTGTCGATGACGCACGCTTCTCGATGATACGCTACCTGCCCTCATCCACCGAGAATGCCTATGGCCCGCGCATCGTCGATCCACGCAGTGGTGAGATCCTCGAAAGCCACATCTGCTGGTACCATAACGTGCTCAACCTGGTGCGCAAGTGGTACATTACCCAATGCGGTCCTCTCGACAAACGAGCACAGCGTGCCGACCTCGACGACGAACTGATGGGCCAGCTCATACGCTTCGTCAGCAGTCACGAGGTAGGTCATTCTCTGGGCCTGCGTCACAATATGATAGCCTCGTCGGCTACTCCTGTCGAGAAGTTGCGCGACAAGGCTTGGGTCGAGAAGCACGGTCATACGGCCAGCATCATGGACTATGCACGCTTCAACTATGTGGCCCAACCCGAAGACAATGTCGGTCCCAAGGGACTCTTTCCTCGCATCAACGACTACGACATCTGGGCCATCAAGTGGGGCTACCAGTATCGTCCCGAATTCGATGACCCCATCGCCGAAAGCAAGGTACTGCGTGCCGAAGTCACAAAGAAGCTGCGCGGCAACATCCGCCTACGTTATTGCAGTGACGAGGGCAAGGGCAGTGACCCACGTTCGCAGGTCGAGGACCTCGGTGACGATGGTGTCAAGGCCACCGACTATGCCATTCTCAACCTGAAGCGTGTGGTGAGCCACCTCGAAGAGTGGACTGCACAGCCCGATGGGCAGTACGACGAGCTCGATGCCTTCCATCGCCGCTGTCGTGTGCAGTTCCAGCTCTATGCCAACCACGTGCAGCGCATCATTGGCGGACGCTATACCAACAATGTGCCCGATGCCCCACGTTACCAGCCCGTACCGCGTCTCAAGCAGAAGGCTGCCATCGACTGGATGGGACGTCATGTCTTCCAGGCCAACACGTGGATGTACCCGACGAGCATCATCGAGAAACTGGGAGTCAATGCCGAAGACGAGATGGCCAATCGTCGCAACACGATGATCTCCTTCCTGCTCTCCTCCGGTATGCTCCTCAATCAGCAGCGCAACAACCTGCAGAATCCCGACCCCTATCCCATCGACGAGTATCTCGGCGATGTCTTCCAAGCTGTCTGGCAGCCCTTCACCGACGATGAGCGTCAGAACGCCTACACGCGTGAGTCGGAGAACACGTACATCGACTTCGTAGGTCGTCTGCTCAACGTGGATGCCTCCACCAAGGATGCAATGGCCATCAACGCCTCGCATACCGACGTGCGCATCTATGCCCTCCAGCACCTCAACTTCATCGAGCAGTACTGCCGTGAGCAGCGTGCCGCCCTCCCCGAAGGCAGCTTCAACGCCCTGCATTTCGACAATCTCCTGCTCCTCATCACGCGTATCCGAGACAAATATAACGGAAAATGACGAAACAACGGAAAGTGACAAGTTGAGCATTAGTTCAACTTGTCACTTTCACCTATCGAGAATGAATTCCAAGAAACACTCGTCCCTTAGAATCCCTTAATATCCCTTAGAATCTCTTAGAATCCCTTAGCCTTATTGACGATACTTGCAGCAGGCGTGCAGCTTGTTGTAAGCCTCGTCGCTGGCCTTGATGTCCTGGGTGTCGTGTCCCACGGCAGCGAGTGCCTCCTCCACCTTCTTGACGTCGGTCTTCGTGTCGTCATAGATGAGGATGAGCTTCTTGGTCTTCAGGTTCCACTTGGCCGAGGTGACACCAGGCACGGCGCTGGCAGTCTTCTCGATGCGTGTCTTGCACATTTCACACTTGCCATTGACATCGATGGTCACCTTCTGGGTCTTGGCCTCTAAGCCGAACATTGCCACTGCGAGCAGGGCGGTAAAAATGATCTTTTTCATACTGTTTTTTTAATTTGTTGGTTAATATTATTTGTTTATAATAAGTTGAAATTTTTCTATTTCGGAGTTAACAGGAGTTAGCGGGAGTTAGCGCTAAAGCGCGGAGTTAACGGACATATGTCTCTTGGGTCCCGATTTCATCAAGGCGAAGCTATCGTCCGTTAACTCCCGTTAACTCCCGTTAACTCCCGCTAACTCCCGCTAACTCCTATTCCCCCTGCGTCATCATCGACTTGCGTCCCTGCAACTGTGCAGCACTGTCGATGACAAACGTGCCATTGACCGCGATGATTTCGCCCTCAGCCAGTCCATCCGTGATGACGTAGCTGTCGCCTATCGAAGGTCCTAACGTGACCTGACGAATTACGAACGTGGGCAGTTCCTCGGTCTCGTCAAGCACATAGACCACGCTTCTCGGACCCGTCCACATCACCGCGCTCTTGGGGATGATCACCTCGTCGTTGTACTGCTGAAGGTTGGCCTCGATGATGCCCGTGAGGAGCATTTCGGGCTTGAAGCGACCGGTTCCGTTGGCCAGGTCAATGCGAACGTCGGCCGTACGGCTCCTGCCATCGAGCAGCGGGTCGATATAGCTGATGCGGGCCTTGAAGATCTCTCCGGGCATCGCATCTGCCTTGAACTGTATCTCCTGCCCTACACGAATGAAGGGGAGGTCACGTTCGTAGGCTTCGAACACACCCCACACCTTGCTGAGGTCCGAGATGACCAGCATCGGTTGTCCCTGGTTGACATAGGCACCCGGAGCCACATTGAGGCTCGTGACGGTTCCCGAAGTATTGGCCTTAAGCTCTACGTAAGGTGAAGGCTTGCCGCTCTTCTCAATCTCGCGAATCTGCTCTTCGGTGACATTAAGCAGACGTAGTTTCTCTTCTGCAGCTGCCACAAGCACCTTGCGTTGTGCACCTTCGTACGAAAGGGCTGCACAAAGTTCCTGCGAGATGGAATAGAGTTCGGGCGAATAGATGGTGGCAAGCGTCTGACCTTTACGCACCTTGTCGCCAACTGCGGTAATAAGAAGTTGTTCGATGCGTCCTGCGACGTAGGCGCTCTGCGTCTGCTGCATGCGTGTGCTGGGCTGCACCTTGCCAAAGATGCGGATCTCACTGTTGGCCATTCCGCTGCTGACCTCCATGGTCTCGATGCCGGCAAGGGCAGCTGCCTCCTGACTGAACATCACGGCATTTTCGTCGATGGCACTGCCTCCGGTATCTCCCATCGGTGTCAGATCCATACCGCAAAGTGGACAGGTCGCCTTCGGGTCGGTGGACTTGATGTTGGGGTGCATTGAGCAGACATAGATGGTTCCTCCCTCCTCGCCTTCGTTCCCGTTTTGCTTCGCGCTGTTGTTTCCGAAGATGAGCCAGCCGAGCAGGATGCCTGCCAACAGGACGCCGATATACTTGAGAATGTTCCTTTTCATATTTGTTTAAATTTCTATTCAGATTCTTTTTTATTTTCTACATTCCTCCTGCGTCTGCAGGTTGTTGCCATTGAGGGCTGCTATTTTTTCCATCTGAGCCACCACCGTGTTGTACTTGGCCTTGGCTTCGGCAAGTTTCAGGGCAAGGGCAACGCGTTGGCGATCAGTTTCGAGCAGGTCCGAGAGGAGGGTCGTTTCAGCCACATATTCGGCGCGCATCAGTTCGAGGGTACGGTCCACGAGGTCGAGCTGCTGGTTGAGCAGTCTGATCTTGCGTTTGCTCTCTTCGGCTCTCTGCACGATGCCGAGCCATTGGCTTTCGAGGGCATCCCGCTGGCTAGCATACTTTTCGGCGGCGGCATTTTGCATCATTTGGGCCTCCCGTATCGAGGCATTGGTCTTACGGCGATAGATGGGAAGGCTGACCTTGAACATCGCCATCCACATGTCCTTGCCGTTCATGTCGGACATTCGAGGCATCTTGGTCTCTTCATTGAGCATGTATTGTGCCCCCACGCCCAGCATGGGGCGTCCCATGTTGCGCATCTTCCTTTCGGTCTGCTCGAGGGCATTCTGCTCGTTGCGGATGGCTGCCAGTTCCGGGCTTGCGTTCTCGATATCGTCCATCGAGACGATGGGCATCTCACGCAGCACGATGCTGTCGGGAGTGACGATGTCGCTGTCAGCCTCGCGATGCATCAGCAGGTTGAGCTGCTGCTTCTGGAGCGAGAGTTCGGTCTGGGCCGTCTCAAGCTGTTCCTCGAGGCTCAGTTCCTCGGTCTGGAGGCGCAGCTGGTCGCTCATGTTGGCCTTCATCCTGCCGCTCGAAGGCGACTTGTACTGATAGAGCGCAGTCTCCTGGATTTGCTTCAGGAACGCGATATTCTGCCCGAGGGCGGTTATCTTCTCCTGTGTTGCAAGTATCTGGTACCATTTTTCCTCCACCTGATAGGCAAGGTCGATGCCTTCCATGCGGTACATCTCGTACGCCTTTTCCACCTGCCACTCCTTCTCTCGGCGAGCAGCCTTCATCGAACCGGGCCAGGGGAACATCTGCATCAGTCCGAAGGTGGCCACCTGCCTGCTGTTGACCAGTTCCATCGGACTGGGATACCAGTTCACCGACAGTTCCGGATCACCGATGGTGCTGGCCGGACAGACGGCTTCGAGCGCAGCCTTGTAGCTCTGCAATGCCGCCTTGGTCCTCGGACTGTTCTCTACCGCCGACATCATGTACGCGTACAGACTATCCGCCTGTTGTTCCGCCATCGCAACTCTACCTTGCATTGCGCTGATGAATATAATTATTAATAATGTATATCGTTTCATATTTTTCTTTTTATTATGCAGCGTTCATTTCGACAAATCGAAAACAAAAACGGATAATAACATGAGTGGTCGCATAGCTCAAAATTATAGAAAAATTAAATCAAAAAATTACAAGAAAAACGGATAGTATTTTTTGATTTTGGACATTCTTCATTTTGATAATTTTTAAAATCAATTTTCTTAAAATTTTGAGCGAAGCGACCCTTCCCTCCACCAGCATTGCAGCACGGGCACCATGAACATCGTCAGCTCCTGGATGATCATGCCACCGAAGGTCGGTATCGACATCGGGATCATGATGTCAGCACCCTTGCCCGTCGACGAAAGCACAGGCAGCAGTGCAATGAGCGTGGTGGCTGTGGTCATGCACGCCGGACGCACGCGTTTACGCCCTGCTTCAACCACCGCTTCGATGATCTCCTCCTTCGACTTGGGCTGGCGATGCAGGAAGGTGTGATGGATGTAGGTGCCCATCAGCACGCCGTCGTCGGTAGCCACGCCGAAGAGGGCAATGAAGCCCACCCAGACGGCTACACTCAGATTGATCTGATGCATCCCGAACAGGTCACGCATATTCACGCCTGCCACCGTGATGTCGAGGAACCACTCCTGCCCATAGAGCCACAGCATGATGAAGCCGCCCGCAAACGCCATGAAGACGCCCGAGAAGTGGATCAGTGAAGCTGGAATGGTACCGAACTGGAAGTAAAGGATCAGCAGAATCAGGAGCAAAGCCACAGGAATTACCACCTTGAGGCGCTGCATAGCATGATGCTGCTGCTCGTAGCTTCCCGTAAACTGGAAGGTGACGCCCTTGGGCAAAACGATCTCACCGCTTGCCACCTTCTGCTTGAGCACCTTGTCGGCCTTTTCCACCACGTTGACCTCGGCTTCGTTGCCCATCTTGTCGAAGGTGACATAGCCCAGCAGATAGGTGTTTTCGCTGTTGATCATCGTGGCACCTTTGGTAAAGCGGATGTCGGCCACCTGGCCCAAGGGAATCTGGGTGCCATCGGGCGCAGTCACCAGGATGCTGGCCAACGACTCGGGATCGTTGCGGTACTCGCGTGCATAGCGCACACGTATCTTGAAGCGCTCTCGTCCTTCCACAGTGTTGCCCTCCGCCATGCCTCCGATGGCCGTCTCGATCACGTCCTGTACCGATTGTATCGAGATGCCGTAGCGACCGAGCTTCTCGCGGTCGGGAGCTATCTCGATGTAGGGAGCACCTGTCGAACGATCGTAGAACACCGAATTCGTGTTGATGAAGTCCATTTCGCGCAGGGCCTGTTCAAACTGCAGTCCTGCCTGCTCGATGCTCTCGAGGTCGGGACCATAGACCTTGAGGCCCATGGGCGACTTGAGGCCTGTCGAAAGCATGACGAGGCGTGTCGCGATGGGCTGAAGCTTGGGCGAACCCGTCAGTCCCGGCAGATTCGCAGCCTCGGTGATGGCATCCCAGATGTCATCCTTCGAGCGAATGCTGCGGCGCCATTGGCGGAAGTAGCGTCCGCTGCCATCCGGAATCAGGCTATCCTTCGGCACCTTGCGCCATTGCGTTTCGGGGTCGTAGGTACTGCCGTCCAAGTCGGAGGCCAAGCGGTCTTAGGAAGACAAAGGGCTATGACAACTCCTTGGCACACAGAACGACATGGCTACGATCCGACTTGGCGGAAGTAGCGTCCGCTGCCATCCGGAATCAGGCTATCCTTCGGCACCTTGCGCCATTGCGTTTCGGGGTCGTAGGTACTGCCGTCC
>JAZQBS010000025.1:0-2105 GCA_045545875.1 Bacteroidales bacterium
ATTTACCATCAAAAAACATACCATTATGAAAACGTTATCCTTAGGCACTATTGCCCTTATTGCTGCCACGTTGTTGTCCTCCTGCGCCATGAAGCCCAGCGAAAAAGATATCATCGTGCTCTATACTACCGACGTCCACGGAGCCTATCTCCCCTTTGACATTCGCAACAATATGCCTGCTGTGACGTCAATGGCCAACGTCTGCACCTACGTCAACCAGCAGCGTATGGAATACCCCGATGCCGTATTCCTTTTCGACACAGGTGACTGTCTGCAGGGACAGCCCTCCATGTACTACTACAATTTCGTCGATACCGTATCTCCTCACCTCGTCCCCCTAGTTTATAATTACATGGGGTACGACGCCGTCGGCCTGGGCAACCACGATGTGGAAACGGGCGAAAAGGTGTATTACGAACGTGTAGCCAAACAGCTTCGCAAGCAGTGGCTTTGTGCCAATGCCATAGACGAACGCACCGGAGAACCTATGTTCACCCCCTATCGCGTCTTCACACGTTCGGGCATCAAAGTGGCTGTGCTCGGTATGATTACACCTAACATTCCCGCTTGGCTCCCCAAGAAACTTTGGCCGCATCTCGAATTCCAGGATATGGTTGAATGTGCCCAGCATTGGGTTCCTATCATCCAGGAGAAAGAGCAGCCCGACATTCTGATAGGTCTCTGCCACTCGGGCACTGACTATCATGTCGATGGCAATGATCTCGATACGAAGAAGAACGAGAACGGCTCCATCCCTGTAGCCATCAAGGTTCCTGGCTTCGACCTCATCCTCTGCGGCCATGACCATCAGGGTAATATGCTCACCATTACCAATGTCAACGGCGACTCTGTCAAAGTTCTTGATGCACAGACTCAGGCTGCCAAGGTCGGCCGTGCCAAGATCCATCTGGTACTCAATAAGGAGACCAAACGTTACGACAAGCAGATCGAAACCGAACTCATCGACATGACCCAATACGAACCCGACAAAGACTACTGCAAAACCTTCCAGTATGCCGTCAACGAGGTCAACGAATTCGTCGATGCGCCCATCGGTTACCTCTCCAAGACAATCTACGGTGAGCCTTCGCTCTTTGGTCCCTCCGAATTTATGGATCTCATCCACAACGCTCAACTTGAGGCCACAGGCGCCGATGTCAGCTTTGCTGCTGTTCTTGCTGCCCACGACTCGGTTGCTGCCGGACCTGTCACTATGCGACAGCTCTTCACCCTCTATCGTTACGAGAACTCCCTCGTCACCGTCAACATGACGGGCGAAGAGGTGGAACGTTACCTCAACTATGGAATCAGCAAGCAGTACAATGGCATGAAGAATGAGAACGACCACCTGCTGGCGTTCATGTTCGACGAGAATGGCAAGATTGCCTACAACGTCTATGGTCCACGCTTCCTCACTCCCACCTTCAACTTCACGAGTGCTGCAGGCATCAAGTACCAGATCAATCTCGACAAGCCACAAGGAAAGCAGCTCACGATCATCAGTATGAGCGATGGCTCGAAGTTTGATAAGGCCAAGACCTACAAGGTGGCTCTCAACAGCTATCAGGCCAATGGTGGCGGCAACTTCGTGCCCGAAGGTCTGGGTTGGTCCAAGCAGGAGTTCGAGAAACACGTCATCAAATGGTCCGACCAGGATGTACGTCACTACATCGCCGACTATTTCCACCAGCACGACACCATCGTGCCCAAACTGCGTGGCGACTGGAGTGTCGTGCCCGACAAGTGGTTCAAGAAGGGTGTCGAAACGGATATGAAATTCATCAACCCCAATCAGCGCTGATGCTGCGACTTAACAACCTCAACATAGGATACAATGATTCCGCACCTGTCGTTTCGTCGATAGATGCGGAATTATCTGATGGATGCTTCTGCTGCCTGTTGGGGCGCAACGGTACGGGAAAGAGCACACTGCTTCGCACCATCGCCGGCCTTCAGCATCCCCTCACCGGAACCATCGAACGACCCGACAGCATCGGAATTGTCCTGACCAGCATTCTCAATCTGCACAACACCAAGGTACGCGAGATGGTGGCTTACGGGCGACTGGCTCACACAGGTATTTGGGGCCGACTGCATGACGAGGA
>JAZQBS010000026.1:0-3773 GCA_045545875.1 Bacteroidales bacterium
ACAGTGCGACCCGTGACCTAGCGAACGACACGAGAAAGATAGACAGACGAAATATTGAGTGCTGAGGCATAGAAACCGATGTCGCGATGTTCAACAAAGTGCTGGGGCAGCAATCGGATGAAACCAATGAAGATTTCCTCAACGCGTTGTGAGGTCTGTTTGCGTTTGATGGCACGTTGTTGTGCATTCTGCACATCAAGCAGAAAGACGGCATAAAGCAGGCGCAGGACTTCCGTCTTGTATAGGTGTTCCGAGTGAAGGTAGCCGATGATTTCCCGCATCTTTTCAGCCAATCGCAATGCCTCGGCATGAGGCAGCGTCAGTTTCGGT
Organism: Bacteroidales bacterium; assembly: GCA_045545875.1. Taxonomy (GTDB): domain Bacteria; phylum Bacteroidota; class Bacteroidia; order Bacteroidales; family UBA3663; genus Liminaster. The sequence continues at coordinate 331 of JAZQBS010000026.1, forward strand.
TCGTGCAACTGGACTATAGGGGCATATGCAATGTACACCAGGTCGCGCACAGTGGTGAGTTCAATGGTGGCATTCTCATCGGCCAGCAGGCAGAGCCCTTGATAGTCGGCAGAGGCAGATAAGACGGTAACAGACATGCCGGGCGAGTAGAAGTAGAGGTCATTGGCCTGGAACGTCAATTCCTTGCCATTATAGGCAATAGTTAGCTGACCTTGGATAACGAGGGTGAATGTGTAGGCCGCCAAATATCCCTGTATCTTGTTGGCGAGAAAAGTGCGGTCAGCATCTGTCTTGTCACAGTATAGCTTCCCGTCCCAATCGTCAGTCGGCATCTCGCCATGCATGGCTATCCAGCCTTCTTTCAATGTATACATAAGCCAAATTTGACAGCAAAAATACGAATAGTATTTCAAGTTTGTATCGTTTCAGACAAATTTTGTGTCGTTTCGGATAGCAGAAGCGTCAGAAAATAAACGTTAATTTGCAATTAAATATCAGTATAAACTTAAACCAATACACCTATGACAAAAGAAGAAGCATTGAAGCAGTTTGCCATGTATGGCGCTGCATGGTTTGGAAACAGCAAACAACATTTTGCCTTCTCGGCCTATTGCCGTCTGAACGGTTGGAACAAGCTGGCCGACAAATGGAAGGAGGAAGCCGAAGAGGAATGGGATGAGGCCGAGGAAGTGCTCAACCGCCTTGTGGAACTCGGCTGCAAGCCCGCCGACCTGCAAGAGGCCATGAAGACGATGGAGTTCCCGTTCTACGACGACCCGAAACAGCAGATTGAGTCAGACTACAATCCTGATGCAATCAAGCAGATGAGCGAGATGGCAGCCGCCTTCGCCGACGATTACCCGACCCAGAAATTAATCTACAAGTGGATCGATGGCGAGAAGGATCACATGGCTTGGGAGGCTCAGTACCTCAACTATATCGACAAGCTCGGTTATGAGAATTTCCTTATTGAAATGATGTAAAACCCTATAAGTATATCAATTATGGAATCAGTAAAAAAAGTGTATGATTTCCTGGAGAATGCAGGAACGTTCTATTTGGCAACCGTTGAAGACGGCCAACCGCGCGTGCGCCCCTACGGCGCAATGATGCTCCGCGACGACAAAATCTATATCATGGCCTTTGGCAACACCAACGCCACCAAGCAGATTGACGCCAACCCCAAGGCCGAGATTTGTGCCTTCAAAGGTCTCACGCTGCGCATCGAATGCACCTTGGTGAAAGACAACCGCCCCGAAATCCAGAAGGCGTTGATTGAAAAGATGCCTGTTCTGAAACCCGCCCTCGGCGAAAACGGCGAAAAAGGTGTGATGTATTACCTCAGCAACGCCACCGCCACATTCTACAAGATGATGGAAACACAAGAAACAATCAAATTCTAAAAAGATGAAAGAGCAAGTATTAAAAGCTATGCGCGAGGCCGGCAAGCCCGTCTCGGCTGGCGACGTCACCAAGGCACTCGGTGCCGACCGCAAGGAAGTGGACAAGGCCTTCGCCGAGCTGAAGAAAGAGGGTGCCATCGTGTCGCCCATCCGCTGCAAGTGGGAGCCCGCCGCAAAGTGAGTTTAACAACGAGGAGGGCTGCGGTCCTCCTCGTTTAATTTTATATGATATGGAAATCAAAGCAGTAAAATTCCGCAAAGACGGATTCTATACCCAGCCTTTCGTTATGGGAGGCGAAGGTGGCAACTACGACAAGAACGTCCGCTATCGCGGCAGCCTTCAGAACTATTTGATTGACACTGGGAAGGAGGTAATCCTGGTAGATACAGGCATCCCGGCAGGAACACCCGAGGAGGTGCCCGACGAGAACTCGGCCGGTTACACTGGCAAGGACATCTGCAGCTATATGGAAGCTTTCGCCGCACTCGGCTACAAACCCGAGCAGGTGACAAAGATTCTGCTCACCCACCGTCACGCCGACCACAGCGGCGAGCTGAAAAGCTTCCCCAACGCCAAGATTTATGTGAGCCAAGAGGAGATGGGCGCTACCGAGCTGCAAGGGATCACAAACCTCGTGCCCGTCACGTTCACCGACGGCCCTTACTACAACTTCCCTGAGGCGCAGAAGATTCAGGACGGCATCTACCTCGTCAAAGCCAAGGGACACACCAACGGCAACAGCATTATCATCGTGGAAAACGAAGGCCTGTTCTATATGCTCCACGGCGACATCACCTACGTTGACGAAGCCCTGTACGAGGATAAGCTTTCCGTGGTCTTCGACGACCTGCCTGCAGCCCGCGAGACGCAGAACCGCATCCGCGAGTTCATACGCCAGCACCCCACCGTCTATTGCGGCACCCACACCCCGCAGGCATATGAGAACTTAGAGGCCAAGCGGGTGATGGATCTCGATAACCCCGTTCCTACAGTTTTTGCCGAGGTGGACTTCAGCCAGCAGAGAGCCACCGGCAAGTACGTCTGCTCCATCTGCGGCTACGTATATGACCCCGCCGAGCATGACGGCGTGGCCTTCGAGGACCTGCCCGACGACTGGCGCTGTCCACGCTGCAAGCAAGGCAAGGAGAAATTCAACAAAGCCTGACAAAAAGGGATATCATGCTCTACGGCGACAACTGCGTGGTGGTCTTCTACGAGACCTTCACAACAACCTATCAATACACCCCCATTGGCCACATCCCCAACACCGAAGGCCTCAAAGAAGCCCTTGGCAGCGGCAAAGTGACCATCATTTTTACCATAAAAAATAAAGAAAATGAAACATAGAAGCCTGTTGGCAACAGGCATGATCGTGGCGACACTGGCTCTAGCCGCCTGCAACAGCAAACAAGAAACTAACAACACTGACAATATGAAACAGGAACTAACATTAACTCAGGAGTGGGACAAAGTGTTCCCGCTGAGCGACAAAGTGGAGCACCGCAAGGTGACCTTCGAGACACAGTATGGTCTGACGCTTGCTGCCGACCTCTATACGCCCAAGGATGCCCAGAGCAAGCTGGCCGCCATCGCCGTGAGCGGTCCCTTCGGCGCCGTCAAGGAGCAGAGCAGCGGCCTCTATGCGATGCGGATGGCCGAGCGCGGATTTGTGGCGCTGGCCTTCGACCCCTCCTATACTGGCGAGAGCAGCGGCGAACCCCGTCGCACGGCGTCGCCCGACATCAACACCGAGGACTTTATGGCTGCCGTCGACTATCTATCCAAGCTGGACAATGTCGACCCCGAACGCATCGGCATCATCGGCATCTGTGGCTGGGGCGGCATTGCCCTCAACGCTGCCGCTGCCGACCCGCGCATCAAGGCCACCGTCGCCTCGACGATGTACGATATGAGCCGCATCAGCGGCAATGGCTACTACGACAGCGAGGACAAGGAGGAGTCGCGCCACGCTGCCCGTGAGGCAATGGGCAAACAGCGTTTGAGCGACCCCACGGCGATGGCCGGCGGTGTCATCGACC
>JAZQBS010000027.1:0-27518 GCA_045545875.1 Bacteroidales bacterium
ATTTCGAGGCATTGGGCATCAGGACAATCTATCGGGACGATGCCGTGACGTTGGAATCCTGCGGCATTCCTTCCGAAGCCCCAACCCCACTTGAAATGGACCTCACTTCGCAGCCCGACCTTGCACAGACGCTGATCGTGACCTGCTGCGCCCTGAATGTCCCCTTCCGCATCACGGGTCTGCATACCCTTCGCATCAAGGAGACCGACCGCGTGGCAGCCCTCGAAACCGAGTTGAAAAAACTTGGTTATGTCATCACAGACCAAGAATTTAACGGTTCGGTGGAAATGCGATGGGATGGCACCCATTGCGAAATCGAAGCCGACCCTGTCATCTCCACTTACAAGGATCATCGCATGGCCATGGCTTTTGCTCCGATGTCGTTTGTCCTGCCTTCGCGCAGCATCCTCATCGATGACCCCGGCGTGGTTTCGAAGTCCTATCCCAACTATTGGGAAGACCTTCGAAAGGCAGGATTCAGCATCAAGGAGTTGTCATTTTAACCACCCCTCTTAACCCCTCTTAACCCTTCCTAACCCCACCATATGCTCTACCTTATTTCCGCTCTTGTCATCCTCGTGCTCATCGTAGCCATCCCCGCATTCATTGGCGACAAACGTTTCAAGAAGCGTGTGGCCGAGGGCACGGCAAAACCCGACGAGACATCTCCCCTCGAAGTCACCAAGGATGTTCCCCAGGAATGTTGCGGCCAGCACGCCACCTGTGAACGCGATTCGCTGCTTGCTGCCGTCTCGAACGAAATCATCTACTACGACGACGAGGAACTCGACCAATACAAGGGCCGCGAATCCGAGGACTACACCGACGAGGAAGCCGAGGAGTTTGCTAACGTCTTCTACGAACTCAAGGAAATCGAAGTGGCAGGCTGGGTGCGTTCCCTCCAGCTCCGACAGATTGCCCTCCCCATTCAACTTATGGACGAAGTCCTGCTGGTGGTTCGCGAACGTCGCTTCCAATCAGTCTCTGCCGATGGGGTGGACCATAGCAATGAGAAGGTAAAGAAGGGGTGAGAAGGGTTCTGAAAGGTTCGAGGGGTTCGAGAGGGTTGAGAGGTTCGAAAGGTTTGAAAGGTTTTGAATAAAAATAGATATTGAGCAACTACCGTCAACATAATTCTCTTCATCTGTTTGTCACGGCGTGCATCGCGGTGCTGCTTGTCGTATGCCTCAGCGCATGCAAGAGCAACACCAAGCTGAACCGTGGGATGAAGGCGATGACGACGAAATACAATACCTACTTCAATGGCAACGAGGCATTCAAGGATGGGCTGGATGCGATGGAGAACAAGCACGATGAGGAATTTGGGCAGCGCATCAAGTTGCACCCCGTCTATGAGTTGACCGATGCCAAGGAGCCTCCTGCAAATGCCCAATTCGACCGCGCCATCGAGAAATGCAAGATCGCCGTGCAGCGAAAGAGTATGCCCAACAAGCCCAAACGTCGCGGCAAGAATACTCCCGAATACAAACTTTGGCTCACCCACGGCGAATTCAACCCGTTCCTGCATAATGCCTGGATTCTGTCGGGCAAGGCACAGTTCTACAAGGGCGACTTCAATGCCGCCGCAGCCACTTTCTCCTACACCGCACGCCGCTTCTGGTGGCGCAAATACACGGTTGCCGAATGTCACATCTGGGCAGCACGCGTCTATGCCGTGCAGGGCTTCAACTTCGATGCCGAAGCCGAACTTGGCCTAGTCATCCCTCCAAAGCAATACTCCAACCAAAAGGAACTGAGCGCCCTGCCCGTCTATAAGGACCTTCCACGTTCGCTCCAGAAGGCTTTCTCTTTGGCACAAGCCGAGATTCTGCTTTGCAAACCCGAGACCTCGCTCGAAGCCATCGACTACCTTCGTGTAGGACGCGCTGCCTCCCATTCGAAAGCCCAGAAACTGCGTTGCGACTACCTCCTTGCCCAACTGCTCGAAGAACGCGGCGACTATGCCGAGGCATACAAGATCTTCGGACGACTGGGCCACAGCGGTGACAACTACAAGACACAGTTCAATGCCAAACTGGCACAGACCAACGTCCTATCGAAGATGGGCGGCACCTCGGCTAAGAACCTCGCCAAGATCGAAAAGAAGTTCAACCGTATGCGCCATCAGTTCCGCAACGAAGAGTACCTCGACCAGATCTACTACGGACTCGGCAACGTTGCGTTGCTCCAACAGGATACTGCGAAGGCCATCACGCAGTTCGAAACCGCCGTGGAGAAGAGCACGCGCAACGGCATAGACAAGGCCATTGCTGCCCTTCGTTTGGGCGAAATCACTTTCATTCAGGAAGATTACGTCAAGGCACAGAAAGCCTACAGCACGGCGATGGGCATCATCGACAAGGAGTTCAAGGGCTACAAGGAAATACAGCGTCTGAGCGCCGTGCTCGATGAACTGCAGACCCACGCTGAGACCGTCCAATTGCAGGACAGTTTGCTCAAACTTGCCGAATTGCCCAAGGACCAGCTCGACAAAGTCATCGCAAAGATCATCAAGGACCTCATCAAGGCCGAAAAGGAAGCCGAGGACCAGGAACGCCTGGCAGAATATGAGGCCAACAAGTCGTCGAATGCCGACCCTTTGGCAGCCAATGACGAACAGCCCACAGTAGGCAAACAGGACAAGTCGTGGTACTTCTACAACCCCGCACAAGTTGCCAAGGGAAAGACCTCATTCCAACGCACCTGGGGCGCCCGCAAACCCGAGGACGATTGGCGTAGAAAGAACAAGACCGAGACGGCATTCTTCGACTCTGAGCAGGACGCAAACGAAGCTGATGCCACCGACCAACTTGCCGAAGGAATGGCAGCCGACAGCCTTGCCACCGAAACTCCCGGAGAAGCACCTTCGACCGAAGAAGGTGCAGCTGCCGACAACGAGGATGCCAACGATCCGCACAAGCCGGAGTATTATCTGGCACAGATTCCTTTCACCGACGACCAGAAACAGACTGCCAACGAACTCATCGAGGAAGGCCTTTACAATGAGGGCGTCATCATCAACGAGAAACTCGAGAACTTCCCGCTTGCCATAAAGACCTTCCGACAGCTCGAGACTCGTTATCCCGAGAGCCAGCATCGCCCAGATATGTATTATGCCATCTATCTGATGTATATGCGTATGGCCGATATGGCCCAACGAAAGGGCGAGACGGACCGACAGAACAAGATGCTTGCCGAGGCCGAACTCTGGCGCCGCAAACTGATGGATTCCTATCCCGAGAGCTCTTACGGCGTTGCTGTCAGCGACCCGAATTACATCGAGACGCTCCGGGAAATGGCCAAGGGCCAGGATTCGCTCTATATCCACACCTACGAGGAATATCTGGCTGGCAACACCAAACTCGTGCACGACAACTACAACTTCGTACACGAGAAGTGGCCACTCTCGAAACTTATGCCGAAGTTCCTCTTCCTCCACGCACTCAGTTATGTGCAGGATGGCGACAGCAAGAGTTTCAAGGAAGCACTTGAACAACTCACTGCCACCTATCCCGAGAGCGACGTTTCGCCACTTGCCAGCCTGATGATCAAGGGCTATCGCGAAGGTCGTGAACTTCAACTCGGCTCGAAGGTGCGCAGTATGATGTGGGGCACTTCCCTCAAGCGCGGCGATGGTTCCGAAGAGACTGCCGACGCCTCGATGCAGTTCCTCGACGATGACAACGTTCCGCACGTTCTACTCCTTGCCTTCAAGACCGACAGCCTTTCGAACATCCAGAACGACCTGCTGTTTGAGATAGCCAAATTCAACTTCGAGAACTATCTCGTCAAGGACTTCGACCTTGAAATCATCGACACAGGCAACGGCCTTTCGGTGCTCGTCATCAGCGGCTTTGACAACCTTGACGAACTCCTCGACTACCACGACCGTATGGATGCCAGCGACACCTTCGAACTCCCCGACGGCATTACGCAAATCGACATCAGCGACCCGAACTTCCGACTGCTGCTCCGTGGCAAAACCTTCGAGGAATACTTCGACTGGGTACAGGCCACCTACGGAGGCGAGGAAGGCGAAGAGAGCGAAGAAGGTACAGAAAGTGAAGAAGGCGCCGAAAACTCCGAAAACTCCGAGTCCTCCGAGACTTCCGAGTATTCCGAGAATTCCGAGTCCTCCAAGCCCTCCGAAAACCCCGAATCCCCCGAACCCTCAGAGAAAGAAAATGAATAATCCACAGATACTCTGGGCCGACGATGAGATAGATCTCCTCAAGCCCCACATCATGTTCCTTCAGAAGAAGGGCTACGACGTCATCACAGTCACCAACGGGCAGGATGCGCTCGACTATGCACGCGAACATCCCGTGGACCTCGTCTTTCTCGATGAGAATATGCCGGGCATCTCGGGCCTTGAGACCCTCAGCCAACTCAAGGAGAGCCATCCTTCGCTCCCCATCATTATGATTACCAAGAGCGAGGAAGAGGACATCATGGACCAGGCCATCGGTTCGAAGATTGCCGATTATCTCATCAAGCCCGTGTTGCCCAACCAGATGCTGATGAGCATCAAGAAGAACCTCCATGCCCGCGAAATCACTCAGCAACAGCAGACGTCGGGCTATCAGCAGGAGTTCGGCAAACTTTCGATGGCCATCAGCGATGCCCATACTTTCAACGAATGGGTGGACGTCTATAAACGTCTCGTCTTTTGGGAAAACGAATTCAGCGCCAATTCCGACCCACAACTCAACTCAATGCTGCAGATGCAGAAGGAAGAGGCCAATGCAGCCTTCTACAAGTTCGTGAAGCGCAATTACCAGGACTGGGTGAAGGGCCTCATCAAGAAGGCCTCTCCTTCCAACACGGGACCTTTGGCCTACACGAAAAACGAAATCAAGGACGATGCGCCCCTGATGTCACCTTCCCTCTTCAAGGAACGCATATTCCCCCTGCTCGATGCTGGCGAGAAACTTTTCCTCATCGTCATCGATAATTTCCGTCTTGACCAATGGAAGGCCGTGCAACCCCTCCTCTCTCCTTATTTTTCCATACAGGAGGATGTCTATTGCGCCATGCTGCCCACAGCCACGCAATATGCACGCAATGCCATTTTTAGCGGCCTGATGCCCGACCAGATTGCGCGAATGTTTCCCGACCTTTGGGTGGACGAAGATGAAGAGGAAGGCAAGAACCTCAACGAGGCTCCGCTCATCCAGACACAACTCGACCGTTTTCGCAAGCATTACGAATTCTCGTATCACAAGATCAACGAGAACAGTTATGGCGAGAAACTCGTGGCAGGGCTAAAAGGGCTCAAACGCTATCCGCTCAACGTCATTGTCATCAACTTCATCGACATGTTGAGTCATGCCCGCACCGAAATCAAGACTGTGCGCGAACTGGCTCACGACGAGGCCGCCTACCGCGCCTTGACTCGCACCTGGATGGAACATTCCTCGACGCTCGACCTCTTCCGTTCGATAGCCGAGATGGGCTACAAGGTGATTCTGACCACCGACCACGGATCGATTCGTTGCGACAATGCCATCAAGATCATCGGCGACAAGAACGTCAACACTAACCTTCGCTACAAACTCGGCAAGAATCTCAATTCGCAGTCGAAGAACATCTTCTGGATTGAGCGTCCACAGGATTTCGGCCTGCCCATCTTGAACGTCAGCACACAGTATGCGTTCTGTGGAGGGCACGATTTCTTTGCCTACCCGAACAACTACAACTACTACGTTCAGTATTACAAAGACACCTTCCAGCATGGCGGCATCTCGCTCGAAGAGATGCTCATCCCATTGGTTCTTCTCACGCCAAAAGCGTGAGAAGAGGTTAAGAAAGGTTCGAGAGGTTAAGAAAGGTTCAAAAGGTTAAGAAGGGTTCGAAAGGTTAAGAGAATGCTTTACGCAGACATAATACTACCGGTTCCATTGAACCAGACATTCACCTACATCATCCCCGACGAGTTGGAAAAGATGGTGCAGATAGGTCAGCGCGTATTGGCACCCTTTGGCCGAAATCACACCTACACAGGCATCATCGTGAGCCTCACTCCTCACCGACCTGAGACCGGCTACGAACTGAAGCCCATCCTACAGGTTCTCGATGAAGGTCCCATCATCCGACATCCGCAGTATCCCCTTTGGCAATGGATCGCCAACTATTACATGTGCCCCATCGGCGATGTGATGAAAGCGGCTTTGCCCAGTGAACTCAAACCCGAAGAAGGTAAAGAAGGTACTGTGCGCGAGGACTTTCAGCCCAAGATGCGCACGATGGTGCAGATCACCTTGCCCGGCATCGAAGACACGCCATCTCCGATTACTCCGAGTTCTCCGAATACTCAGAATACTCCGAAAGTCCAGCCCTCTTCGAGCCTCGAATCCGCCTTCAAAGCCCTGCAACGTTCCCCTCAGCAGCAGGCGCTCTTTATGAAGTTGCTCGATATGAGTCACGCACTTCAAAAGGCCAAGGCCGACCCCGTTCCCAAGGATGTGCTTCTCAAGTCGGCTGGGGTCAGTACCGCCATTTTCAACGAAGTTTATAAGAAAGGCCTGCTGACGACCTTCGAAGAACCCGTCTCGCGTCTCGACACACGCGACGATCCCTATCTCGAACAGAAATGCGAGCCGATGCATCCTCTCACCGAGATGCAGACAGTAGCCTATCGACAGATCTGCCATTCCCTGCACGATCATCAGGTTTGTCTGTTGCAAGGCGTCACTTCAAGCGGAAAGACCGAGATCTATATGCACCTCATCCAGGAGGTTATCGAACAAGGACGGCAAGCCCTGCTCATGGTGCCCGAAATTGCGCTCACCACGCAACTCTGCCAACGTCTGCGTCGTGTCTTCGGCAAACAGATGCTCGTCTATCATTCCAAACTTTCTGACACCGAACGCGTGGAGATTTGGAAAGCCATGCTCGACAATTCGAAAGGCGCCGTGCAAAGTTCACGTCTCATCGTCGGTGTTCGTTCGAGCATCTTCCTTCCCTTCCGACAACTTGGACTCGTCATCGTCGATGAGGAACACGAGCCCAGTTACAAGCAGCAGGACCCTGCCCCTCGTTATCACGGACGCGACACGGCCATCATCCTTGCCATGCGACATGGTGCCAAAGTGCTGTTGGGAAGTGCCACGCCAAGCCTCGAGAGTTTCTATCTTGCCAAGCAGGGAAAGTACGGGTTGGTGCGACTCACCGAACGTCACGCCGGTGTTTCGTTGCCCAAGATCACGCTGGTACCTACCAAGGATGTCTTTTCGCCCGAACTCGTCAAGAAGATTGGGCATACTTTGCAACAAGGCCAGCAGGCCATTCTTTTCCAAAATCGTCGAGGCTATTCGTCACAGATCGAATGCGTACAATGCGGATGGACACCCCATTGTCCTCGTTGCGATGTCTCGCTCACCTATCACAAGCGCACTCGTGCCCTCGAATGTCATTACTGCGGATATCGTATGCCCTGGCCACAAATCTGTCCGCAATGCGAAGGCCGTCAACTCGAGACCCAGGGATATGGAACCGAGCGCATTGAAGAAGGCCTGCAACGGCTCCTTCCCATCGCACGTCCCATTCGTATGGACACCGATTCGACAGGCACCCGCAAGAGTTACGAGCGCATCATCCAGGACTTCGAACAGAAGAAATGCAATGTGCTCATCGGCACACAAATGGTCACCAAGGGATTGGATTTCAGTTCGGTACAGACCGTAGGCATCCTCAGTGCCGACGGATTGATGAACTTCCCCGACTTCCGTGCCCACGAACGTGCATTCCAACTTATGGAACAGGTGGCAGGACGTGCAGGACGACGCGAGGGACAGCAAGGCGAGGTCATCATCCAGTGTCGAGACCCCAAGCACCCACTCCTCCAGCAAGTGGTCAGCCACGACTATCTTGCAATGGCCGAATCGCAACTCGAAGACCGCCGTCGCTATGGATATCCTCCCTTCACACGTCTTATTATAATATATATGAAAGGACGTTATGAGGATCGTCTTGATGCCATGGTGGCACAGTATGTCCAGCAACTGCGCTACACCTTCGGCGATCGTGTCCTTGGTCCGGAGGCTCCTCCCATCGGTCGTGTCAAGAATATGTTCATCCGACAGGTACTGCTCAAAGTGGAACGTGAGGCACCGACCAGCGAGATTCGCCGCCTGCTGGGCATCATCCAAAGCAAGTTGTCGCAAGACATCCAGGAGTTCTCGCGCATCGTCTTCTATTACGATGTGGACCCAATGTAACCAAATGGTTTATGGTTAATGATTCATGGTTCATGGTTTGAGACCCGCAATAATTGTTAATTATTAATTGTTAATTGTTCATTGAAAAAGATAGCTATCATTAACGACATCTCGGGATATGGTCGTTGCAGCATCTCTGTCATCCAGCCGATTGTCAGTCATCTGGGTGTGCAGGGCTGTCCACTGCCCACTGCCATCTTCTCCAATCACACAGGCTTCCCCTCGTTCTATCGGGAGGATTTCACTCGTCGAATGCCTGCGTATATTGAAGAATGGAAGAAGCTCGACCTGCAGTTCGACGGCATCATGACCGGCTTCCTCGGTTCGGCCCGCCAGATTGGCATCGTGGAGCAGTTCATCAAGGATTTCCGACGTCCTTCGACCATCGTCCTCGTTGATCCGGTGATGGGCGACAACGGCCACATCTACCCCACCTATACCCGTAAGATGTGCCGCGACATGAAGCGTCTCATCCAATATGCCGACATCATCACGCCCAATCTGACCGAAGCCTGTTTCCTCACCGACACGCCCTACAAGCCCAATGGTTGGCGTCACATCGAACTTGTGGTCATGGCACGCGAACTGATGGCCATGGGCGCTAAGCGTCTTGTCATCACCGGCATCAAGATGGGCGAAAACTTCATCGGCAATGTCGTGGGCGAACAGAACGGCGATGTGGAATTCCAACGCCAAATGATTGTTGAAGACACCCGATCGGGCACAGGCGACGTCTTCGCCTCAGTCCTCGGTGCGGATGCCGTCAACGGCGTTCCCTTCGCTCTTTCGGCCAAACGTGCCTCCCATTTCGTGCGACAATGTCTCATCGAGACCCTTCGCACCCCCGGCCCCGCCAACACCGGCATCGACTTCGAATCCTGCCTCTGGCAACTCCGCAAGATCTAACCCGCGTCATCACCGCGTCCCCATTGTCTTTTGTGTTAATGCGGCAGCCATGTTTGGCTGCCCAAGAAATATCAACCAACAACAACCCAAATGGAACAAAACAAACCCACCCAAGGTCTCCCCGAAAACGCCATGCGCCCCTTGAAGCCAGGCGAAGAGTACCACCCATTGATGCCCGCCAAGGCCAACCCTCGTGAAGTGACCACCTGGTCGCTCATCTGGGGCTTGCTCATGGCAGTCATCTTCAGTGCAGCCACCGCCTATCTTGGCCTCAAGGTCGGACAGGTCTTTGAGGCAGCTATCCCCATCACCATCATCGCCGTCGGTCTTGCTTCGGCTACCAAGCGCAAGGATCCTCTTGGCGAGAATGTCATCATCCAGTCCATCGGTGCCTGCTCAGGTATGATTGTGGCTGGTGCCATCTTCACCCTTCCTGCCCTCTACATCCTCGACTCGAAGTTCCCCGATGCCCAAATCAGCGTCAGCTTCCTCGAGGTCTTCCTGGCATCGCTCTTGGGTGGCGTCATCGGCATTCTCTTCCTCATTCCTTTCCGCAAGTACTTTGTGAGCGACATGCACGGCAAGTATCCTTTCCCCGAAGCCACAGCATCAACGCAGGTACTCATCTCGGGCGAAGGTGAGAGTTCGTCTGCCAAACCACTCATCATCGCTTCAGTATTGGGTGGTATCTACGACTTCCTTGTTGCCACCTTCGGCACATGGGCCGAAAACTTTACCAGCACATTCTGCTCGCTTGGCACCACGATTGCAGCCAAAGGCAAGTTCTTCCTGAGCTGCAACACCTCGGCAGCCCTGCTCGGAATGGGATACATCGTGGGTCTGAAATATGCTACCATCATGTGTGCCGGTTCGGTACTCATCTGGTGGATTGTGGTTCCTGCCATTGCCTTCATATGGCCTGACCTCGAAGTCGGCGCAGGCATCCTTGCGGGCGATGCTATGCCGCAGCAGATCTTCCAGTATGCCAAGAGCATCGGCATCGGTGGCATCGCCATGGCCGGCATCATCGGTGTCTGGAAGAGTCGCAGTGTCATCATGGGTAGTTTCTCACTCATCAAGCAGGCCTTTGGCAGCAAGAGTGCCGAAGCCTCAGCAGCAGGTGCAGCTGTTCCGCGTACCCAGCGCGACATCAGCATGAAGACCATCGTTTTGGCCCTCATCATCGCCTTGCTCACTACCACCCTCTTCTTCTACCTCGATGTGATGCATGGCTCGCTGCTCTTCACCATCGTGGCCCTCATCATCGTCTTTGTCATTGCGTTCCTCTTCACCACCGTGGCTGCGAATGCCATTGCCATCGTGGGTTCCAACCCCGTCTCGGGTATGACGTTGATGACCCTCATCCTTGCTTCGCTCATCATGGCAGCAGTAGGTTTGAAGGGCACCGAAGGTATGGTGGCTGCGCTCATCATGGGCGGCGTGGTTTGTACGGCACTCGCCAGTGCAGGTGCCTTCGTCACCGACCTCAAGATTGGCTATTGGCTCGGCACAACACCCGCCAAGCAGGAGGGATTCAAGTTCATCGGCATCCTAGTAAGTGCTGCCACAGCGGCAGGTGTCATCATGATTCTCAACCAGGCCTATGGCTTCACACCTGACAACTCCGATGTGATGGCTGCTCCCCAGGCTCGTGCCATGGCTGCCGTCATCGAACCACTGATGATGGGACAGGGCGCACCTTGGCTGCTCTACGGCATCGGTGCTGTCATCGCGCTCATCGTCAATGCCTGTGGCATCTCTGCCCTCGCTTTTGCCCTGGGTATGTTCATCCCGCTCCAGCTCAACCTCCCCCTTATGGTAGGTGGTGCAGTCAACTGGTATGTCACCTCACGCAGCAAGGATCCACAGGTCAATGCTGCTCGCGGTGAACGTGGCACTCTCCTTGCCTCGGGCTTCATCGCCGGTGGTGCGCTGATGGGCGTAGTCAGCGCAGGTCTCGTCTTCGCTGGTGCCAACTGGACGATCGATGGCGGCGCCTGGGCAGTCAGCACAGGCGGTCAACTCCTCAGCCTTGCCATGTACATCGTGCTGATTCTCTTCCTCGCTAATGCCTGCATGAAGGTCAGGAAATAAACATCACCGATTGAAATAAATAGGGTGTCTTGAACCGATTGATTCGATTCTTGACACCCTTAATTTATAATTACTTGCAAACTCTTTTATTTCAGTAGTTTCAAGACCTGTTTTTCAGTTGCTGTCGGAATCATCTTCAAAAGCTGCTCGACAAGTCGTTGACGAGACTCCTCGGGCGAGCGCTGGCCGATGGCAGAACGCACAAAGTCTTCGCCATACATCACCTCTGGCGTGGAGTAACGTGCCAATCCCCATCCATAGCGATTGCCGTGCTGGTCGATGTTGTATTCGAAATCGGAGATACAGGCCCAAAGTCCCATCTGGAGTTGCGCGATATAGCGCTCGAAGGTCGATTTGAGCTTCATTCCAAAAAGTCCTACCTCGCGCTTCAAGTCACGCGAAAGAACATCTCTATCCAGGCACAATACTTCGTAGATAAGACGCTCGGGAGCCTGCGAGTCCTCGGGAGGCAAGGGATAGGAAGCACGTCGCAAGTTGACGAGGTCGGGCAGCCATTCCAAAGCCACCCAACCCGCCTTGCGATTGAAGAACTTCCCGTAGGCCGTATGTCCCAATTGGATGATTGGCCCCTTCCATTCCCAAGGGCCTTCCTGTTCGTCGTTGAACCACAGCTCAGCCGGTGTATGATCAGCCACGCTGAAGCCCGGGATGCCGTTTTCGAAGAAGGGCAGCATCCCGACTTCCAGCACCGCCCTCTCAATTTCGGCAGGATGCCAGAACTTAATTTGAGGTTCCAAAGGACTACTCATCTGCTAATATTCAATCTTATCGACCTTTAGTCGCCAATCGCGGAAAGCCTGTTGAGCCTCATGTCTTAGCATGCAGATCGAGGGTATTGAACGCTCGTTGGCGGCACGTTCAATCTCGTCGTAGATGAACTGGTCTCCGAAATTGATCAGTTTGGCATCGATGGCCGTGTTGCCATAATAAATCTTCTTTATGCCACTCCAATAGATGGCGCTCAAGCACATCGGACATGGTTCACACGAAGTATAGATGACGCATCCATCCAGATTGAAAGACTTCACTTTCTGACAAGCATTGCGGATGGCCGACACCTCGGCATGAGCTGTCGGATCGTTGTTGGCCGTCACACGGTTCACGCCCGTGGCTACCAATTCTCCATTCTTTACAATTGCGGCACCAAAGGGTCCTCCACCGTTCTTGACATTCTCGATCGACGCATCGATGGCGATGCGCATGAACTTCTTGTCCTCCTCGGTAATCTCAAGGCTCTGCACGATGGCAAGGCTCTCAATTCTGACATCGTGGAATTCTGCATGGATGTTCTTGCGTCCGTTCATGAATTCCTTTTCGATCAAAAAAGCTGCGCCTACCACCTCGGCTCCAGCCATTTGGCAAAGTTTCAACGCAGCGATGGCAGAACTGCCCGACGAGAGGAAGTCATCGATAAATAGTACCACATCATCCTTGCCCAGATATTCCTTGCTGACCACAAGCTCATAGTTCTTCGATTTAGTGAATGAGCGGCAGGGGATATTGTAGCAATCTTCCATCGTATTAGGTTTAACTTTCTTGATATAAACAACTGGCAGACCCATGACGAAACCCGTCATCAAGGCAGGAGCTATGCCGCTGGCCTCCACGGTGACAATCTTGTTGATGCGTGGTTCGTCCTTGAAGAGACGGGCCACTTCATGTCCCACCTCCATCATAAACCGCGTGTCAACCTGATGATTGACGAAACTATCAACCTTAAGGATTCCTCCGGGCAGGAAATGTCCATCACGATAGATTCTTTCTTCCAGTGCTTCCATAATAAATATATTTTTAGGTTATCTGGGCACAAAGATACACAAATAATGCATTTCTCCCAAATTTTTCGCCAAAATTCTTGCATTATTCGTCAAAATACCTTATATTTGCAGCACCATTAAAGGCGTATTTGTAAATTGTTTATTATTAACTATTAATTGAATATACTATGGAAAAGACATTAGGTAAACTCATCGGTTCGTACATGACCGAAAACATCCCGTTGATGACCAAGATTGCCATCCGGCTCGGACTGGCCCAGCATCGTCTGGCCCGCTACTACGTCCAGGAACTCCGTGTACATGAAGACGGCATCTACCTGCTTTCACGACATGGAGAGAAGAAAAACAAGATGTACCGTTGGAAAGACATCCGCCGCGTGTGGTTCGAACGCTTTGAGACCGCCAAGGACAACAAAGGCGAATTCAGTTTCCGCATCGACATCATTGCACCCAACCTCGATGTCATTTTCAGCATGACACAAAACGGTTGTACCCCCGAAAGCCAGGACTACCAGCTTATGTCGAAAATCTATGAACTATGGCACAAGGAAACTTGGCGTCACTATCACGTCGTGGCAGCCATCATCCACGTGGTCAAACCCGGCGAACCCAATATTCTTTCGAAGAACACACGTTTCCTCTGCACGCAAAAGGATCAGACACGCCACCATTACACCAGCTTCCACTGGGAGTTCCCGGGCGGCAAGGTAGAGAAAGGCGAAAACGAGCAGGAGGCTCTGGCACGCGAACTGAAGGAAGAACTGGATTACGAAGCCACCATCGACCGTCATTTCATCACCGTCAACCACGACTACCCCGACTTCTCACTCACCCTATCGTGCTACCTCTGTTCCGGCAAGAGCGAGAAATTCACGCGTCGCGAACATCGCGACCATCGCTGGCTCACCCCCGAGGAAATGAAGGGACTCGAATGGTGCGATGCTGATGCTGAGGTAATTGAGAAGCTGAATCAACTGTAAGGGATTCTAAGGGATTTTTAGGGATTCTTAGGGATTTTTAGGGACGTCACATTCGCCAGATCGAAGCGGGTCCCAATAAACAATCGTCCCTTAAATTCCCTAAATATCCCTTAATATCCCTTAGACTCCCTTAGTCTTATACTTCTCCCAAACCGGCGAACCGAAGAAGGTGACGAAGAACTTGGTCAAACCTGTTCCGACGCCCTTGCTTCCTTGAATCACCACTTCGGGCAAATTCTTCATCGAATCCACTACGGCCTGGCGCTTCACATTGCGTCGGGCCGTGCTGTCGTGCATAGCAGCTGCACCTTCCATAAGGTAAGTGCGAGCCACGTATCCGATACGCAGCGTCATCAATGCATTTACCGCACCATCGATGGCAGGTCCTGCAATGATGCCCGGTATCTTGAAGTTGCGGAGGATAGCGCCCAATGAGAAACCCGACTCGGCCTCAGGGTCGATGTCGCCGGCATCTACCACAACATCCGAACCATCGACAGCCACATCGGCTCCATCTACCGTGACTTCCGTACCATCAGCAACCTCTCCCACGTTCACGTCGGCTCCATCCACACCCCCTGCAAAGAGCGAGAAGGGCTTGATGTCGCCCACTCCATGCAAAGCCTCCGAAACACACCACGAAAGAACAGCCGTAATGAGGATGCGCCAATAGAGTCGCATCAACTGGGGATAGGTGGGACGATAGCCTGTGGCCAGGATCAGTTCCTTCACCATCGTATAGTCGAGCACAAGGCACGACAAAGTATCCACCTTGCTGCTCGGCGAAACAGCCGTTACCATAAAGACAGTCTGTGCCCATTGCCTCACCAGCGGGTCGATGCCTCGTACACCCAGCGCGGCATCGCCATGCAATCGCAGTTGCACCTCACGATCGATCACCACACGCAGGTTATGCTCATCGTGCCATTGCTGCACGTCGTTGCGCAGTTGCAGTTGATGATCCACACGCATCTTTTCGTCCGAAATGTAGTTGCAGTTCTCAGCCAGGCGAGCGCCGAACTTCTTCAACTCCACCACATTGTTCACACCCTCATGGTTCAGACTTGGCAACTCGGGTGTGCGATGCAACTTGACGATAGGACGTATCACGAGCCAGCAGAACGCCAGCAGGATGAGTGCATAGAACGCATATTCCATCCACCACAAGTGCGTGACTCTCGACAACTTCTCGCCGATGGTAATCACGTCACCGATGAACATCAGCACGATGATGCCCAGGATGATTGCCAAAGTAATGATGATGTTTCGCTTCATATTATATCAAAGATTATAAGGGATTTTAAGGGATTATTAAGGATATGAAGGGACGTATGTTTTCTTGGACCCCATTCCCAACTAGGCGAATGTATCGTCCCTAAATTTCCCTTAAAATCCCCAAATATCCCTAATTATCCTAAAATATTACGTAAACTGTATTCCCTCGAGCTTTGTCTTTAGCGTCTTGAGCGCCGTGATGCGGGCATCCACCTGATCAAAATCGGTAATGATGCTGGCGAGCACTTCGCTTCGTTTCTCTTCCAACAACTTCGCATAGGCCTCGCTACGCTTGCGAATGATGTCCTGGAGGCATTGCTCCACCTCCTCTTGAACGCGAGGCAAGATTGTCGTCTGCAGGCAGCCGCCACGATAGACGCCTGGCTCAGAAGGCTGCGTCACACCAATGACAGTCATCTTGGCATCGTTCATCATGCTGCGCATACGTTCATAGTTATAGCGATCGATGAGGTAAGTGTCGCCAATCTTCTGCTCCACGTCATACGCCTTCGAAACCACACTCATATCGATGGGCTTCAGTTCCTCGTCCTTGAAGCCCGACAGAGGTTTGATCTGGATGCCGCCCACACGATCCAATGCATTGCGAATCTCCAGATATCGGCTCTCAGTCATGGCATTAATCTTGGCCAGATAGTCCGACATCGAAACGTGGTTATCGACATAGGTCTTGACAGTCTGCGCAAACATACCCAACATTGAAGTTACGATGCCTCGAGCCGTTGCGCCATTGTATTTGGTGCCCATAGTCAGTTGCTGGCTCATCGTCACGTTGGCAATGCCGTCGAGGCTGCTGGCCAAATCGTCGGCAGTGAAATGCAGAGGGAAGGCTGCACGCGAATAGACGAGTTGATGGTCTTCGCGAATGGCATCAAGTTCCTGTTCGGCGCTGTGGTATCTTCCTCGAGCGGTTTCGAACTTCGTCAATTGCTCATCGATCATCTTGCATAGCAGTTCCTTCTCGTATCGGATACGACCCAGGCAGTTGTTCAGACGTGTGGTATGCTGGCTGCTGATGACGTGCTGGTAGAGTTCCTTCTCTATCGCACCGAAGGATGCTGTGGCAGCCTCCAGTTCGGAACGATATTCTGGAAGGACTTCCTTTCCATAGGCCTCCTCTCGATTGTCTGCCACCTTGCCGAGGTTGATTGAGAAACAGTTGGCATCGGGCAGGTTGAAGCCTCGTTGGCGAATGATCTCCTTGGCCTTTTCCATTTGTCCACGGATAGCTCGTTGCTGTTCCTCTTGTGTGCGCCAATAGGCCGACTCAAAGTAGTTATGAATCAGGCAAACGGGTGCCGAGCCATTACCCTCACGCAGAATGTCGAAGAAGTCGCTCGAAATCTTCGAAATGGCCGAATTGGAACTTTGAATGAAGATGACCAGGTCGGCACGATGGGTGATGATGGGATAAGCCTTGTCTTCGAGGTTGGCATTCAAGCCATCGAAGCCCGGCATATCTACCAGAAATATATCCTGACCCAGAAAGTCGCCGCCCGGTGCCGTGATGCTGGTCAGTACGTTATCGGTCGTGACACGAACCACTTTGTTATCTATCGGCTGCTCGACGTGTTCGGTGAGGTTTTCCTCGTTGAGTGGATAGTGGCGCACCTCAAGTCCCGAAAGGTCGGCATAGCTCAGACCCTTGATGTAGTCGATGATGGCCTCTACATGGTCTGCCTTCGAAGCTTCGGGGTCGAGTTCGGTCTGACGGAAAGTGGTGATTCTGCACTCCTCCCCCGCCTTGCACTGTGAGATGACCGAAGGACGCACCGTACATTCGAGGAAGTGGGTAGGACTGACGTGCGCATGGGCAAGCGCATTGACGAAAGTGGATTTGCCCGACTTCACGGGTCCTACCACAATCAACACAAACGCCTTGCTGTGCACTTCCTCTGCACGATTCAGCAGAAGATGCATCTGTGCATCAAGTTCGGCATTCCATGCAATATCGGTATCGTGGGCAATCGTTTTCAGTCGGTCGCTCACCCTTGCTGCCGTCTTTTCAAGCAGCTCAAGACTTGTATTCGGGATATTTGCCATGCTATTGGATAAAAAGATTCTTCTTTCTGCATTTTGACCTTTCTATTTCCGAAAGGTTTATCGAGGTAAAAACATTGTCAATGGCGCAAAGATAACCCATTTTTATCATTCGAACAACTTTTTTCAAAATTTTTTCGCTTTTTCTTGCAACATCTCACTTTTTCCTGCTACATATAGTTGAAAAGCGAAAGAAATCGACTAACGACAAATCAACAAATAACAATTATCCAACAATTAAAAAACTCAAGTAAAATGAAAACTCGCGTATTCAACCTCATCATCCTCGACGAGAGCGGTTCAATGAGCTGCATCGAACGTCAGGCCCTCACCGGTGTCAACGAAACCCTCCAGACCATTCGTCGTGCACAGGAGAAGTATCCCGAACAGGAGCAGTATGTCACCTTCGTGCCTTTCCAGTCGGGTTCCATCAAGTTTGTCCGCGACTGCGAACCCATCGCCAACGTCAAGGATTTGGAGCCCAAGGATTACAATCCCGGCACCTGCACCCCACTCTACGATGCCATCGGTCTCTCCGTCAATCACTTGAAGAAGAACGTCGCCGAAACCGACTCCGTGCTCGTCACCATCATCACCGATGGCTACGAGAACGACTCGCACGAGTTCTCGAGCAAGGACATCAGCCGCATCGTCGAAGAGATGAAGTCCAAAGGCTGGCTCTTCACCTACATCGGAGCCAATCAGGATGCCATCGAAGTGGCCAAGACTATGAACATCAAGAATGCCATGAACTTTGTTCAGGACGAAGCAGGCACCCGTGAGATGTTCGCAAAGGAACGCCGTTCGCGTGACCGCTTCATGGGAGCTGTTCACTGCTGCAGTTTCAAGGCTCCATCATCCGAAGCATCACAGGAAATGCGCAAGAAACTCGCCGACATGGACAACTACTTCGCTGACGATGACGACAAGGCGTAAAGGACTTGGTTGATAACCAGGAATGGAGAAATGAAAACGGGAGCACCCAATTGGGCGACTCCCGTTATTTTTATCAAACTGAAAGGAAGGATTTGAAGTTTTCGACGAACGTCTCGACGAAGGTCTTCTTGGCCTTCTGGGGACGTTCCACCGAAGCACGAGAAGACTTTTTGCTTGGCTTGATCTTTTCGACAATACTCTCCCAAGGCGAACTTGCCGATGGACTTGCCATATCCTCTGCAAGTTCCCATTCGGGCTTTCTTTTTGCCATACGACCAAGCTTGAATTCGAACATTTCCGGAGCCTCTGCCGATGGCGCAATCGAGTAGCTGATGTGCTCTTCTTCCTTCCTCAATCTTGCCTCCAGCAGATCGGCATACTGCGGCAACTGGCGCTCAGCACCCGTCATCAGGCTATCGACAATTGAATCGAGAGTCCTTTCATCAATGTTGCAGATACGATCGACGAGCAGGAGACTGTTCGCATCAAGCTTGGCGAAGTCCTCCTTCTTCATCTCTGTCATCAGTCGCTGCACCTCCTTGCAGCATCGACTGGCCAGCGAACGATAGGTCGTATATTTCATTCCCAGTGCCAAGGCAGTCTCCTCGTCGCTGAGTTCCTCACTACGATTGAAGGACTTGGTCACCTTCTTCTTCATGCTTCGGAAGAAGATATAGCGATTCAGCACAGGCTCAAACTGGTTGAACCACGCCAAGCTGAAGGCGATGCGCGTCAGCTCAATCTGCGGGTCTTTGAGGTTCTGGTACTTTTGTTCCACCTCATAGGCAGGCAAAGCCTTGGTGAGTTTCTCCAAAGCACGCTGTTCGTTGCTGATGAACTGCCGAATGCATTTCTGCATCCATGAATCTATCCGCGTATTGTCAGTAATGGTCTTTAGATAATGGAACTGCGTGGGTCCGGTCACGTAATCGGGATGACCTTCATAGAGGTAGAGGTAGAAATCGGTGAGATAGTCGTCGAACGTCTTGATGTCGTTCGTAACATCCTTGCTAAGTTGCAGATAGCACATCTGAAGGTTCTCTTGAAAGCGCACCGAAAGCATGTACCACAATGCCACCGAGCTCTCTTCGTTGCAAAGCAGGATCAACGAGAGCAACTGCGCTGGAGTCATACCCTCGTAGCGCATCATCTGCTTTGGTAATATGGTTAGATTCTTCGTTTCCATTGAATTATAATTAATGGGAGTTACTGGTAGTTAATGGGAGTTATCAAGAGTTAACGGACGATACCTTCACCTGGAAGTATTTCGTTCGAGCCGACAACCAATTGTTAATTGTTAATTATTAATTGTTAATTCTACCCCTCCTCTCCCTTGTGTTTGTTCTTTCTCGTGTAGATTTTTTTCGAGCGATGGGCCTTGTCCTTTGCATGGAAGCCAGGGCCCAGCATCTGCTGCTCGGCTTCACGATTGGCCTTCTTCATAGCCTTCACGAAGTCGTCGATGGTGATGCGTGACTTGCTTTTTCTAATACGTTTCATGATGTCTCCTATTCGTTTGAACTTTAATTTATGTGTAAATGTGGCCGCAAAGATACTTCTTTTTTTCCACATCTCCAAATTTCTTCCTGTTTTTTTGTGTGTTTTTCGAAAAAGAACAACCACTTCTGCCCAAAATGAATCATGTCCCCCAAGAAACCCTGGAGGACATGGCTAAATTCAATCAATTTCTTTAACGATGATGCTTGGGATGCAGCTTCTTGTCGATCTTGAGATCCTGGCGCAAATCCTTGACGACCTGCTTGGGCAGCCAGGTGTGGGTTTCGCGCTTGCCACCGGCATAAAGGAACATCAACTGCTTACCACCCAATGTCTTCTTCTTCACGATGCAGGTGGAAGTGGTTGTATCGCCGAGACGATCGCCCCTTCCAGCTTCACGGCTCTTATACTCTACCGTGGTATCTACATCCTTGTCGTAAAGGTCAAGCATACTGCTGAGCGTGGCGTAAGCTTCGTCATAGGTGCCACCGAGACAGATGCAGGTCTCTCTGATGTCATCGAATGAGGCATCGGTGATGTCATCGCGAATGAGGCCAAGGATATGTGTCACCCGTCCGAGGCTGAGATAATAGCCGAAAGACTCGTCATCGTCCATATAGGTAAAGAGGGAATACTCAGCATGGTCTCGCTCCGAATCACCGATTTCCATACGCATTCCTGTGACGGCCTTCCCAGCCTGTGCGCTCATTGTAACCATTATGGCGGCTACTGCCATTAGGATCATCTTTTTCATATCTTAATACTTGAAGTTTTATTTTGTTTTACGGTGCAAAGATAGGGGGATTGCCCGGGGTAAACAAGTTTTTCGGCTTCAAACATGTCATATAGTAGCGACAGGCCAACGAATGAACGACAATAATGGAGAGCAGGCTTGTTTTTTGTCGTGTCACACGATGAATTTTCCCATTCTTCAGCAAAATATTTGGGCAAAAATGCACAATCAAATCAAAAAATCCTTATCTTTGCGCCCTCATTAAGACTAACTCCGAAGAAATAATCAAATTATGCAGGTTGGAGAATGCTACGTAAATCGGTTCGACCCCTCGAAGGCCTACAAGGTGATGGCCATCGATGGGACGAAGTTTCATGCCGAACAGTGCTTCTGCCGTCCCGATGGCATGGAAGTGAGCGGCTTCTCGTCGTCGATGGCCTATCGATTGAAGGATCCGCAGATACGTCCCGAGACCTACGAGCGCATCAAGCGGCAGATAAGCGAAAGTCTGCGACTTTGCGTCAGGCTGGTACGCGATGCAGAGACCTCTCCACTTCTGCCCTCGTTCGATGGCTTTGGCCAATGGGAAGCCACCCCACAGCCCGACGACTACATCGTGGCCTATTACGACGAGGTGACCACCCTCTTCCACGTTTCAAGTTGCAATGGCAACAAGGTATCGGGCGAATATTTCCAGATTGATCCCACCTATGTGGAACATGACAAGGCACGCGCCTTCGACCTTCCCGACCGCGTGATGCTGGTCAGCGAAACACTCTTCTCCAAGATTCCCAAAGTGATGCAGATGACCGAAGCGACAGTCCGTGCATTCATCAAAGGCGACGTTCAACAATTTGGCAATAGACAACTTTAAATGCTGATTGTCCAGTCAATAGCCATTTTCTGGACGTTCAGCATCATTTTTTGTGTCAAAATTTGGCAACATGAAAAATATTTTGTATCTTTGCCGCGATTTTTAAAGTAAAAATAAAATGATCAACAGACTACTTATACGTATCAAGACCGTACAACTCGTCTATGCATGCCTGCAGAGCGAGGAGCCGCGTATCTTTGCTGATGGAAAGCTCCGCGAGTCGCTCGAGGCATCACAGAAACTCTACAATTACCTGCTTGCCCTCATCGTCAAGGTTACCGACTATCGCCGCCAGCAGATCCTTGCTGCCAAGAGCAAATACATGCCCACACACGAGGAACTGAACCCCAACACCCGCTTCGTTGACAACAAACTGGCGCTGATGATTGCCGAAAAGAGCGAGGCCGTGGAATACTGCGAGCGCGAAGGGCTCACCAGCGACTTCGACACCGAACTCTACCGCACCATCCTCGAAGCCATCGAGCAGAGCGAGATTTTCGCTCAGTATATGTCACAGCGCGAGGCTCCCACCTTCGAACAGGACAAGGAGCTGTGGCTGGAAATCCTCACCACCATCTTCCCGCAGTGCGAGAAGCTCGACGAGGTGCTCGAGGAGCGCGACATCTACTGGAACGACGACCTGACCACCGTGCTCAAGGCTTTGACACGCATGATTCAGCGTCTCAAGCCCGAAATGGAGATGATTCCTGCCGGCAAGCTCTTCCAGAACCAGGAGGACGAGCGTTTTGCCCTCGACCTCTTCCACTATTCCCTTGACGAATACTACGACAACGTGAAGCTCATCGATGCCATCACTCCCAACTGGGAGGCCGAACGCATCGCCATGATGGACAAGGTGATCATCTCGTGCGCACTTTCGGAGATTCGTCATTTCCCCGACATAGCCATCGCCGTCTCGATGAACGAATACATCGAACTGGCCAAACACTACTGTTCGGCCAAGTCGGCAAGTTTCGCCAATGGCGTCATCGACAAGATTGCCACCCAGTGGCGCGCCGACCATGTGATCTTCAAGA
The DNA here is from genome assembly GCA_045545875.1 of Bacteroidales bacterium. GTDB lineage: Bacteria > Bacteroidota > Bacteroidia > Bacteroidales > UBA3663 > Liminaster. Next base: position 22,409 of record JAZQBS010000027.1, read on the forward strand.
AATGAAATAACCAATAAAAAACAAACAATATGCTTAACACCATTTTACTTCAGGCCGCAGCAGGCGGCAGCCCCTACAGCTCGTTGATTTTCATCGTACTGATCATCGCCGTGTTCTATTTCTTCATGATCCGTCCCCAGCAGCAACAGCAGAAGAAGTTGCGTGAGGAGCGCAACAACATGCAGAAGGGCGACTCTGTAATCACCAGCGGCGGCCTCTATGGCAAGATCGTGGGTATTAAGATGGGTCCACAGAACAAGAAAGGCATAGCCGAGGTCGAGAGCTTCATCATCAGCCTCAAGCCCGACAATGCCGTCACAGTCCAGGTCAGCAAGGAGTGCGTCTTCAAGGACCTCAACGACGTAACTGCAGCTCAGCCAAAATAATATGGCTCCTTCAAGGCACGATAGCGACAACGAATCCCGTCAGTCGAAGTTCATCAGGAAAGCCAACATCTTCATCCGTCGAATGCGACGTGGTGAGGTGGGGACCTTTCTGGTCTTTGTTGCTATAGCCTTCTTCTTCTGGACCGTCCAGACTGCGCGTGAAGTATCGGCCTCCGACTTTACCGTGAAGTTTATTGTCGAGGACCAGCCTCAGGACATGGTGTTCACCACCCACGTGCCCCAGGAACTCAAGGTGACCATCTCCGACACCAATGCCCGGCTCTCGAACTATGGCTTGAACAACCGTCTGGATTCGCTCAGCGTCAACTTCGAGCGATATGCCGACGTGTTGGGCAACTTCCGCATTTCGGCAGCCGAATTGCAGTCATTGCTGATGGCAGGACTCGAAAGCAGCACCCGCGTCGTAGCCATCACACCTTCGCTCATCGATGCACGTTTTGCACAGACCGAGGGGCGCAAGTTTCCAGTCAAGCTAAGCGGTTCATATACCGTGGCCGACAACCATCGAATGCGTCCCCCACAGGTCAAGCCCGATTCGATTGTCATCAATGCCCCAGCTGCCGTGCTCGACACGATGCAGTGGGTCTATGCCGTGATCGAAGGCAGGCAGAACCTGACCGACACCCTCGAAGAGACGCTTTCCCTCGAACTGCCCCTTGGCGTGAAGGCAACCCCTTCGAAGGTGAAGGTGACAATTCCTGTAGCCCAATATGTCGAGAAGATGTTCAGGCAAGTCGAGGTCCAGGTAATCAACGAACCGAGCAACCGGCATCTCGTCATCTTCCCCTACTCCGTTGGCCTGACATGCCTCGTTGACTTCGAGCATTATCGCGACATCACACCCGATAACTTCCTCGTCTCAGTCAATTACGACAGTCTGCAGAGTCAGGAGCGTCAGGGCAAACTGCCCATTGCTGTGCGTTACGTAGGTCCGCCCGAAGTTGTGACCAATGTGCAGATCTCCCCTCAGATCGCCGAATACATCATTGAGAAAAAATGAGCGCTAGACTGATAGCCATAACGGGCGGGATAGGCTCGGGCAAGTCGGTAGTTTCACAGCTGCTGCGCATCATGGGCTACACGGTCTATGACTGTGACGAGCGTGCCAAATGGGTTATGACGCACGACGAGCAGCTGCGCAGCGAACTTTGCCAGCTCTTCGGCCCCGACACCTATCTTCACTCCACCGATGGAACCTGGCAGCTCAACAAGCCTTATCTGTCGGACATCATCTTTGCGAGCCCCGAAGCCCTGAACAGGATGAATTCCTGTGTCCATCCTGCGGTTTGGCGTGACATACAGACCCAGCTTATGGCCGTAACGAAAGAACTTTTCTTCTTCGAGTCGGCCATCCTTTATGAATCCGGATTCGACCGACTGTCCTCCCCCGACGAAGTTTGGGCCGTCAGCGCACCTCTTGAACTACGCATTCATCGAGCCATGCAGCGCGACAATGCCTCCCGCGAGAAGATCCTGAGCCGCATCGCCTCTCAGATGCCTCAGGACGAAAAGGACCGACGTGCCGACCATACGATAATCAACGATGACTCTCTTTCGCTAATCAAACAAGTGCGTGAACTCTTAGGATAATTTATAAAATATGAATATGAAAAGAATCTTTTCGCTCACATTTCTGCTGCTGACCATCAGCACGATGCTTTCGGCACAAATTGTCGATCCTGTGAAATGGACCCACAAGAGCCAAGTCAAAGGGCAGGAACTTACCGTGTCTTTTACGGCCAACATCGACCCGACGTTCCATCTTTATGCGATGGACATCCCCGAAGGTGGCCCACAGAAGACTGAGTTCACTTTCGAGACACTCGATGGCCTGAAAGTCAAAGGTCCGACTAAGGTTTCCAACGGCAAACTGATCAAGACACACGACCAGGCTTTCGATATGGATCTGTCGTTCTACGAGAACACAGTCACCTTCGAACAGCGATTCAAGATCACCGGCTCTCCTTATAAGGTCGAAGGCTTCGTCTTCTTCATGTCGTGCAACGACGGTATGTGTACGCCACCTACCCGCTACGAGTTCACCATCACAGGCGAGGCCGACATTGCTGCCAAGGAAGAAACTCCTGCCGATGCTGCAACGACGCCTGCTGCTCCTGATGCGACAGCCGATAGCGAAACTCCTGCTGACCCTGCTGCCACCGTTGACTCCCTGGCAGCTGCTGCTCCTGCTCCAGTCAGCGCTGAGGGTCTTTGGACACCCGTCATCGACAAGCTCGAAGCCTTCTCCAACGGAGCCACCAAGGGTGACGATTCCGGACGTGCCCACTCATGGTGGTACATCCTCATCGCTGGTTTCATTGCCGGCCTTGTTGCCCTCATCACTCCTTGCGTATGGCCAATGATTCCGATGACCGTTAGCTTCTTCCTCAAGCGCACCAAGGATCGCAACAAGTCGATCAAGGATGCTGTGACCTACGGCATCTCCATCATCGTCATCTATGTGGGCCTCGGACTGCTCATCACCGTCATCTTCGGAGCATCTGCCCTCAATAGTTTGGCCACCAATGCGGTGTTCAACATCATCTTCTTCCTCCTCCTGGTAGTCTTTGCGCTCTCTTTCTTCGGTGCTTTCGAGCTCACCCTCCCCGAGTCGTGGACCACCAAGCTCGATGCGAAAGCCGATGCCACCACTGGCCTGCTCTCCATCTTCTTCATGGCATTCACCCTCTGCCTCGTTTCGTTCAGCTGCACCGGTCCCATCATCGGCACGCTGCTCGTCGAGGCTGCCACCTCCGGCTCGATGCTCTATCCCGCCATCGGCATGTTCGGCTTTGCACTCGCCTTGAGTCTGCCGTTCACGCTGTTTGCCATGTTCCCCTCCATGCTCCAGTCGATGCCTTCGTCGGGCGGTTGGCTCAACATGGTGAAGGTTGTCCTCGGTTTCTGCGAATTGGCTTTGGCATTCAAGTTCCTCTCGGTGGCCGACCTTGCCTATGGTTGGCGCATCCTCGATCGCGAGACCTTCCTCTGCCTCTGGATTGTCATCTTTGCCCTGTGCGGTATGTATCTGCTTGGCTGGATTCGTCTGCCTCATGACGACGATCCCGACCCATCGGAGCGCGTCTCTGTCACCCAGTTGATGCTCGCACTGGTCTGCTTCTCTTTCTCGATGTATATGGTTCCCGGTCTCTGGGGTGCTCCCTGCAAAGCCATTTCGGCTTTCGCACCTCCTATGTCCACCCAGGATTTCAAGCTTGGCGAGGACGCCATCGTCACCTACCACAGTTATGAGGAAGGTATGGAGGCAGCACAACGTGCCGGCAAGCCCGTGCTCGTCGACTTCAGTGGCTTCGGCTGCGTCAACTGCCGCAAGATGGAGGCTGCCGTCTGGACCGATCCTCAGGTGAAGAGCATCATCGACAACGACTACATCCTCATCGAACTGATGGTGGACGACAAGACTCCATTGCCCGAAATTGAGGTTGTCCAGGAGAACGGCAAGGACGTGAAACTGCGCACCATTGGCGACAAGTGGAGCTACCTGCAGCGCTATAAGTTCGGTGCCAATGCCCAGCCCTTCTACGTGCTGCTCGACGGCAAGGGCAACCCGCTCAACGGCAGTTACAGCTACGATGAGGATATCGATGCCTACGTCAACTTCCTGAAGACTGGACTCAATAATTATAAGTAACCATTTATCCATCACGAATTAGCGGATTAAAGAATATAATAAACGCTACAGATTAATCAGAAATCATTAAACGGATTATCTGTTTGTCCCAGCTAAATAAAATCTGATAAATCCGTTAAATCCGTAGAGGAAAAAAATCTCTAATTCTCAAATTCGTGATAAAAAAACTATTATGCTTGTAAAAGAAGAACGCGAGCAAATCATTGCCTTAATCAATCGCGAAGTAGTGCCAGCCATCGGCTGTACCGAACCGATGGCCGTGTCGCTATGTGTTGCCAAAGCCGCCGAGGTTCTCGGCGTGCGCCCTGCTCGTATCGAAGTTCTGCTGAGCAGCAATATCCTGAAGAATGCCATGGGTGTCGGCATACCCGGCACGGGAATGGTGGGCCTACCCATCGCCATCGCCCTTGGTGCTCTGATCGGCCGAAGCGAATATGAACTCGAGGTGCTGCGCGATGTCACTCCCGATGCCGTGGAGCAGGGACGCCAGTACATGAGCGAAAAACGCATCAGCATCGGATTGAAGAAGGACAACTGTCCCGACAAACTCTATATCGAGGCACTTTGCTTCGCCGAGAACGGAGATTCGTCAAGAGCCATCATCGAGCACGACCACAATCACTTCGTCTATATCTCAAGGACCACCGATGGCCGGGAGACAATCCTGCTCAACACGCCACAATCGCACGTCCTTGACGAAGAAACCGATGACCACGAGTTGTCCCTTCGCAAGGTCTATGAGTTCGCCATCACTTCTCCGCTCGAAGAACTTGAGTTCATCAACGAGGCACGTCGCCTCAACGAGAATGCAGCCAGGATTTCGCTCCGAGGCAATTATGGTCACGAACTCGGCAAGACGCTGAGCCGACCATTGGGCCGCGGCATCATGGGCGAGTCCATCTTCAGCCACATCCTGTCGGAGACCTCTTCGGCCTGCGATGCACGTATGGCTGGTGCCATGATTCCCGTGATGAGCAATTCGGGCAGCGGCAACCAGGGCATCGCTGCCACCTTGCCCGTGGTTGTCTTTGGCAAGGAGAACCACAACACC
>JAZQBS010000028.1:0-45893 GCA_045545875.1 Bacteroidales bacterium
AACAAAAAGCTCTGAAGAAATTTCTCTTCAGAGCTTTTTGTTGACCATTATTATGGTCGGGGTGACCCGACTCGAACGGGCGGCCTCTACGTCCCGAACGTAGCGCGCTACCAACTGCGCCACACCCCGTGGAAATCTACAGCCGCCTGCCTAATCGAATCGACAGCTGTAGACGAAGGATTAATCCTGGTTGAGGTTCACGCGACGGAAAGCAGTCACAGTGAGGCCCTTCTGAGCCTTGTCCATATACTGCTGAACGTTGATCTTAGCGTCGTTGATGAACTCCTGCTCTACAAGGCAGTTCTCCTTGAAGAACTTCTTCAGACGACCCTGTGCGATGTTTGCAATCATCTGCTCGGGCAGGTTAGCAGCCTTCTCAGCGCTAACTTTTGCACGGATCTCACGAGCCTGTGCAGCCTGCTCAGCAGTGATCCAACCCTTAGCGGTGTTGCTATCGATATGATCCTCTGAGTCAACAAGGGCGGGGTTGATGCCAGCCTTCTTGAGGGCTACATCGACAGCCTTGGCAACCTGCTCGGCCTTGGTCTTCTCGATAGCCACAGCGAGCTCGTCGTCCTTCTTCTTCTGGGGAACCTCGTCAGCATTCACAGCAACAGGATTCATAGCAGCTACCTGAAGAGCGACCTCCTTGAGAACCTCAGCAGAACCCTCCTGGTTGTAAGCAACGATAGTAGAAAGCTTGTGGTTGAAGTGGTTGTAAGCTACAACAGCGGGACCTTCGATGTGCTCGTAGTTACCGATCTCCATCTTCTCGCCGGTAACACCGATCTGAGCTACGATAGAGTCCTTCACTGTACCATCCTCGGTAGGAAGAGCCAAAACGCCATCCAGATCTGCTGGCTTGTTGGCCATTACGAGATCCATGATCTTGTTGGCGAGGGCTACGAAACGCTCGTTGGTAGCAACGAAGTCGGTCTCACACTTCAGGGAGATGATAGCTGCGAAGTTGCCATCGGTACGTGCAATAACAGTACCCTCAGAAGCCTCACGGGCCTCACGCTTGGCGGCAACAGCCTGACCCTTCTTGCGAATCTCCTTCACTGCCTCCTCCATGTTACCATTGGTAACCTCAAGGGCCTTCTTGCAATCCTGCATACCGGCACCAGTGATCTCGCGGAGTTCCTTAATTTGAGCAATTGAAACTGCCATAATTTCTTTCAGTTTTTTAGGATTAAAATTCAAATTAGGCCTCCTCTTCTTCGGTAGCCTCTTCTACTACTGGAGCCTTCTTGCCAGCCTTGCCCGAAGCCTCAGCAGCTTCCTGGTCAGCCTTCTCCACCTTGCGCTCCTCGATACCCTCAGCGATAGCGTCGCACATAGTGCCTACAACCACTGCGATAGACTTGGTAGCGTCGTCATTGGCGGGGATAACGAAATCCACACCCTTGGGATTGGAGTTGGTGTCAACCATTGCAAATACGGGGATACCCAGACGGATAGCCTCAGCTACTGCAATGTGCTCCTTCATAACATCTACAACGAAGATTGCAGATGGCAGACGGGTAAGGTCTGCGATTGAACCGAGGTTCTTCTCAAGCTTCTCACGCTGGCGGCTGACCTGCAGACGCTCGCGCTTCGAAAGGTTATCATAAGTGCCGTCCTTCGTGAGTTTGTCGATGGTAGCCATCTTCTTCACAGCCTTGCGAATGGTGGTGAAGTTGGTGAGCATACCGCCTGGCCAGCGCTCGATAACGTAAGGCATGCCAACAGCCTGTGCCTTCTCGGCAATGATCTCCTTGGCCTGCTTTTTGGTTGCGACGAAAAGCACCTTCTTGCCACTCTTGGCCAATGCCTTGAGCTGCTCAGCTGCCTCGTCGATTTTAGCAACTGTCTTATTAAGGTCTATGATATGGATGCCGTTACGCTCCATGAAGATGTATGGAGCCATTGCTGGGTTCCACTTGCTCTTAAGGTGTCCGAAGTGAACGCCGGCTTCCAAAAGTTGATCAAAGTTTGTACGTGACATGATGTCGAAAATTGTTTTATTTGTTTACATTCTTGTTATTCAATCCGCCGGTAGTCGTCATCAGGACGGGTCCGACTGGATTTAGATACTAAACGCGTTATTTAAATAGATGTACGCACGTACTTATTTAAATTACGCTTTGCGCTAACCAAAGATTAACGCTTGCTGAACTGGAAGCGACGACGAGCCTTGGGCTGACCTGGCTTCTTACGTTCAACGACACGAGGATCGCGGGTGAGGAAGCCAGCCTTGCGAAGAGCGGCCTTGTGCTCAGCATCGATCTTAACGAGTGCGCGTGCAATTGCGAGACGAACGGCACCAGCCTGGCCATTGAAGCCACCTCCCTTGAGGTTCACCTTGATATCGTACTGCTCGGCAACACCTACTTCGTTGAGAGGCTGCTTAACGACGAACTGAAGGATCGAAGAGGGGAAATACGACTGGAGTTCCTTACTGTTGATTGTGATGTTACCAGCACCAGCCTGAACATAAACGCGGGCTACGGCGGCCTTGCGGCGGCCAATTGCATTAATTACTTCTGCCATAGTTCAATTGTTGTTTTGGTGTTGATTACTTCAGTTTGTTGATGTCGATTACCTTTGGCTGCTGTGCAACCTCCTTGTACTCGCTGCCCTCATATACGCGAACGTTCTTGAGGATCTTACGGCCGAGAGGGCCCTTGGGGAGCATACCCTTGAGTACGGTGAGGAACAGTGCCTCGTAACCCTGTTTCTTAACTACGCTAGCGGCAGTGTGTGCGCGCTGGCCACTTGGATAACCGGTGAAGGTGAGCCACTCACGCTCAGTCCACTTGTTGCCGGTCATTGTGATCTTGTCGGCGTTAATGATAATTACGTTGTCGCCGCAGTCAACGTTAGGGGTGAAGGATGGTTTGTACTTACCGCGGAGAAGCTTTGCTACCTTTGAGCAGAAGCGACCCATCACCTGGTCAGTAGCATCCACAACCACCCACTCCTTCTGTGCAGTTGCTTTGTTCACAGAAATGGTCTTAAAAGATAAAGTATCCATTTAGTTGATTGGGATAAATTAAAAATTAAATAAAATAAATAGACTGGCAGCGCCTCGAATTACGGACAAGAGCTCTTCGAGGATGCCACTGACGATTAAATCAGCGCGCAAAGATAACGCTTTTATTCTAAATACGTGCATTTAAAGATGTTTTTAAAGAGTTTTCAACACTTTTTTCGCCCACAATTCATAAATTTGGCCTATCAAGATAGCAAATTACCGCGTCAAATTTGGCTCGAAAGTGAATAATTATTATCTTTGCACCCATCATCTGACAAAACTATGGACATCACCAAAGCCAACCTCGACCATCTGTATCATCACATCTTCAGCGAAGAGAGGTTTCTCGCCATCGACCCTTGCGCTGTCGTTTGGCAACTTTCCGCCCACACCCAGCGGCAACTCGACCTCGAGATTGGAGGCCTCATGGTGGCCATGATTACCTGGGGAAACCGCAAAGCCATCCGTACGGCCGCCCTCCATATGCTCTGTGATGAGATGCAATGGAACCCTTCGGAGTTCATCCTCCGCCAGCTTTATCTCGATAGCTATCAGAACGCCAAGAATGACTGTGTCTATCGGACGCTCAATCGTTACAAATTCATCGAGGTCTGCGAAAACCTCTATAATGCCCTTATGTCTTTTCGCCAAGCTCACCCTAATGAGGAACTGACGCTCGAGAATTGTTTGAAGGGTTTGGATATGAAACAATGCATCGCCACGATTACTGATTGGCTGGCTCCAGCACGACTCGGCACGATAGGCAAGACTGCTTGCAAGAGGATATGCATGTTCCTGCGCTGGATGGTCCGAACCGAAACACCAGACTTCGGACTATGGAAATCGCACAAGCCCAGCGAACTGTATGCGATCCTCGATGTCCACATCTGTCAACTCACCTTCCCCATCCTCAAGCACAAACAGCCATCGTGGGCGGCCTGCGAAGAGCTTACCGCGATTTTCCGCCGATGGGACAAGGATGATCCCTTGAAGTATGACGTTGCCTTGATGACATTGGCCGACCTTGACACGGGGAGCAGATAGGCCAATATAACGTACAAATAATTCAAATAATGATGAAATCTGCACCGATTTCGAACCATTTCCGCATATAATTGTCCAACCAATCATTTTTTTCTTTATCTTTGCAACCGATATTATAACTCACACTAGCATGAAAAAGACTCTATTCTCCACGCTACTGATGGTAGCTTCCCTATTTAGTTCACTCTCGGCACAAAGCCAGGAGCAGTTACTACTTTCCGGTTGGCGCTTCCAAAAAGGTGCCGCGGTCGGAGCCGAAACTCCCGACTTCGACGACTCCCGTTGGCAACAGGTCTCCATCCCGCACGATTGGGCCATCAGCGGTCCTTTTGACAAGGACATCGACAAGCAGGTCGTTCGCATCGAGCAGAATGGAGAAAAGGAAGCTACCGAGAAGACAGGTCGCTCGGGCTGTCTGCCCTGGATTGGCGAAGGTTGGTACCGCACACAGTTCACCATTCCTGCTGGCTACGATTATGCCGAACTCATCTTCGATGGGGCCATGGCCGAGCCACACGTTTATGTCGATGGCAAGGATGTAGGTTATTGGGCTTACGGATACAATACCTTCAAACTCGAAATCCCTGCCGAATCAGGCGAACATACGCTTGCTGTGCATCTGCAGAACATCGAGGAGTCTTCACGCTGGTATCCGGGTGCCGGACTCTACCGCCCCGTGCGCCTCTTCCTCGCCCAGCAGATCAGTCTCAAGACATGGGGCACTTTCGCCCGCACCACCATGGTCTCCTACATCTCCCCCGACTACCGTTCGGCGCGTGAGGCTCGACTCACTGTCAGTTCAGAGGTTAGAGGCGACATCGCCAAAGGCCAGAATCTCAAGATAGGCCACATCCTCACCAACGATGCCAGCGAGGTGGTAGCCGAACATTGGATGAACGTCAACGACTCAAAGATGGCAACCAACGTCCTCGTCGTCAAGAATCCCAAACTCTGGAGCCCCGAACAACCTGCGCTCTACACCCTTACTACGCGTGTGACCGAAGGTGACAAGGTATGGGACGAACAGAGCCAGAAGGTCGGCATCCGTCAGATTGAATATAATGAAGAAGGCTTCAAGCTCAATGGTGAACTCCGTAAATTCCGTGGAGTCTGCCTGCATCATGACATGGGCCCAGTAGGTTCTGCATTCAACAAGTCGGCTTTCCGCCGTCAGGTAGCACTCCTTAAGGAAATCGGATGCGATGCCATCCGAACCTCGCACAATATGCCTGCACCTTGGCAGATGGACATCTGCGACGAGATGGGCATGATGGTCATGGCCGAATCGATGGACATGTGGGTCTATCCCAAGTGCAAGAACGGATACAGCCGCTTTTTCGAAAAGGTCGATGACACCTCTGTCAACCGCACTGGCGAACCCTGGTGGAAGCGCGACTTCACCAACCTCGTCCTCGTCCACCGCAACCACCCGTCCATCGTGATGTGGAGCATCGGCAACGAGATTCCCGAGCAGAACAACGCTGTCGGCTACCGTTATACCCACCTTCTCCAGCAAGTTATCCATGAACTCGACGGCACACGTCCCTGCACACAGGGTATGGACCGTGGTGAAGGCCCAATGCACAGCGGTGTATGGCAGACCACCGACATCCCTGGTTTCAACTATCGCCTCCACGTCTATCCGAAGGGCATCGAGAATTCACCCAAGGGCATTGTCCTCGGTTCGGAGACGGCTTCCACCATCTCGAGCCGCGGTGTCTATAAGTTCCCCGTCGAGGAAGTGCACGGCACAGCCTACGACGACGGACAGATCTCCAGCTACGACCTCGAGTCGTGCATCTGGAGCAACATCCCCGACGACGACTGGATGTGGCAGGACAAGTGCCCACAAGTCATCGGCGAATTTGTCTGGACTGGCTTCGATTACCTCGGAGAACCTACCCCCTATGACGAATACTGGCCTTCACGCAGCAGTTACTTCGGCATTTTCGACCTCGCCGGTCTTCCCAAGGATCGCGCCTACCTCTATCGCGTGCATTGGGCGCCCGAACAGGAGACCCTGCACCTGCTGCCCCACTGGACCTGGCCGGGACGTGAGGGAGAAGTGACACCTGTCTTCTGCTACACCAACTATCCCGAGGCCGAACTCTTCGTCAATGGCAAGAGTCAAGGCCGTATCAAGAAGTATGATGTCAGCCTTGAGACCTATCTCAGTCATCGCGTTTCAGAACCGATGCCTTGGGGTGGCTCTTCGATGTTCGCCGATCCCAAGACACCATACGGAGAAAATCGTCTCGACCGTTATCGTCTGCGCTGGATGGATGTGCGTTACGAACCCGGCGAACTCAAGGTGGTAGCCTACGATGCTATGGGCAACAAGGCTGCCGAGCAAGTCATCCGCACCGCAGGCAAGCCCGACCACATCGAACTCTGCCTCGATGCTGCCGCCCAAAACACCGAGCTCAGCGTCACGCCTGTCGATATGGACGGTAATACGCTCGACACGCCTCAGCTTGCCTTCGTCACCGCTCGCGTGGTCGACAAGGACGGCAATCTCTGTCCCGATGCCGACGTACAACTCCAGTTCAGCGTCAGCGGAAAGCCACAGCGTGGCATCAAGGCAGCCAAGGGCGAATATGTAGCACGCTACAACTCGGCCTGCAATGGTGACGCCACCAGCATCGAGACTTTCACCGAACCAACAATGAAGACCTTCCACGGCGAATGCGTCATAGTCGTTGAAGCCGGCACCGTGCTCGGCGATGCCACCCTCACCGTCAGTGGTCGTGGCGTCAAGTCCGCCAAGATGAACTTCTCTATCCGATAATCATCAATCTTGCTTTATTAATTGTCCATGCTTTGGCATTTATTGGCACTTCTCGTAGCCTGTATATGGGGCAGCACCTTTGTCGCATCGAAGGTGCTGCTCAATGCAGGATTGAACCCAGCCGAGATCATGTGCCTTCGTTTTATTTTGGCATGGGTGCTGATGCTGCCGTTGTCACTGGGCAGACGAAAACAAAGACAGCGTTCCGCAAAGGACCTTCTTTGGGACGAGTTTCTGTTCATCATTCTCGGTCTTACCGGCGGTTCGCTCTATTTTCTGTCAGAGAACACGGCCGTGAAACTCACCTCGGCCACTTCGACAGTCGCTCTGATTGTAGGAACTACACCCATCGTCACTGCCTTGATGAACCGAATGGTGCATCATGACGAACATCTCTCTAATCGGTTTCTTGGTGGATCTCTCATGGCAGTTATCGGCGTCGCCCTGGTTGTTTTCAATGGTGTCTTCGTCCTTGACGATGACCCATTGGTCATTCTTCTCTCGTTTGCAGCAGCAGTAAGCTGGGGCTTTTACAGCCTTGTCATTCGCAATGTAGAACGTCGACACAGCTCCATCACCATCACCCGCAAGGTTTTCTTCTGGGGCGTTATCACTATGCTCCCTGCTTGCATCTGGAACATGTACCACAACGAAAGCCAGCTTTGCGCACTCGGTCAGGCCGCTGGCACGCCCGTCGTAGGCTGGTCGCTCCTGCTCCAGCCCACCGTGTTCGGCACGCTGTTCTTCCTCGGACTCATCGCCTCGTTCGGCTGCTTCCTGCTTTGGAACATCGTACTCCGGCGCATCGGCATCATCGCTGCCGGCAACTATCTCTACTTCAATCCCGTCACTTCACTCATCGCCGCCTATCTGGTGCTCAGCGAGCGCATCACCTGGCTCGCCATAATCGGTTGTCTTATGACCATAGCTGGCGTTTATCTCTGTAATCATGGCAGTACCAAGCATTAAATCCCTGATTGTCGATGCCCTCATTGGCAAGATAGATATGATGCGCGTAAAACGCGAGTTCATATTGGAGAAATTCATCAAAATACACAAACCTGTAAACCTGCGCGGAATTCCGCGCAGTCACACGCCCTACGACGAATTCGTGCAAAGCCTCTATCGCCTGGGGGTGACGCCCGACGAGCTCGAACAGTGGAACCAGGAATGGGAGGAGCTGGTGCATGCTTGCGAGAAACGCGCCAAGAAGCGCGCGCTCAACGAAGTTAGCATCGAGACAATCCTCAAGGCAAAGCTCAAAGGCACAGGCATCCGCTATCAGATGCGCAAGCAGCAGTATCGTGTCGCCCTCACCCTCACCATGGGACATTACACCCAGGCAACCTTCTACATCCAGCACAGCAAGTTCCGCGAACAGCTCGACATGGTTCTTCCCGCCGTCAACCAACTTAACCAACTGATGGACGAACTAGGCCAACCCATCCGTGTCCGTAACCGTGACTATCACATCGACTGGACCGAAACGGAATAAAAAACAAGTTATCCCCGAGACCCAGAAGGATCTCGGGGATAACTATATAAGATAAGAATAACAAAGAGCGGGAATTGCTGAAGCTGCGCAAGGGACGGAACACCGTGTGCCTCTACAACGACTGCGGCCCGATGCCCGACATCGACTATATGGACATCAGGAGCTAAAGGTTTCCCACTCCGTCTTGCAACCCTTTTGAATGGCGTCGAGGGCCTTGGGATTGGCACCTACGACAATGTTGCGGCCTGTGGTATTAAAGTTAAGGAGCGGAAGATCGTCGCTGTGGTCGGTGATAACCACGTCGAGTTCTGCCTTGTGAACTTGAAGCAGACGCTTGAGGGCTTCGACCTTCTGTTGGCCCACATTCTCCTGCCACTGCCCAATGACGACCTCGGAGGGAAGCAGTGTGCCGCAGCAGAGATCTAAATTAAGGAACTCAGCAATGGGATGGGCGTAGAAGGCCGGAGCGGCGGTGGCGAGGACGAGCAGATGCCCTCGATTGCGATAGGGCTCCATGATTTGCTGAACCTGCACATTGAGATAAGTCATCTCCTTTTCGACGAAGTGGTCGAGACGGCTCTTCTGTGTCATGAAGGCGGCGGTACGGTCAAGCAACACCTGCTTCATGCGGCTGTGGCTGACGAAGCGCAACTTCCGCAACGCGACCCACCACAAGATGCTGAAGCAGATGCCGAACTGGAAGTTATGGAGCGCGGCACTACCACAGTAGCTGAGGTAGTCGCGAAAAGTGTTGGTGGATAACAAGGTGCCGTCGAGATCGATGGCCAGGGCTTTGCGCATATTGCTCAATTAACAAATAACAATTAATAATGAGGGCTTTCCCGATAGTCATTAGACCAAGGGAAACGACATAGGGTACGGTTGTGATAAAGACAATAGTCAGCATCGCAGATGGGCTGAGGAATAGTGACAGTGATGGCTGCGACACGAAGAGTGATGCCTGGGAATTGCTCCAACAATTGAAGACGAGCCTGTTGGATAGTTGCTCCCGTGTCGATGGCATCATCGACAAGGAGGACAGTTGCATTCTCGCCAAGTTCCTTGAGACGAGAAGCGACGTCGTCGGGCAGTCGAATCTCGCCAATTCGAACGGGCTCCTTCCCTTTGCTTCGCCACTCATTGACACGACTCTCAACGATACGCAGCACATTACACAACCAAATATGCATACTACGCAGCAGGCGATGTGTCAGCCCATTGCTCTTCCGTTCAGTACCAGGTCGCGACAAGCGAACTTCGCAGTAAGCCGCTTCAGGAAAGTCATTTCGCATCCGGCGAGCAACTTCGGCTCCACCATGCTGAATGCCAATGATGAGCGACGGAGTGAACCCTCCTGCCTTGACGCGGTGGGAGAGTTGGCTACAAGCCTCAGCCAAAAGAGTAGGAGTAAGAGTTACAACGGGCACGGGAGAAGGGGTTCTGAAGGGTTTGAAGAGTTCGAAGGGTTCGAAGGGTTTGAAGGGCTACCTCATCAACAGATAGGAGAAGAGTGAGGTGAGGCGGTTCTTGAGGCGGGCACGGGAGTCGCGGAGGCTTTCGGAACGGAGTGCCTTGATGTGCTGCCAGCAACGATGGGCCATGGCCTTGTTGGCATCGGTGTGAGGCTGACGCGACAAGAGACGGAGGATGTTGAAGGCAACGCTTAGGCGACGTTCGCGGACAGCACGAACGTAGGCGGGCTGACCCGTCACCATAAATTGTGCCTCAAGGGTCTCAAGCACTTCGAAGGCGTCGTTTCGACGAATGGAGAGGCTGTTGAGCGTACCGCTGTCCTGCTTGAAATAGAAATACATTGGGACATCGACCCACACCATACGCTGAATGAGAGGATAAATCTGCGCCATAGTATACAAATCCTCATAAACGCGATAGACAAGGGGGAAACGCAGTCCTTCGAGAAGGGAACGACGGAAGAGTTTGCAGGGCGAGGAGTCTGCCTTGCCCTGTTGATATAGCATACTGAGCATCGCCTGTTCAGCGGTCAACACTTTCGTCTGATAGTTTTTAGGAAGGGGTTGCTTCAGACGATTTGGGCTATAGTCGTTACGCTTCGATTCTGGAATTATCTGATAAGGTGATTGCACGATGTCGGCATGATGCCGATTCATCTCGCATAAAAGTACCTCAAGATACTTTTCGTGTACAACATCATCACAATCGATGAAGGCAATATATTCCCCACCAGCCGCCTCAATCCCTTTGTTGCGAGCAGCCGAGGGACCTCCATTCGGCTGATGATACACCGTGACACGCGCATCACGACAGGCATAATCATCGCAAATGTCCCCGCTCCCATCGGTCGAACCATCATCGACGACGATGACCTCGATGTCGCGATAGGTTTGCGACAACACCGAGTCGAGGCAAGCGGGCAAATAGGCTGCCGCGTTATAGACGGGGATGATGACGGTGATCAATTAACAATTAACAATTAATAATTAACAATTAACAATGATTAGTGGGCAAAAAACTCAACATTCACAACTCAGCACTCAAAACTCTAAACTCTAAACTCAAAACCTAAACCCATTAAGCAAAGCGCGGACATCCATACGCTTCTTACCGGGGAGCTGGAGTTCTTCGAGAGAAAGAATGCCATCGGCGCAGGTGATGTGGATGTAACTGCGATTGTCGGTGTCAATCCTGCCAATGGTTTCGGCAGGTTGCGGAGTTCCTTCGCTCACAATGCGGGTGCGGAACACCTTGACAGGCGAAAGACCTGCGAGAGTGGTCCAAGCAGCTGGATAGGGCGAGAGGCCACGCACCAGGTTGTGCAAAGAGCGCACCGACTGGTCGAAATGCAATTCGCAAGTCTCCTTGAAGATTTTGGGAGCAGGACGTAGTTCGTCGATGCCGGTCGAGGCCTTCAGGTCCTGAAGGAGCGTATTCTGGTCGATGGTGGGAACGCGACTGAGTTCGCCATCGGCCCCAAGCAGCAGATCGACTGTGCGAGTAACCAACCCCTTGCCCATCTCCATCATACGATTGTGCAGCGAACCAACATTCTCCTCTGCTCCAATCTCAAGGGGTTGCTTGAGGATGATACGCCCCGTGTCGATCTGATGGTCAAGGAAGAAGGTAGTGGCACCCGTAACCTTATCACCATTGATGACTGCCCAATTGAGGGGCGCTGCACCTCGATACTGTGGGAGAAGAGCAGCATGCAGATTGAACGTACCCAACCGCGGCATAGCCCATACCACTTCGGGCAGCATACGGAAGGCAACGACAATCTGAAGGTCAGCTCGCCAAGCACGCAATGCTTCGAGGAACGATTCGTCCTTGAGCTTTTCGGGCTGAAGGAGCGGGAGATTATGATCGAGTGCATATTGCTTGACGGGACTATACTGGACCTTGTGTCCGCGGCCTGCGGGCTTGTCG
The DNA here is from genome assembly GCA_045545875.1 of Bacteroidales bacterium. GTDB lineage: Bacteria > Bacteroidota > Bacteroidia > Bacteroidales > UBA3663 > Liminaster. Next base: position 11,746 of record JAZQBS010000028.1, read on the forward strand.
GGCATTGTGATGACACCAACAACATTATAGCCGCCTGTGACCAGCGCATCGAGTGTGGGCACCGCGAAATCGGGCGTGCCCATGAATACTATTCGGATATCCTGTTTCTGCATTGTTCCTATATATTATATAATGTGGCAAAAGGGAGCATTCCCTTTGACGCGGCAAAGATACGCGTTTTGCTGCAATTTTCCAAATTTTTGAAAAGAAAAAATGAACCGCAACATGGATGGCCCATCATTGCGGTTCACATTATTCAAGTCAGGAAGTAATCGGATTACTTCTTGGCGACAGCCTCAGCTTTAGCCTCCTTCTTGCCCATCCAGTAATAAGCAGCAGGAACGGCGAGGAAGATGGTGGTCAATGGGTCAACAACAACACCGAGCAACATAGCGAAGATGAAGCTGCGGATGGTAGCACCACCGAGCACGAAGATCACGATCAGTACCAAGAGGGTAGAGATGGAGGTGTTCAACGTACGTGGCATAGTGGCGTTGAGGGCCTCGTTGACAACATTGTAGCGAGTCTTGTTGGGATAAAGGGTGCTCACCTCACGGATACGGTCGAATACGACCACGATATCGTTGATTGAGTAACCGATTACGGTCAAGATGGCTGCAATGAACGCCTGGTCGATCTCCATCGAGAATGGCATGATGGATGGGAGCAAGCAGTAAAGACCCAGGATGACGAGGGTATTGGCTGCAAGACCCAGGATGGCGCCAATCGAGAATGCCACGTTGCGGAAACGCAAGAGGATGTAGAGGGCGATGGCGATGAGCGAAAGGAGCACAGCAATAATAGCGCCGTAGGTGATATCCTCAGCAATCGAAGGACCAACCTTCTGGGTAGAAGGAATATTGTCCTCGTTGTTGAATGCCTCGAAATCGGTGCTCACATAACCCAGTTCCTTACCAGCATCGTAGATGGCCTGCTTCATAATGAGGTTGGCCTGTGCATCGTCGGCAGCATTGAGGTCGTAGTTGGTAGTGATGCGAACCTGGTTGTCGCGGCTGATGGTGATGACCTTGATGGCAGCATCGTTGAGGGTGGCGTTGTTCTGAAGCTTCTCGGCGAGAGCCTCGTTGTCAACACCAGCAACCTCATTGAAGGCAACGACATAGTTGCGACCACCAGTGAAGTCGATACCCTTCTCAAGACCTGGGAAGAACATCAGCACGATAGCCAGCACAGCGATAACAGCATACACCTTGGTAGTGAAATAACCCTTCTTCACGAAGTCGATATGGGTTGGCTTAAGCAAACCAGAGAGTGCACCGGTGAAGGTGAGGTTCTTGAAATAACCCTTGCCAAGAGCCCACTCGAAGAAGATACGGCTCAGGAAGACGGCGCTCACGAACGAGGTGATGATACCGATGATGAAGGTGACAGCAAAACCACGGATAGGACCTGTACCGAAGTAGTAGAGGATGATACCTGTGATCAACGAAGTCAAGTTGGCATCGAAGATGGCGCTGAACGCATTGCGATAGGCAGCATCAACAGCCGAACGGAGCTGCTTTCCGCTGGCGAGCTCTTCCTTGGCACGCTCGTAGATAAGTACGTTGGCATCCACAGCAATACCCATGGCAAGCACGATACCGGCAATACCCGAAAGGGTGAGCACAGCATGGAAGCTCGAAAGGATACCGATAGTGAAGAAGGCATTGATCAAGAGGCAGCAGTCAGCTACCAGACCAGCGGTGATGCCATAGAAGAGCACCATGTAGATGAAAAGGAGCACGAGGGCCACGATGAACGAAATTACACTGGCCTTGATTGACTCAGAACCAAGTGTAGGACCAACCACATCCTCGGAAACGATGTTAACCTTGGCAGCCATCTTACCCGACTTAAGCACGTTGGCCAAGTCGTTGGCTTCCTCAGTGTCGAAGTTACCGGTGATCTGCGAACGACCACCAGTGATTTCCTGGTTGACGCGAGGTGCAGAATAAACCACATCATCAAGCACGATAGCTACGCACTTGCCCACATTCTCCTTGGTAAGCTTAGCCCAAGTGTTGCCAGCCTCAGGAGTCATGGTCATGCTGACCTGATACTCGTTGTGAACCTGCTCGAAGTCGGCAGAAGCATCAACTACGATGTCGCCACCCTTGGTTGCATCAGGAAGAGAAGGATGACCGAGGTTGTCATGTGCCTTAAGGGCATAAAGCTGATACCAGAGACCCTTGTCGTCAAACGACTTGACGCTCCAGGCAAGCTTCAACTTACGTGGGAAGGCATCCTTGTACTGCTTCTGATTGATAAGGGCATTGATGGCAGCTGTATCGCTCGACTGAGCAACAGCAATCACAGGACCCTGGTCACCAAACACCTGAACGCGGGCAGCAAGGCTGTTCTGCATAGCGTTAGCAAGGGCTACGCTATCGACAGCAGCGCTATCGCTGGCTACGGGAACGTTCTTCTGAGCCTCAGCCATGAGCATGTTCTGGAATGCGCCAGCAATCTCACCAGCCTGATAAGTCTCCCAGAACTCAAGGTTGGCAGAACCCTGAAGAAGTTTCTTCACACGTTCGGGCTCCTTCACGCCAGGAAGCTCGACGAGGATACGGCCGGCCTGCTGGAGACGCTGAATGTTAGGAGCAACTACACCGAAACGGTCGATACGGTTACGGAGAACATTGAACGAGTTCGAGAGAGCAGACTCCATCTCACTCTTGATGATCGATACAACCTCAGCATCGCTGGTGCTCTTGGTGATCTTCTCCTTGAGCTGATAGGTGCTGAAGACGTCGGCCAGCTTTCCAGTTGGGTCGATCTTCTTGTAGTTGGCAGCGAAAGCATCGACAAAGTTGTCACCGCTCTCTACCTCACCTGCATTCTGAGTTTCAGCCAGTGCCTGCACGAAAGTGGGGTTCTGGGCGTTCTCAGCAGCGAGTGACTTGAGCACGTCGGCCACAGAGATCTCAAGAATAACGTTCATACCTCCCTTCAGGTCCAGGCCGAGGCCCACCTGCATCTCCTGTGCCTGCTTGAAGGTCTTACCCAACCAGACAGTCTCATTGGAGATGGAATCCAAGAAATACTTGGCTGAATTGCCTGTTTCTGCAGCATATGCTTCGGCCTTCTTTTCTACACGACGAACTCCGTAAGAGAACGAGATGTAGTAGGCGCAAAGCAAAGCAAGCAAGACGGCAATCACGCTTACAAATCCTTTGTTTTGCATTGTTGAAAATATTTGATTTTACTTAATTTTTTCGCATATTTCGGGCGCAAAGTTAAATAAAATAATTGAAATCACGAAAAAAAACCTAAAAAAAAGCACTTTTTTTACTCTTTTTTATGTATGTGTGACTATTTTTGTGTATCTTCGCGGCATGTTTCGACACTTTTTGACAAAAAAACGTTCAAAATTAGCACCTCTTGCACTCCTATCGTTTGCAGGACTTTTGGGGTGTGCCAGTATCGGGTCTCCGGGTGGAGGGCTCTACGACGAGACGCCTCCCGTGCTTGTGCGCAGTGAGCCCGCCGAAGCAGCGACGAGCGTCAATAGGCAGAAGATCACGATGCGCTTCAATGAGAACATCAAGCTCGACAATGCCAACGAGAAAATGACCATCTCACCACCGCAGGTCAAGGCGCCAACCATCTCAAGCAATGCGAAAACGTTGACCATCGAACTGCGAGACTCGTTGCAGGCCAATACGACCTATACCATCGACCTTGGTGATGCTGTTCAGGACAACAACGAGGGCAATCCTCTGGAAAACCTTTCGCTCACCTTTTCAACAGGCGACCATATCGATACGATGAAGGTAATGGGCACCTTGCTCAACGCCAAGGATCTGGAACCCGTCACTAGCGCTTTTGTTGGCATTTATGCAGTTAACGAGGAAGGAATCTTCCCTGCTCGCGGCAAGGAGGGTGACTCCTTACAACTGGCCATCGACTCCATAGTTGCCCTTTATCCCGACTCCATCTTCAGCCTACGTCCCTTCGAACGCGCTGGCAAGACCGATTCCAACGGACGATTCACCATCAGCGGTGTAGGCCCTGGCAAGTATCGCATGTATGCCGTGAAGGATGGAAACACCAACTACATGTACGATGTCAACACCGAAGACATCGCCTTTGTCGATTCGCTTATTATCCCTTCGGTAGGCAGTCATACCGCCAGCGACACCATTTGGAACCGCTTCGACAGTCTTAAAGTCGATTCTATCCACGTGCACGAGGTCATCGACTACTATCCGAACGATCTATGTCTGCGCATGTTCAACGAAGGTCATGTCATCCGATATCTCGACGACATGAAGTGGAAGGACAGCACACAAATCACGCTCAACTTTGCCGCCAACATGCCCGAACCTCCCGTCATCACGTTGCTCGACGAAGAAGACCGTGGTCCTGCGAGATTAGACAAGGATGCCTGGCTCATCTGCGAACCTAATCTGACCAACGACACCCTCGTCTATTGGCTGCGCGATTCGCTGGTATATCATCGTGATACGCTCCATCTCACCGTGACCTATCCTTTCACTCAAAATGGCATCGACATCATCCGCACTGACACCATGCACTTGGAGAAACCTGAGATTAATGTGCCGGAAGATCAGCAACCGGAGGACAAGGACGACAAGAAAAAGAAAAAAAGACGCAAGAAAGATATGGAAGAGGCGCCTAAAGACACCCTTCCAAAGACCGTTTTCATGAGCATTAAGCTACTCGACAGCAAAATTGACGTAGGAAAACGACCTCGCTTCGAAACTTCTGCCCCTCTCGACAGTCTAAATATCGAAGCACTCCATCTGGAGCAGCAAAAGGATACTATTTGGGTACCCCTCGAGTTCGAGCTTGTGCAAGACAGTCTTCGTCTGCGTCGCTACACGCTCTATGCCAAGCCGCACTTCTCGCCAGGCCAAAACTACAGGCTCATCTGCGACTCTGCGTCGATGCACGACATCTATGGTCATCCCGTTGATTCCACCGCGATGTCCTTCAGCGAGAAAAAGAGTGACGAATATGCCCACCTGTTGGTGAACGTCCAAGGTGTCGATGGCGAGTCTTTCGTCCAGCTCCTCAACGAAAAGGATTTAGTCTTACAGCAAGTAAGTGTGAAGAATGGACAAGCCAGATTTCCACAGGCTCCCGTCGGCAAATGCTATGTCCGACTAATCGAAGATCGCAATGGGAATGGCAAGTTCGACACAGGTTCTCTTGAAGGCCACATCCAGCCCGAGAACGTCTTCTATCTACCCAAGATGCTCGAAATGCGCGAGAACTGGGATTATAGTGAGACTTGGAATGTGCGTGCCACTGAGCTTGACAAACAGAAGCTCGACGAGCTGAAGCAGAACAAGCCCAAGGAAAAGAAGGAGAAGAAGAGCAAGAACGAGGAGTACCTCGAGAAACATCCAAACTTAAGAAAGAAACTTAACAAATAACAAAGAATCAGATGCTACGCCGTTACATCCTATTCCTTATTATTTCATACGCGTGCGCGTATGCACCAGCCATTTACTCTGCAGCTCCCATTTCCCCACAAGAGCAGGCAGCATGGGCAGCATCCAACACTCCAGAAAATCTGGAGTATAACATCTATTTCCATATCGGCCTTATCAATGCCAAAGCCGGCTTCGGAAAGCTAAGCTTTACCAAAGAGACTGACAAGAATGGACAAACCGTCTATCATAGCAAACTGGCTGGCAAGTCGCTCAGCATTGTTGAACATATCATGAAAGTACGTGATACGCTCGACTGCTACTTCAACGAGGACATGGTTCCCCTCAGCTTCCGCAAAGGCACACATGAGGGAAGCTATAATGCACTTGCTAACTATTACTACAATCATCATTGGCATAATAAAAATGCTGCCAAACGTCTCAATAACGTTGACAGCACCAGTGTAGTTCTCAAGCGTTGGCGCAAGAAGGGCAAGGACGATGCCGTGAATCGCGTCGTGAAGTACACGAACGATGGTCCGGCCTACGACATGCTTTCTGTATTCTATTCAGTACGCCACCTCGACTACGAGCACATGAAGAAAGGCAAACGGATGAAGTTCGTGTGCTATGACGGCATCACCCAGCAGATCATCAATGTAGATTTTTGTGGCGTCGAGAAATGCGAGATGCGCAACGGGAAGACGCACAAGGCCTTCCTCATCGATCTGAATTTCGCGACCAAGGGTCAGGACAGTACGCCACTCAAAGTCTGGCTTTCGACTACCCCTGATCATCGCCCTCTCAAGGCCATCATCGGACTGAAGCGCATCGGATCAATCCGATGTGAGATACAGGAATAGGAGCATCCGTCAATCCGTAATAACCAGATGCAGCATTCATTCCTTAGGCATTTCGACAGAATTAATGACAAATATGGGGCTTGGCTTTTCTATATTGGGCTATTCCTCATGATTGTCTGTTACTATTGGTTTTCCACCAGTGAAGAAATGCCCAAGGATTATTTCATCCTTCGAAAGGCCATCTTCAACATCAGCAAGTCATTGCTTATCCTTCGCACACTGCTCTTCGTTCGCAGATACCCTCGATATGTATTGTTATGCATTGCCATATATCCCATTCTCAAACTTTCAGCCTATTTATGCGGATGGAATGTATTAACTACCAGCTTCATCATCATAGCGGCATCGAAGGATACTGATATCAAGCAGTCTCTAAGGATATATGTTATTGCATTCGTTCTTGTACTACTGGCAGCACCAATCTCATGGAGTATTGGATGGACTGAAGAAGTCATCAAGCACAAATTTGGATTGATTGGTCATTCGCTTGGCTTCTCCAATCCCAACACACTTGCTGCATTGATGCAGATGCTTGCGTTATTAGCTTTGTGTTTTTGGAATGTTCATAAGACCAGTGTCATATGGATAACATGTTGGGCAACTGCCTTGTTCGTTGGGTTACTCACTCTTAGTATGACTTCCGTTGTCATTCTTCTTTTGGCTCCAGTGTTATATTATTTCATAAAAAAACATCCTGTTCCTGCTTGGAGCTTGACTCTTCTTCCTTGGCACTTCCTGTTGGCATCAATTATCTTGAGCTGCTACTATGGTCCCTCTTACGGAGAGACCTCCTTTGAAAGCCGATTCAGCATTTCTGCTCTTGTGTATCAGAATCATGGATTAAGTCTCTTTGGACAGGAATATGGGTTTACCAGCTTTGCGAAAGCACTGAAAACTGGCACACATCCACTATGTATAGATAATGCCTACATGCACCTCGTCTTATGTGATGGAATCGTGGTTGCTTTACTTGTCCTTGTTTTCTTTAGCCATTTATTTTTTAAGATTGGTAAAAACGAGCAGCCACTTCTAATTACGTATGCCATATTAATCGCCTTGTCCGGAATGATGGAATATGCGATGTTGAAAACAATTATCAACTTTTTGCTCCTGTATTATTTCCATTCTTCTCCTCCTCCATCCACTCCTGTTCAAGAAGGACTAGATCCTTAAAATATAGCCGCGAAAGAGCCTTCTTCAATATTTGAACGTTGCTCATTCGCGGCATTTATAAGCCTAACCTATCGTAATGGAATCGGCTCAATCAACTGAATTCAACAATAGCACTTGCCTCCCCATGGATGTCAAGCGAAACAATAATCCTCTCACCAGTATGATAAACCACGGGGACAAGCGTATCACCCAATTTGGCTGGAATACGATATTCCAGACGAAGGTTCTTCACCTCAAATTCTGCGGGCAGTAACTCCATTGCCATGCGCACGTAATTGGCATTGTTGACATGCTTGTTGTAGTCAATATCGGCTCGCTGGATAGGAATCGGCTGGCAAACCTCACCACCATCTTTGGGAAGAATGATGCGACGTTCGCCATAGTTCATTTCCAACTGGGGTTCTATATTCATCGAAGCGATAGCATCAGTTCCCACGCGCTTCAGTTTGCCTGTCGACTTATCCACGAAGGCGCCCATACTCCATGTCTTGTAGCAAGGTTCCCCATTTAAATCATAGATGAACGTATTGCGGAAACCGAACATTGGCTTCATGTCATAGACTGATGTCGTCACCGTCAGTTCCTCTTTATAATTGGGGATACGGACGATTTCGACCACACGCGATGCCAGGAGCTGGGTCATGTTCTGTTCGGTGAAAAACTGTTGGATGCCAGGTTCGCTGTCAATCCACATCTCAGAGCAGTCCTGCATCATCTGAAGGGCTGAATAAAGTTTCAGCCGGCCTTCGCTATCGCAGGTACTAGTGGTAACCTTAAAGCGTAAACTATACATATAATGATAATGAGTGATGAGTTTTGGGGAATAACGTCTAAATTTAATTGTCAGACAAGAAAGAGTTGACCCATCCGAGTACTTCAGCGTGTCGAGTTCGCCATACTTGAATGAAGTGCTGTACTACTTAAATCCTTGGGTGAAAAAATGGAGTTGCTGAAATGCCTCAGTTCATTGGCTTGGTATGTGGCAATGCCCAAATCCAGTGTTGAAGCATTTTCATCCAATTCAAACCAAGGGGAAAGGACAGAATCATTCCTATTCTTCAAAATATGGATACTGCAAGCTGGGGTACTGCCCTGAAGCAGCAGAAAAATCTTGCGACCTGTCACAGGATTTCTTGCTACATCTGCCACCATGATGGCATGACCATACTTCTTGTCCTCCCTGTCTTTGGCGCAATACACAAACACATCGCCCGGTTGCATTTCGCTCAACGGACGCTGAGGCATCTCACGAATCAACGATTCTGTGTTGGCATACTTAAAAACACGCTTCAAATAGGGCACGAACTTGCTCCTCCTGCCTCCCCAAAAGTAACGCATTGTGTTATATTGAGTATCCTCGAAATGAATCTTCCAGAACTGACGTGTCTGAAATAGATATTCAGCCCATAAACGGATACAGACATCAGCACACTGTTCGTAACGATGCAGCAAGGGCAAATCTATAACTCGATAACTATAGGGAAGCAGCGAATCGGCTAACTGCCCATTTATCCTTCGCACCTGCACACTATCGGCAGCCAATGGGAGGTTGCGCAAATATGCAGCGAAGCCTGTATCAACGCCCACTCTTTCATAACCTGCTGGCAATTTCATTGTCCCGACTCTTCCATTCGAACCATCCGTTGCAGGAACTTTCTTGAACCACCAAGGGCCATAGAGATAGACAAGTAAAGACATGCAACCTGCCAGCAATAGGACGAAGAATGCAATCAGAATTTTCTTTATCATGACGACAAATATGTTTATAACTTGCTAAATCCTTCTCCCGCAAAGAAGACCGCAAAAACGTGGCAAAAACTTGCGAAGGATTACATAGACAAACATACAAATAGTGACGATAATCACAACTCTCAACAAGTAGTTCATGATAACGACATGTGGGAAACGATTGGCCATCTCCATCATCCTCACATCATAAAATCCTGTCAGTGCACCGCCAACCCTGTCAAGCAGCTTAAACACATCTTTAAGGATAAAAAAGTGCAGTGCAAAAATCAGGAAGGTAGCATCCTGCCACCTGATTGACCCATTCTTTATCTTTGCCCAAAAAGGATTCGAATAACTTCGTTTCACCATCCAAGCCAACAGGTTGATCATTGCCATCACCTCAAAGACGATAAAAAAAGGATAGATCATCCTTCCAGTTCGTGAGTAAAGATAACCACTGCAAATCATTGCAATAAATAGGATAAGCGTGATAATGGCTATAGGCCAACGTCTAGCATAAAAAACACCTGACAACTCAAACCGATTCAAGGACAAAAATGCACCCCATCCGAAAAAGAAAAATGCTTCGGCAGTAAATCCTGGAATCATGAAAGAAGTCTGCGTAAGGTAAAGGAAAGCCAAGATGGCCATGGTTACAATGGAATAGGGAGAAACCTTGCCATCACGGGAACGCAAAAGGAAATGAAACAATGGTGTGCACAAGCCCACCACAATAAGATCCCTGATGAAATAGAATGGCAAGAGAATCGGCACTGTCGTATGGGCCGGATGTCCCCAAATATCCACCTGTCCTAAACCCAGTGACTTAGCATTCCAATAGAGTCCGATCCAACCTCCATGTTCATCAATCCATTCCTTCACCACGTCCCAAGGTTTCCCATGGACCAAACAATCCCATATATCCGGGCCTATAATATATAATAGGTATAACGTATTCCACAATAAATAAGGAATGAAGAGCGTCCAGAACCTACGCTTCATCTTTCGCAACCATCCTTCGCTACTCCATTCTTCCAGATGCAAAAAGAACAAATACCCTGATATCAGGAAAAACAATGCGACAACAAACAGAATGATAATTCGCGTCGAAATAATAAATTCCATTGCCACATTGCTGCCAAATCCCTGAACTGCCAAATGATCATATTGCCACCCCTTGATGCTGAAGAAGCAATGAATCATGACGACACATATCGCCAAAGGGAATCGAACAAAACTGATTAGCTCAGAAGTAACATTTTTATTCATTATCAGCTTTTGCAACACTTTTTCGCACAACGGACTCTTGGAAATATATTTTCTATCATTAATATTTCACATTAGACTTCGAACTCCAACCAAGACAAATTGTGCAATCATAATCTTCTTTTTCACTGCTTGTCATTCTTCTTCCTTTCCTTTATTTCGTCCATATAGCCCGCAGTAATAATGCCTGAAGGCAAAGCGATAATAGCGATGCCAACCATCGAAGAAATGATGCTGATGACTCGGCCTGTATTAGAAATAGGATACAGGTCACCATAACCTACCGTGGTCAACGTACATGCAGCCCAATAGAAGGCATCAAAGAAATTGCTAAACAAGTACTGTCCCGTTTCTGGATTTATATCTTCTTCTGCATTGAACATAATCATTGCCGTAACAAAAATATAAAATATTGCCAACGATAAAACGGTCAGCAGGATAGTTCGTTGCTTTCGGATGACCGACAAGATAAGTTCCAATGGTTCAAAATAGCGAATCACTTTCACGATACGGAGGAGCCTTAACAGGCGGGTGACTCTCGCTACCTTAAAGATAGGAGTTAACAGATGTACTGTTGGCAAAATGGAAAGCAGGTCTATGATGGCCATTGGAGTAAAAGGATAAATCACAAACGAAAGCCAGTTTCCTTTTTTTGAACGCATATCACACGTCAACCACCGGAAAATGTAGTCGATGGCAAAGCACAATCCTGATACGATATCGAAATACCAGAACAGTCGGAATTGTGTTCTGAACATGAGCGGAAATATACCTATGGCAATGGCTACAAGCATTACGCAATCGTACCAATGGGAAAGCTTATTCTCCTTATGGGGTTCTATCAGGTAGTTTATCTTTTCTCTGATCGACATATTTTTATATTATATACTCAGGCTTTTTGCCAGGAATCAACGGTTGCTGCCATTTCGAGTCAGACGCCTCTTGAAATACTGTTGTGCTTCAACGCTGCGATAAGATCTGCGGGGGAAGAAGGTCAGCACACAATATAGCAGGATAGTCATGCATTGCGAAAACGATGAACGCCAAGCCATCTTCCACAATGTCTTGCGCATTCCTGGCATGATTGCCTTAGGCACGGCCATGATGGTGACAAATCTGTTGATATTCGTCCAAAGGTCGCGTATCTGTCCGTCCTTGTCATCGTCACTCAAACTGCCCAATTTCTGCTTGCAATCGTCAAGCAATTGTGTCCAGCGTTCCTCGAAAGAGATGAAGACATCAGGTTCAGCAGCTTTCGGCTTTCCATCTATAGAATTATCGGACATTGCAATTGTTAATTGTTAATTATTAATTGTTAATTGTTAATTGAATTTCATTTCTTCACATCCTTGTCAAAGAGTCCGTCATGTTTGGTTACTTGTGAGGGCGCTCCGTCAATGGTGCCTCCAAGATTGCAATTGCGCAAGATGATGTCATCGGTATTCATCGACGAGAATCCCACCTTAAGCTCATCTACAGTAACATTTTCGAAACTTACATTATAGATAGGCCTGGCTGCAGTTCCTTGCAGCACGATGCCGGCATTGCGTGCCTTGTTGGCATGGACGTCCTTCACATGAATGTCATGAATCGAAGTAAAGTGATTGTCATCGGCACCCTCTCCTGCATACATCGACGTAATGTAGAAGAGGTCCTCCACCTCGTCGAACTGGCAGTTCTGGAAATAGATGTCGTGGACAAACCCGCCACGGTTGGGATTCGATTTCACGTAAAGTGCACGTTTGTTGTAGCCGCCATAAGTGCAATCTTCCACAAAGACATTACGCACGCCGGCACTCATCTCCGAACCGATGACCAGTCCATGCAGACCCTTGAAACGACAGTTGCGAATGATGATGTTCTCCGAAGGTTGTGGCTCATAAAGCGGATCACTGGTAGCCGAACAGTTCTTCCATCCATCGTTGTCGCGGCCTGCCTTTACAGCAACATTGTCGTCTCCGTTATTGAATTCTATCTCCTCGATCAGCAGGTTACGCGTCATCTCGGGGTCAATGCCATCGTTGTTCACCAGTTTCGCATCGTAGCGCAAACCACGGCAAATCACATTCTCGCACTTGAGAAGATGCACACACCAGAATGGAGAATTTGTGATAAACACATCTTCGAGGGTGACATTCCTGCATCCGAAGAACTGCACGAGGTGAGGACGAAGCTTCTGCTCTACGCCATAATTACGCTCCTCTACAGGCACCTCCTGATGATCCTGACCGCGCAAAGCCGACTGACCAAGTTTCTGGTCAGCACGCCATTTGGGAAAAGTCTCCGCACAGTTGCCGTCAATCGTTCCTCGTCCCATAATGACCACGTTTTCGAGCTTGAAACCATAGATGAGCGGAGAGATATTCTGGCAGAACGACCCCTCCCACGACGTCTGCACAGCAGGAAGATAATCGGTTGGTTCGGGCGAAAACTTCAAGTGTGCACCCTCCTGCAATTCAAGGGTCAGATTGCTTACCAGATGAATCGGTCCTTTCACGAACCACTCACCAGCTGGAACCACCAGATGCAGACCATTCTTCGAACGTGCTGCCGCCTTCATCGCCTTATCGAAGGCAGGCTTGCAGTCCTTCTCACCATTGCCCTTGGCACCAAAGGCTGTAATCATCTTCACAGGCTGTGCCTCATATGTGGGAGCTCCGGTAATTAACGCGAGAATAGAATCATGCCGAGCCTGAATCTTAGCATCGTAGGCCGACAAATTGGCGCCGACACACATCGTCAATGCCAATACGGAAAGTGTCTTCAAGTTCATAAAAATGGTTTATAAAAAGTTAACTGTTATAGCTTAATTGTCATTCGCCATCATTCCCGACAACTCTGCTGCAGGACTGATTATCTCTATCTGCATCGACTTGGGTGCCGAGTATTCTATCTTCCACTGATTATCCTCAATCCACCAATGCACCTTCAGCGGGCCTTTTGGAGTCTGGTAGCTGACGTTGCAATCGGTCACACCGCCCACAGGATGCGGGGCGATAAGCACGCGCTGCCATCCCACGCTGCCTTCCTGCTGACGGATGCCGCCGATGTAGCCATAGAGCCACTCCATGATGTGGCCGAGCATCAGATGATTGTTCGACACGCGTTCCAGACCCTGCCAGCTCTCGGTAAGCGTCGTAGCACCGTTCTTGAGCTGGATGCCATAGCCCGGCACATCGTCGCGACTGTTCATGGCATAAATCACATCGTTGCGCCCAGCTTGGGCCAGAACCTGCAGCAAGTAACGATAGCCCACGTCACCTGCCGTAATCACTGTCGGCCCGTTTTCGCCCCATTCATCAAGGCTGTCCACCTTGTTGTCGATGGCATAGATGCGGCCCTCGACATCTCGTACGATGTTGTCCAGCACACCTGCGCGATACGCTTCGGGCACCAGTCCCATATAGAGGCTGATGGCATTGGCCGTCTGCGAATTGCGGTCGTAACTGCACGTTTCAGCTTGGAAGAACTTGGCGTTGTAAGCCGTACGGATCGAATCGGCCAAGGCTTCATACTGGGAAGCCACCGATGGAAGTTCAAGCACTCGTGCCATCTTTGCCATCAGTGTCACATCATAATAATAGGTAGCCGTGGCCGTAACGCCCTGCGTAGTGAGCTGTGCATAGCCAGGTTGCTTGGGGCCGAGGTCGTACCAGTCGCCCAATCCATAATCCAGGATATATCCATTCTTGCGGGCACGACGCGAAAGGTATTCGATATACTTCTGCATGGCATCGAAATGCTCGCGGAAGAGTTCGTCCGAACCCGTCCACTCATAATGGTACCACGGGCAAATGATGAAGGCCGATCCCCATTCAGGTGTATCGTCGAAGTTCCATCCGAAGTTGGTGTAATAAGGCGCGATGGTAGGTATCATTCCCTCAAGGTCATGTCCTTCCTTGATCCACGGTGTCGATTCTGCGCCATGACCCAACGTCTGTCCTTTCACGAATTGCGAAGCCGCCATGTCGTTCATCAGTTTGCGATAGAGTGGAGTGAGGTTGTAGCGATAATACATCGAAGGCATCATCAGGTGATCCTGCTCCAGCCAACCCAGTTTCTCACGATGTGGACAGTCGGTAGGCACGCTCTGCAGATTCGAACGGATGGCCCAGTCGATGAACTGATGCACCTGGTTCAGGTATTCGTTGTTGCACTTGAAGGTTCCAGCTTCCTTCGAGGCACAGGCACTTGTCGTATGCTTTGCCACAAGCGTCTCTATCACTGGCAACCCCGACGGATTGGCCTCTCCTACCGGCACAGCGCCATGCACTTGTACATATCTGAAGCCCGTATAACTGAACTTGGGTTCCACGGTTACCGTCTGCTGATTTCTCAGCGTGACGTGATATTCCCAATCACCCACAGGTTTGTTATAGGCACAGCCATCCTTGTCCTTCAGTTCGGCTGGGATGAAAGCCACCTCCTGGCCCTCTGCTCCCTTCATGGTAGCTTCCATGATGCCGCTCATGTTCTGGCCAAAGTCATAGACCCAATCACCCGATGGTGTTTGCCATTTAGCCACTGGATTGAATTTGCCCCAGACAACGAGTTCCGTTCCCTTCTGTTCGCGCAAAGTCGGACCATTGACGCCCACGACGATGGCAGGACGCCAATTCGGGTCGATTCTCAAGTCCACATCCTCGCCTCCATAGATGCTGCTGAAGGTGATCTGGCTTTCGCCCACGCTCCATTCGCCATTGGTGACGATGTTGTCGTCACGACCCTGAGTGTATTCCAGATGGAGACGCAGGCGTAACTTTGGCGCACCATACGTACCGACGAGCTTGTTGTATCTTCCACGTGGAACATTATAGAATCCGCCGCCAAGTTCCACGCGCAGCTCATGTTCGCCTCGCTTGATGCGATGGGCAAATTCGGCCACTACGTTGTCGGCATCTTCCTTGAACCAGCAGGTCACATCGAATTTCACATAGAGTGCCTCCTTGTCATAAAGTGTCCATCCCGGGTCAAGGAAGTGGTCGCCCACCTTCTGTCCGTCCAGATACACATTGAAGTGCCCGAGGCCACAGACGTAGAGCGTAGCTCGATAGACGTTCCTTCGCGCCTTGAATTCGCGCATGAAGACGGGCATTGTGTATTCGCCCACCTTGCGATCTCCCAGGACTTTCTTGGCAAACGGTGCATGAATCAGAGGTGCGACCACCGTATCGGTTTCCTCCATACTGATCCAAGTGGCGGCATCGAGCATTCCGACATCTGCCTTTGCACTCAAGCAGAAGAGCAGCGCCAGCAAAGTGACGAGGCAATGAAGTTGTGAGGTGATGAGTTTTTTCATATTTTCCAAAGATTAAAGATTCTCCAAAAGAAGTGATAAAGGCGGAACAGAGGTTCCCAAAATCCCTCGCTGGGATAATAGCAGGCAAAGACAAAATTACGCCTTGTCTTTCGCCAATAGCGGTGCATCGAAACCTGTCGGCTCACCATTTCCTTGTCGTAGCGCGTATCGAAATGCCCGAAGTTCCCCGCCTGCATGATTTCGCTGAGCAATGAAAGGCCTTCCTTACGACGTGGAGCACAATAGAGTTCATCCTCCTTCATGCCAAAAACTTCGCGCATCACATACATCACGGCTCCAGCCAAAGGCTCGAGCTTCAAGGTCTTGATCATTGCCAAGAGGTCATCATATCTGGATATTCTAGAGTCTCTAGATTCTCTAGAAGCTCTAGGATCTCTAGACGGAATCTCCTTATTCAGCCCGTCCAGAACGAAGTAATAGTCCATCATTTGCCTTAACCCGATTCCTTCCTCAAAGATATGCTTATAGATGTGGAGCAGCTGATAGAGCGCATTAAACTGGAGTGTCGGCACAGCCACCTGCTTGTCTCCCATCTTGACCTTATGGTGCATCTGCTCTTCGCGCTGCTTCCCGTACCATGCAATGAGCTTGTGATTGAGGAAAGGATTGTTCAGATAGACTGGCGAAAAGTGAATCTCCACCTCCGCATCGTCGAATAAGGGATATTCGATGTGGTGGAAGCGCAGGAAAGCATTTGGGAAACGCTTTCTGACAAACTCCACCACTCGGCGCTTGGGCTGGCGAGTGGGATTGTCGTGAGGTAAAGTCCAGATGTCGATATCTCCCACCTGACGTAGTGACGACAGTTCGCCATAGAGCAATGCGTTGCCCTGTCCTTTGAGTATGCATGCGTCAAAGCCCTCTTGCGTCAAGTGCTCATAGATCTGTACACTTCGTTCCGAGAGCAATTTGTTGCGCTCTACGATACGTTGCGATTCCCAAATCCAATCAATCAGATTCTGTTCGTCAGGCCACTGGTCCTTGGGCAACCGCTTCACTGCTGCATAGCATACCCCTTGCAGCGATTGCTGCTCCGACAGCTGATGCAGATGCTGCCATTCCGATGCACTCGGCGTCATCGTCAACCGCTCGCGACGGCCTAAGGCCACCTGAAGAAGTTCGAAAATCAGCATTTGGTTCTCTTATTTTCTCAGTATCTTCCTGGTCGAACCATTTGATGGCTTCAAAATGTTCAATCCGAAGCCCGGAGACGTCAATCGCTGACC
Organism: Bacteroidales bacterium; assembly: GCA_045545875.1. Taxonomy (GTDB): domain Bacteria; phylum Bacteroidota; class Bacteroidia; order Bacteroidales; family UBA3663; genus Liminaster. The sequence goes on from JAZQBS010000028.1 coordinate 28,724, forward strand.
ATAGACGTTGTAAAGCAACTCTGGTGCATTAGCTTCACCCACGCGATCAATCACCATCGGGCTGAAATCCTGAATTCTATATGCAGCCATCTTCCGATCAGAATCAATGTGGAGATAAGCGTGATTACCGGTTATCAGGACAGTATCATCCGAATCAACGCGATAGAAGCCCAACTGATTATTAAGGTTCTGCAGAACGTAATCACCTGCTGGTGCATACATATCATTCAATGTGCCATAGAGCAGGCCATTGCAGAGATATTCAGGTTCCGATGGAGACCCGACGACAAGATCTCCCGAAAGGTTGTAAATGCCTTCCTGTCCATGAACGAGATATGGCTTGTTGGCCATTGCCTCTGCTTCAAGGTCAAGGATAAGCGACTTCCCGTCTTCCGAAATGTCACTGATAGTATATACATCCAGATCGGCAGGAATCTGGAAAGAGAATGGAACACAAATCGTCGCCCATTCTGCATTGCCGATCGACAAGTCATAGGTAGCTGGTTCAACCTTATAGCCTAGATATACATCCTCCAAATCAATACGGTCACCGATCCATTCCCGTACTCTGTCGAGATTCTCTTCCTCATTCATTTTGATTGGGCTGTCAGTCCATCTTGCCCATTCCGAAGCATAATTGTCCACGCCAATTCTTGAAGTCCAACGATCAAACTTCTCCATGATGTTATCAACCGAGATGACGCCATTCTCTCTAAGTTTAGCATACCGTGCCTTGACATCATTCCAGAAATAATTCCTTATCCAGTACATGGGTCCGTTGGTATCGGCATTCGACATGCGATAATCATAGTTCTTCGACGATTGCGAAGCTGGCCACAGGGTCATTCCTTCCTCATTATAGCCGAAAGTGAGGTCACAGTCGTAAGGTGCAACAGTCCACTTCACGCCGTCATAGGTAAACCATTGCCAGTTCTTCGAGAAGCCGTCATAATTATTCGAAACAAGCGAGAAGACCATATAATTGACAAGTTCGTCAACGTCGAAATGTTCGCCGATAGCCGCCCTCATTGCCGCCGAGTCCGTCCCTTCCTGTTCCAATGTCGTCAAAACTGCGTTGTAGTTCGAAAGGTCAATGATATGCTGCTTTGCTTCCGCGCAACGCACCATCTTGGTCTTTCCCGTCCAGGCAGATGATGTAGCATCGATGGGTTCCTGCGGGTTATCTCCATCATATTCGGTACCATCCATATTGTAGAGATCCTTCGGATTACGCACCTCGAACTTGGTCCAATTGATTGTTCCTCCGAAAAGCTGCCTGTCGTTGAGTGTGCCATCCAACCAGACGTGGGCCGATTGCTTCTTCTCCAATCCCATATTCGCACGATGCTTCTTCAGTTGCCACGACATGATGCCGTAGAACTCACCATTGACATACAATGAGACTGGGAATGCCTTTGGATAACATTTCTCGCGTTGAGTAATTTCACTATATAACTGATAGGCAACTTCGGCAGTGCCCCTCATTCCATCTGGATAGAAGGCCTTGAGGTGGAACTCATCCTGCGTTACCCAATCGCCGAAGGTAATAAGTGGAGTATTATCCCCAATCCATTCATCTTCGCAGAACGATATCGAAAGGTTGACCTTGGGAATCGATTTCCCCTGTAGGTTCAGCAGGACACGCTTTCGGAAGCAATTGCCTGCATTGTCGTAGAAGTCAAGATAAGCATGCAAGTCATCATACTTGCTTTCCGGAAGCTTGTCAATTCCCGTAATGTTGACATAGGCATATTCCGGCTCAGCTATGCCGATGACTGCAACGTTGCTCCAATCCTTGCAATCTTCAGCCACGATACCAAGCTCTTGAAGCTTCTGTTCAAAAGAGGGGGCTGCAAAAGTATAGGTGGCAAACGCGACGGAAGCGCAATCCGAATAGTCGCTTAGGCGCAGAGACACCGACGGTTCGGCAAATTCCACTTTGCTGACGATGTTTCCATTTTGACCGGTGATAGTCATTACCCAACCCACATTGTTGGCTCCGGAATTCAGTCGAAGCTCCCTGTTCATGTAATAGGCGCCTTCGAAATCCCCTTCAGTAAGCCCTATCCCGTTGATTGTCACATTAGCGCCATTGGGACTGAGGGTCATCGGGACAACCGAGCCAAGTGAGAAGAATTCTGCTATCTCTCGATAGATATACGAAGGTCTTATTCGGCAATGTAACCTGAGCGAATCCATATAGCTGTTGTAATCGCTCATCTTCAGGTTGTACAACTTGAAGGTTTCTGCGATTTCCGTATCAATCTCAGCCTTCATGCCTTCCAACATCGGCAGTGTCACCGAAGGTTTGAGAAAATCGCCCAGGTAGGTCGAAAACGCATCGATGAAAGCCTCCCGGAATTCTGGGAACGACATCATCTTCTTATAGATCTTGATGCCTTCCTTCACCTTGGTGTCCCGAACATATTTATATTCGAAATCCGTTTCAGACACAGGACCCACCAGATACTTAAGCATCCTGAAGTTTGCCGGCACACTATATCTGGCAGCAAAATAATCCAGATCCTTCAATATCCATCTCCATTTACCATCATCACTCGCCGGTCTCCACATCGAAACGTTGTTGTGCGGGAAGTCGATATTTTCGGCGAACATTTCGACAATCATCGTTTTCATGAAATTGTCGACATCCATCAGTTCAGCCAATTGCTCATACGTGGAATTGGAGCTGCGATAAAGATTGTACAGTTTATAGAAGGAAGTTTGGTACCTCTCGTCCGACGAAGGCTGATACGACAGATATGATGCTATCTCGACATCCTCCAAGCCATCATAATTTGCCTCAACAAAATCCTCGTTCGACCTTTCACGCAGTCCATATTCTCCCTTGTAAACGCCATTGATATAGACGATAGCAGGAGCATAGGCCTGATAATCGACGTCAATATGTCGGCCGAAGATACATTGAGCGAAGGCATCATTGATTCTAGCTCTCTTGAAGGCATTGCCACCATTCCTCAGCATGAAGGATTTTGATTTGGTGACACCAGGCTTTTCTGCCCAGAAACTACCCTTATAACGTTTGGTTCCAAAACGTTTGTTGGCATAAAGCTTAAGGCATTTCTGGTCATATTCCCTTGAATAAGCACCTCCCACTGCGGTCTCACCTATTTGATTGAATAGCGGCTCATCACCTTCCAGGCCCAGATATTCAGTATTGATTGGGCGACGCCAACGATGCAAATAGTTGGCATAACCATCCGAAGAAATTGCCGTTGACAGTATGCCATCTTCCGCCCCATAAAGATAGGAATCATTGGTTACAATCGAAATAATAGGCAACGTAGTTGTCCAAGGATGGAAGATGTACGACTGAGTGAGCGATGGCCTGCTCAATGCCACGGCTGAAATCAGCTTGGCCCTAATGACAGTAGTTTGGCTTACATCAAAGGTGTGTTCCGATGCCGAAATTGAATTCACCGTAGGCTCGGAGCCATCGGTGGTCACATAAATCCTGGTGTCCGAAGGCCAATTACCTTCTGGAATTGATACAGTAACGGTTGTCGGCGAAGTCATGACCCTACCCGTCATGCTGAACGTCGGATCGGGCAACAAGATTGTCGAATGACCGCCCGTATTAGCTTTCCCGGGAGTCGGTTTCAACTCCCAACCCCATACATCCTGCCCTTCCTTATCACGTCCGTACGCAATATTTGCCGATGGCATAGCCGGGTGCGAAAGCATATCGATCTGCTCCCCTGAAGCATCAAACAGATATATTTCTCCTGCCTCTGTCGATTGCAACCTGAAATCCGTGCTCAGTTTTTTACCTTGCTTATCACATGGAATCACCAACCAACCCTTGGCTCTGATGGTTTCGTGTACTGTAAAATGATAGGCCGATGCGTAGTTGTTGGTCAATCCAATGGCATAATCGCAGATGTCGATATCAGCGTCTGTCGGATTATAAAGCTCCACCCACGAATCGGGGAAGTCATAATCCCAATAATAGCAATCCAGATTCGACTGCATTATTTCGTTGATACAAACTGTCTGTGCCTTAGAGCCTATGACAAAAGATAAACAAACTAAAACTGGAATTATTCTTTTCGATGAAAACATATTATGCATTGTTTTTCAAAATACTTATATACTCAAAGGAATATGGAGTCTTCGCAGAATGGCATTGATGAACTGGGGGACCTTCCAGCTCATCTTCATCAGCTTGATGAGATTGGGATGACTGAATCCGTAGTCGCCATAGATCTTGACATCCTCCAGGAACATACGTCTGCGGTGTTTCGGATTGGTGCTCAGTCCTCCCATACGCATACGGATGACATTCTGGGGCAGATAGCAGATGCGAAGAGGATATTCGTGCAGATAATAGATCAGAAATTTCGTGTCAGCAGCCATGCGATACTGCTCGTCGTAGAGGACATCGGGGTTCAAGGCAGCTCGACGGATATAGACGGTGGGATGCAGCGGCAACCAACCGAAACGCACTTTCCATCGGCGGAAGTTGCCGCTCACCCAAAGGCGCATCACCTTCTTGGGGTCCTTCTCATCGACAAATTCCCCATCGCCATAGACCAGATCTGCGGCAGTCAGGTCGAAGCATTTCACATATTCCGAAACAATCTGATGGTTTATCAACGAGTCATCGCTATGTACCAGTCCTATCACATCTCCGGTAGCACGGCGCATGCCCTTATTCAAGGCTTCGTACATTCCATGGTCGGGTTCACTGAAGAATCGCGTTTCGCGGGCATGTCGTCGGATGAGCTCGGTCTTTCCCTCATTAGCCTCATGCTTCAGCAACTCCTGGATATATTCCACCGAACCATCAGTCGAGGCACCATCCACTATCAAGTACTCGATGTTGGGATAATCCTGCTCGAGCACGCTATGAATGGCTTCGCCAATTGTTCCTTTTCGGTTATAGCTTGCAGTGATGATGGTTACTTTCATAAAAAGAGATTTGCTGTTATGAACACTTTGATTCAATAATAGTATGATAAAGCTCAAGATATTGTTCCACAATCTTTGATATGTCAAAACGCTTTACATTCTCTAATCCACGTTGAATATATTTTTGACTATTATTGATTGCTTCAATGTAACCTTCATGCATCGAATTAGTATCTTCAGGATCTACCAATACAGCTCCATCTCCTGCAATTTCTTTCATCGGAGAAATATTACTAGTAACGACAACACGCCCCGTAGCTTGTCCTTCGATAATCGGCATTCCGAACCCCTCGTATAAAGAAGGCAGATTGACAATATCACATTTTACATACTCCTGTATTATTTCAGCATCTGTGAGGTCTGATGCAAAGCTGACATCAATTCCACTTTTTTCAAATATGGTCTTATCAATATCCTTACTGGGAGCAACCACTCTCAATTGACATCTAATTCCTTGTAAGGCGACTAAAGAACGCTCAATATTCTTATTATTCATAAGTCCAATTTGAAGAATAACTGGATTATTCTGATTCAAATCTTTGGGATAATATTTGAAATGCGGATTTACTCCATTATCAACGACTTTTATCTTCCCTTCTTCTATTCCACATAATCTTGCCACTTCTGCCCTAGTCTTCTCTGAAATACAAGTTAAATTTGATACCTTCTTCAGTGTATCAACGAAAAGCAAATGCTTCACCTTACCAGATATACCATGGCCATGTTGAGCAAATCCCAAATCATGAATCGTCACAACTAAACGATTATTAGGAAGGAAGGGTATCAAATAATGCTCTTGTCCTGTGATATGAATCACATCATAAGGTTTAGACAATGCAATCTTCCTTGTCATCGATATATTTTGCCACAGACTCTTTATCGAATACCCAAAGGCCGGCATGTTATAACTATCAACCTCGGCATAATTCCTCATAGCTCTTTCGATAGGTGCAAATACTTTCCCTATTGAATAGCCCATGGATGGATTACGATAAAGATATAGAATTTTCATTTAAACAACTGTTTTGCTCCTTTTACAATTATCATTGATACCTTCAACCCAATCCATGAAATTAAAATAAATTGAGGAAATTCACGAAGTATGTAAGATAATTCTCCGAAACAACCATTTGCATTTCTAAACATTCCGAAATAAGTAAAAATGGAAATAAGGCCAAAGATACTAAATCTTATTCCATCCCTTGTATAAACACTAAAACAATCAAGTATCAAAAAAACTAAAAAGAACAAAATGAACTGAATCGGAAAATAAAAATACCCAAAAGTAGCCAATCCATCAGCCAGATGACTTGTAACTCGGAAAGACCCCAATCCTGAGCTATTATTTGTAGCCAAATAATACAAATAGTCCCCTTGTGAACAACTCTTTCTTTTATCTATATGTAATCCTAAAGCATTCAGAACAGGAGATGGGAATAGTTTTAAAACAGACTCAATAAAAAAACGCCTCATTCTAGGATTTGCATTTCCGATACAATCCTTATAATATAATGTTGCATCCGTTACTCGCATATTGCAGTATCGATTCAATGCAAAGTTATCTAGATAATTTTCCGTCCATTCATCTTCATATTCTTCACTTTCCCCACCCTTACTTAATGCTTCCTTCTGCTTATATAATTTCTCCATTTGATAACTATCCGTATAGATATTAATAGTTCGTTTTAAGAGTTCTATAGGATTAGCCCCTGTACGATAATCACGAGCTGCAAGAATTGCAATAGAAATATCAGATAGAAATGGGACAACAAAAAATAAAGCCAAAAATGAAATTACTATATATTTAGAATATAAACGCGTTAATCTTCTGGGATTAATAATATAAACAAGTATAAATAAAAGGACAAATGTTCCAAAAGGTGCAAGGACAGAATGCCTGCTATTAGTTGCAAAACTTAAAATAACAATAATTGAAAAATAAATCCAAACAAAGACATTATTCTTAAATAGAATCTTACTTTTTCTTTTATATAAAGCCGGGAAAAACAAAAGAATCGGCGCATTCTGTAAAAAGATAAATGTAGAAATGAACTTTCCAAAGACATCTCCTATTACAACTTGATTTCGAAAAACATATACTTGTGCAAAGATTCCTATGAAGCCCAATATCCATAATATAGAATCTGATACCGGATCATAATAATCTATTTTATTAAGCCAAACTTGCAATTTCATATTGAAATGGCGACGTCTAACTGCAAGTAGAAAAGCCAGTATTGATATAATATACAAAAATGTTTCTCCTCCAAAAGTATTCATAGACAGAGAAAAACCATACGATATTGGTTTCCCCTCTATCATAGTAGCGAAAAGTGGCAAAATACGATACATAGACATTGAAAGAAACATAAGCCATGCAAAAAAATGTTTCTTTATGACACTTTTCCTAAATCCAAAGGTTGAGAACAACAACCAACAAACCGCTGTCATTCCACAACCTATCAAATTATCTGTTGACGGAAAGAATATCATCTCAGCAATTATTGCCAAGATGAGAAGAATATTACCTATGGGTTTTACGTAATAAGTTATACTCTTATTCATTGACAATTCTTAATACTCTACGTAATGTCTCACTATTACTATATCCTGAACTATGACATCGTAAAAAACTATTTTCAGCTATGCAAATTCTCTCCTCTTCATGCTCTAGATAATAATTACATTTCTCAAGCAGTTCTATATTAGAAGAAAAGAAAGCCGCTTCTTTCCCTTCTTCAAACATAGATAGATGTTCTTGTGTACGTTCAGCAAGCAAGAATCCTCCACATGCTGGTATTTCTACCGTACGCGTGGTCTGCTGGTCGAAATTCATCTTGCGAAGAAAACAAAGTGAAATTTTAAATGCTTGAAGAGATTTGCAATAATCCTCTCCCAATAGTTGTCGTTCCTCTATTCTGAGATTCGGGCTGTAATTTTTAAAATCTGCCCATTTTCCAACGCCAAATACTCTTACTTTAATGCCATGATCGGCCAAATAGCAGATACTTTCACATCTCTCCTTCTCCCAAGCTCCAACAAAACCAACATCACCACCTAATTCTTTAATCTCTTGTGCTGACAATTCCCTCGGATAATGGAAACTATCTTCATAACTATTGTTGACAAAGAGAACATTTTGAGCCCCCAACTTTTTTAGGTCATCGATAATATAGCTCTTGTTTGTCACAATATAATCATAAAGAGGAATACATTTCAAATACTGTTGCGTCTGATTATGTCGCAGCGCCATATTGTCGGGAGAATAGCTCACGATAATCGAATGTGGAGATACCTTTTTGATATATTGTAATGTTTCCGGAAAAATAGTCTGTCCCTTATCTATCCAAACAATATCATAATTATTCTGGCTGACGAGACTACAGATTGTTTTGTTTTCTCCATTATTATCTGGAATAGTAACAGGCAGCCCCAATTGGAAAAGATGAAATCGTATCTTACACCAAAAACTCCACGGTTGAACATCTGTCTTCACTTCATCGACATGATCAGCAATCCTGTGCAAAGCCCAATTGCGATGCAAACAAGTATTACTAAGTCCTGATAAAGCTCCGACAGAAAGAATTTTCATTTATCTATTGGTGATTTTGTGGAGAAACTCTGCATATCGATTGCCATAAGCTTCCCATGATAATTCGTTCAAAGCATCACCAGCATAATCAATATTTGGCAATTGATCATAAAAAACCAACATTTCTTCCATTTTAACTAGCAATGCATCAGCTGAGAAATCATCAATAATACTAATACAATCCGGATTGGCAACTTTTTCCTTAATATCACATGCTCCTCCATCTGGGCTTGCAATAATAGGCAAATGGCAAGCTACAGCTTGTACTAGGACCATGGCCAATCCATCCTGACGAGATGGCAAGACAAACACCTTAGCCTTTGCATAATATTTGTAAAGCTCCTTTTGATCTACAGGAGGGATATGTTGGAATTGGGAGTCTGTAGGGAATGGAAGATCTCCTATCGCCCCTACATGAAGAAATGTATAATTCGTCCTGCGAAGAGCTTCAACAATCAAATCACATCCTTTCTGATAGCTCCATGTACCCACCATAATGAAGTCATATTCTTTCGACACATTATCCATGGGATAGAAATCTTTCAAATCTACTCCATAGGGATTAAGGAATAGTCTTTCCTTAGGGAATCCTCTTTTCAGAAACGATGTCTCGACGTGTTTGGCTCCAACTGCTATATAATCCGCGAGTTCATAACTCATTAGTTCGCGCCTAACATTGGCATCTGATATTTGAGATACTTTAATGAAAGGATTCGAATCTAAAATCCGTTTTTGATCAATGATATGCTTCGATCCTCGTTCGCAAATAATTATGGCTTCATCTTTTTTTGCCTTCTTCATAGAGCGATTGAATTCGCCTGACATCGCAATTGTCACATCTGCCTTTCGCATTGTCCATGAAGTGAAGAGGTCTTGTATCCATCTTCGTACATCAGTCCAACGTTTTTTCCAAAACCATGCCTTCTTCTCCATAAAAACGAATGGTGCGAGTATCCAAAAGAGACTTGCAGAACAATTGTGAGGCAATCCGAAAGCCTCGGACCTTCGTGAGGGCACAAATGAATAAAACTTTACATCAAAACCAAGTTTATTCAATTCTCTAGCCAAATCACAGACATGAAAACGTCCTGGAGATAATATATTGACTTTAGTTTTATGCGGCATATTATTGCGTATTGATATGCTCTTTTGCCATCCTTTCTATTGTGTGCTCTCGGGCATATTCCAAATTCCGCAGTCCTATTTTACTCCTTAAGTTATTGTCCTCAAGAAGATGAGAAATAGAACGATTAAGCGCTACAATATTTTCGGACGGGACTATTGTTATATCTTGACAATCCAACATTTCAAGTCCCGATCCACAATGGTCTGTAGTGATTACGGGAAGTCCATATGACATTGCTTCATTTATTACCAATCCCCATGAGTCGCCTCGAGTTGGAAGAACAAATATATCAGCAGCCTTATAAAAATTGGACAGTTCATCCTTCTGGCAATAACTAACGAAATGAACATTGTCCTCTAAGTTCAAATCCTTTCTTAGTTTACAATATTCAGCTGTTATCTCTCCTCCCACAATATAGACATGCCATTCTGGAGTACTTGCTTTAATGAGAATATCAAAACCCTTGACTGGTATAAACCGACCTACTGCTAAAACAACCTTAGCGTCAATCTGAATCCCCAGCTTTTCTCGAATCTCACATTTCTTCGATTGTGATAAAACCTGAGGCAATATGTCTGCATCGCAAACTGATGTAAATGAATATCGATGGATTCTAGTTCTATCAACTCCATAATAAACGAAATAATCATCCGAATTTTTACATGAGGAATAGAAACCTTCGGCTCCACCGAAAATCCATTGTTTGAAACGCTTCTTCAAACTATTTTCTTTAGTGTCAATAGTGTTTCCGTCTGTCTCAATCCAATATTTTTTATTAAGAATTCGAAGGAGACTAATCAAACATAACTGTGTTCGAGAGTACCAAGTGTGCAGTATTAGTCTGTCATATTTTGCCGTAAGGACGAACCACAAACCAGACAACAAAAAATCTCTATAGCTTTTGGACTCTGACAAATAATGATGGTCAAAGTTCATCCTTTCTTCATCTGTTGTATTCTTTGGGCACTCCAAATCTATTTTTGCTTCAAACAACACAAATAAATCACAAAATTTATTTAGTGCGTTGAAAAAATCGACTCGATAAGGAGATGGTATATTTGTAAAGAATAATATCTTCATCGAAAAATACTAACAGACTATAATCGAAACGCGAATAATAACTTTCAACTATTTTCCATCGCCCATTTGCGATAGCGAATCCAAACGTGGAGCCAGACACGGGCAATGGAATCGATGGCATCAGACATCAACAGGGTGCAATATTCCTGGAAACGCTTGGCTTCTTCTGTCTTTGAATAGTTTTTCCATGTCGTATCCTTGAAACCCTTGGGGAACATCCGATATGCCAACAGATAGGAATATTCGGTGATGGTGCTCATATAGGTCCAGGTGCTGGAACCTTCCTGACCCCAGCTATAGTCAAACGGACGCTCCAGAAGCTTTTTCTCCACGGCTTCAATCATCGGGGAAAGCGTCTCCTTCATAAGAGGATAGCCATCGGAATCGTAGAAGAAACGGGAATTCCTCTTGTCAATCTCGTAGGAGGCATCGACATAATTCTCCCACTGCTTCTCCACATCGGCATGAATCTTACCCAACGAACGAGCATCACAATGAAGCGGCATATGAGCATCGGCGATGTAGTGACTCATTATGAAGAAACGCATAGCCATATGATTGGCCGAAGGAGAAAGCGGGTTGCCTTTTTCCTCGCGCGACAGAATCTTGAAGTTATCGACGATGGTATGAGCCATAGCCTCGCAACGGTCGCAGAGGTCTCCTTTCACAATACGGAATTCCTTCTTATAAAGATCGGATTCTGCCTTCATCAGATTATAAACTTCCATGGTGTCAGGTAGAACCTTGAAGCGAAAGTCTGTTATGTCCGACTCGACGGGCTCATACTTGACGCCATGACTTTTGCCCATGTCACAAAAGACAGCATCGGGATACCATGCGCCCTGCATGACGAAGTCGCGATAATTCATAAACCAGCGGACAAGACTCTTGGCATATTCAGCGATGGGCACTGCCGACTCTCCACTTCCATAATACTCGGGAATATTTGCCTTATCGAGGCGCTTGACGGCCATAAAGGCCAACCATGCATGTGTGAACTTTTTCATAATGGTAATTATTTAGGGATATTAAGGGATATTGGGGATATTTGGGGATATTAAGGGACGATAGTGTCGTCTGCAGTATTTGGCAGAGCAATCAATTGTTAATTGTTAATTATTAATTGTTATTTGAACATTCGTCCTTTCAAATCCCTTAAAGTCCCTTAGAATCCCTTATAATCATTCTTTTTTATTCCTCTTTTTCCTCTTTATCGTCGAAAATCTCCTTGCCGTTGTACAATTCCTGAACCTTCTTATAAGGGTTCCAGCTATGGAAGTCCATCCAGACATTGAGCCAGGCACGGGCAATGGAGTCGATGGCATCAGACAAGATCATAACGCTGTATTCCACGAAATGCTTCTTATAGACATCGGTTTCCTTGTAGTCCTTCCAAGCCATGTCATCGAAGTCGGCAGGAATCATCTCGTAAGACATAAGATAGGAACGTTGGGTCACAGCTCTCATGTAGTCATACAGGTTACTATTTTTACTTCCCCATCCGGGAACAAACTCTCGATTGAGTATTTCATCCTCTACCTTTCGAAGCAAAAGAAAAACCCTGCCTTCTTTCTTCGGAAAACCATTACGGTCGTAGAAGAATCGCTCGTTGGGCAAATCTATCTTGTACGAACGTCGAACAGCACCTTCCCAAAAACAGCCTATGCAATTCTGGAGACGATTCAACTGACGTGCATCGCAATGCATCGGCATGTGGCCATCGGCAATGTAGTGCGCCATCATGAAGAAGCGCATTCCCAAATGATTGGCCGAAGGGGAAATGGGATTACCCTTTTCCTCACGGAACTGGATCTTGAAGTTGTCGTAGATGGTGTGATACATCGCATTGCAGCGGTCGCACAGGTTGCCCTGCACCAACGAAAAAGATTCCTCTTTATAGCGCTTCGAGTTCTTTTTCAAAAACTTTTCAACAGCCATACCTTGAGGCAACGCCTTTAATGGCGATTTATCGCCGACCTTTCTTGCAGGAACATACTTGGCGACATGGCTCGTTTCCTGATCGTCGAACACGAGGTTTGGATACCACGCCCCTTGGATGACGAAATCGCGATAGCTCATGAACCAATCGACGAGGCTCGAAGCTTCCTTGGCGAGTTCCGGGCCTTTTTTGCCTGTAAACAGCTCTGGCTTGCTCAGGCGCTTGATTGCCATAAAGGCCAACCAAGCCAATGTGTACTTTTTCATAATAGTATTACAATTTATGGGTTATTTGGGGATATTAAGAACCTATTAAAAACTCTTCCTCCCACCAGCACTGAATAGAATCGGGGAAAAAGTTTTTGAAACAGCAATGCAATCATGACCAGGCATGCAATCGTGATCCATGGGGTGACGAGATAAGCGAGTGCACAAGTCCATGATGAGGGATGAACAAGCATTATCAATTTGCCCACGATAAGGAGCAAGGGCAATTGATACAGATAAATGTAAAAGGTGCCTTGACAAAGACAGTCAAGCTTCTTATGTGATGCCAGGGAGAATGACTCGGGGACCAATTTATCATAAATTGCCCACGTGCTCAAGAGTCCCAAAGCTATCATTGGAATCTCAAAATAGTTCCATACGTCATTGGGGAAAACAATTTCGAGAAGACTTACGATCGTATAAAGCAACAATCCTAACGTTGCCCATGAACCATATTCCAAATTTGGCAAAAACCTTGCACCAAAACAAAACCAGAAGAATGCCTTGATTGGAAGATATTTGAAATCGAACAGTGAAACCACGAGCAATAACAGCATCAGAATCTCCAATCCGAACTTCATTCGTTTCAGCCTCCACAACAATGGCGTGAAGCACATCACGACAATGAGATCGCGCAGAAACCACAACTGGACAGCAAATGGAACATTATCGGGCAAATTGAAAACGAAAATTCTGCACAGCAGTATCCACCAAGGATCGGAAAGATACTGAATCGACTTATTGAACATGAAATCCAATAGCCCGCTAAGTTTCAGTATCAGAAAGACAATTGGCAGGAATATTGCAGCCAAGATAAACGGGATGACCAGTGTCCTGACCCTTCTGCGCAATTTCTGATAAACGGTCTTGATGGATTCTTCCGTTCCTCTGAAGAATAGGAAGCCGGATATTGCGAAAAACATAGGCACAGCCAATCCTCCTATCATACCCGAAACAATCTTCTGCAAATAGGAGTTCAGCATCATGCCAACCTCTCCTGCATCCGCATATTGAAATCCCGAATGAATATACAGGACCAGCACGATGCAGATGAAGGAGATGAGTCTAAGTTTTTCGCTCAGGTATCGGCTCATGATTTCTTTTCTTCCTCAGTTTTCGCCTGTTCCTTCGCGTCTTCCAGCTCCTTCTCCTTGGCTTTTGCTGCTTCTATCTCCATCTCGTTGGCTTTTGCCTTGGCGGCCTCCAACTCCATCTCCTTCTTCTCCTTCTTTTCCAACTCTAACTTCTCCTTTGCTCTTTTCTTCCTCACCTCATCAATCAACGAAAAGACTGCAATCACCACGCCGACCACGCCGATGAACAGCCCTATCAGATCATAATTCTCTTTCAGAAATTGCATTATTGTTTCCATAAGTTTGTTTATTTCTTCTTTAACTCCTGATACAAGGCCAATCCCTTTACCGTCAGAAGATATTTCTGGCGAGGATGACGAGGAGAATCGGGATAAAGCATTCGAACGAAACCTTCTGAGACAGCAGGAGTCAAATGATATTCAATGAAATTCGGTCTGTGTTTAAGCCCCGACATCTTCATCAGTTCACTAATTGATTTCTCTTCTTTTCCAATTAATGCAACAAGTCGAATTATCAACGGATTATTAGTCTGAAAAAGGTTATGAACTTGTTCGGGTACTTGTTCGGGTACTTGTTCGGGTACTTGTCCTTTTATTTTATTTTCATCCGGCATCTTCCATTCCTCTGGAGGATCGACCATCATAAACCGATTCTTCAACAAATTGTTCTCGCCAAGCAGCAGGTTGCGGAAGAAACGCACCAAGAAAACTGGCTCATAATTGATGTTCTTCACCAGATTGCGATAGTTGGCACGAACAAGAGCATTGCGGAAATACCACGAATGACGTTCAAACAATTCGTTGTTGACACTGAATCCCAAAGAGCGAAGATATTTGATGAGGAATATTGCCGTAGTACGTGTATTTCCCTCGCAAAATGGATGTATCTGCCATAGTCCAGACGTGAACTTTGCAAGATGTTCCACCATCTGTTCTTTGTTCAAGAGAGAATAATCGAACTGATGCTCTTGTTCAATATCATAGGCAATGGTTTCACTCAAGTCCTGCCAGCGTCCATATATCACACTTTCGCCGCGCAATACCCACTCCTTTTTCGAGATGTCGTATTCGCGGAAACGTCCTGCATGCTTGAACACTCCTTGAAAGATGGATCTATGTATTGAGGCCAGTCCTGCCACACTAAAAGAAAAGGCATCAGTCTGAAGCACTTTCGATATGTTGCTCGATACTTTATCAGCTTCCTCCTTGTTGGCATCATCTTCGTCACGAGTAGTTTTGGCGATATAATATTGTTTGACGAGTTCGCGTGCCTCATCGATGGTTATTTCCCCTTCAATGTTCCGACGTGCTGTCTCCTGCAAGTATTCCGAAGTTTGTAATCCATCAACTGCCTGCAGACCTATCGCCACACGCCAAGCCTCCGCACGTTCCCGTTTGTGCGGCTCGCTCGCTTTCACATATTCGTCAAAATTGATATATTGCTGTTCCTCGTTCATATTGTCAAAAATGTGTTCTTACACTATCTCGCTATAAAGTTCCGTCAAACGTTTTGCCAAAATCATGTCGTCATAGCGGTCTTTGGAGAGGGCTAAAGCATGTTCGCGACATTTGTCATAGATTTGTTTATCGGTCAGCATCTTTTCCAGGGCATCTGCCAAGTGTTGGGCATCATTTTGCTCATATATCAATCCGGCTTTGCCAACAATCTCGGCAAACGAACCTGTGTTGGGCTCAACAGCGGGTCTTCCTGCTGCAAAAGCCTCGCAAAGATACAACCCGACTCCCTCTTGGAAGCGCAGCGGCACAGAAAGCACCGTTATCTTCCGATAGAAGTCAGCGTGTTCGTCCATATCGTAAGTATCCTCAATCACAACATCCGAGGAATAAGGTTTCAACGTTCGTTTCACCTTTTTGATCAGTTTCTTGTCAGGCCCCATGTATCCTCCACCTATGCGAAGTTTGAGGTGAGGAACAGTGTCACGCTGTTTCAGTAGTACAAAAGCATCAACCAGAATATCCAACCCGTCTAGTTCGTTCATGCGGTAGAAGAAACCGATGGTAGGGTCTATGGGGTATTCTTCCGATTGATACGCGGACACATTGATGCCTGGATAAATCAAATCCACATGTCCCAACTGTGGCATTTTTTCCTCAACTACCTGCTGATAGTAATGGCTGGTGGTGATGAATCGATCGACATACTTGGCGTTTGCCAACACACCGTGCCATGCTTTTTCCACAAACTCGGGTTTCAAACTATCAATCCATACCTCCTCATCCTGCAAGGAGCAGACAATGGGGATATTGGCTTCTTTCTTCAATTCCTTAGCTATTCCGAGCAGCAACGAACTGGACAGTTGTATAACGTCGGGCTTCTCGGTCTGCTTCATCCAATCGATCAACTCCTTCACATTCTCCTCAAAAGCCTTCCCCTCGCCTTCTATCATGCTGAGCGTCATTCCTTCCATGCCCTCGGCAGAAGTTGTACCCGAAAGAGAGGAAGCCATATCGAGCAAAGCTTCAGATCCCAACATTCGTTTCAACCACGACGGCATCTTTCGATTGCCAAACATTTTCTGCTCCACATAATAAGTGGTGGCAGGGAAAAATAGCGGCACATCACCCTGAAACGAGTTTTGTTTCAATGGCAGATATAGAGGCATAATAATTACCTCATGTCCCGCCCTTCGTAGGGCCATTGCCTGAAGGTTATCACGGAAACAATTCCCGCAATAGAATGAATCTCCCGATCCCGGAATAATAAAAAGCACCTTCATATCTCGGTTCTTTCTTTAAGGTGTGATAGAATTAGAAATATTTATTTAGAAATATACCCTTCACATCGCGGCATACAGTTTTGGCATATCAAATCTGTATGCTCCAATCGGAGCGGTCCAATTTACGTTAGTGAATTGGACTCCGCACATCGCGGCATACATATTTGGCGTATCAAATCTGTATGCTTCAACCGGAGCGGTCCAATTTACGATTGTGAAGTCGGATCGTAGCCATGTCGTTCTGTGAGCCAAGGAGTTGTCATAGCCCTTTGTCTTCCTAAGACCGCTTGGCCTCCGACTTGGTCCAATTTACGTTAGTGAATTGGACTCCGCACATCGCGGCATACATATTTGGCGTATCAAATCTGTATGCTTCAACCGGAGCGGTCCAATTTACGATTGTG
>JAZQBS010000029.1:0-18710 GCA_045545875.1 Bacteroidales bacterium
ATCTTCATTGGCAGAATCAGCTAATGTAATTGATAGTATTCAAGTCATAGGGTACAAATATGGTTTTGAAACTGATCACTGTATAGGACGATATGAGTTTTTGGAAACATTGGTTGATAACAATCTTTCTGATTCTATAGACGAATCAGAATGTGTTAATGTGATTATTAAAGACAGGACCGTGATTAATCAATTAATGGATATTTTGAACAACCTTACAATAATACGTTCTTTAACCTATTCTTCGAATGAAGTACAACTGAAAGCCATATATTCGCGCAAGGACAATCAAATTTTCTGGATTGACCAAACTACAATAGATATTCGATTATGTCTTGTATTATTTGGCAAAAATGTTGAATTTGTTTGGTTGAATGAATCTTGCTTAGAAAAAGGATTCTATAGTTATTATTTATCAGAGGATTTGACGAAAGCGTTGAGTAAATACACACATTTGTTTGACAACTGGGAACCCTATCAACCCGATAATGATGAAAAGTTTAAGATTGATGGCATATATTATGAATTGTACGAAGAGACAAAGGAGGCAAGGGTAGTAAGTGGGCACCCAAAATATCGTGGCGATATTAAGGTGCCTCAGACAATAATGCACCAGGGGAAGAAGTATGTCGTAACGACGGTTGGTGATTTCGCATTTAGTTCCGACAGCATTACTTCCATTCATTTGCCCAGCACTGTGACATCCATTGGTGAATATGTTTGTGCAGGTTGTTATGGTCTGACTTCAATGGTCATTCCACAAGGAGTGAAAAAGATTCCTGATTATTCTTTTAATAACTGTGTGAGCTTGACTTCTATTGATATACCAGAAGGTGTGACATCGATTGGCAAATCCGCATTTAGAGACTGTATAAAGTTGGCCTCTATACGTATTCCCAATAGCGTTGCCACAATCGGCAGAGAGGCTTTTGATGGATGTGAAAACCTTACTTCAATGACTATTCCAAGCAGCGTGAAGGAGATAAGCGATCGGGCCATTTGTCGCACGTTGGATACAATCAAGGTTGATGCGGGCAATCCTGTTTATGATTCGAGAGGCAATTGCAATGCCATCATAGAGACCTCGACGAATCGTCTGATTACTGGATGCCGGAATACTGTCATACCTGATGACGTTACTTCCATTGGTGAATTTGCATTTTTCAGATGCGAAAGCCTAATGTCAATAACTATTCCTGAAAGTGTGACTTTAATTGACGAACACGCCTTCCATGGCTGCGGCATATCATCCCTCATTATACCAAACAAAGTGGATTCGATAGGTGACTATGCATTTGTCCGCTGTTCCAAACTATCCTCTGTCACCCTTCCTGCGGAAATATCTTCCATCGGAAGTGGTGCCTTCATGAACTGTGAAAGTCTGAAGGAAGTCTATTGCTTTGCCGAGAAGGCTCCTTTGATTGTACCAAGAGTCTTCGAAGGTACGCCTATCGAGAATGCAACACTATATGTGCCTGAAGCATCTGTCGAAGAATACAAATCTGCAGATACATGGGGCAGATTCAAGGAAATAAAGCCTTGCATTGTACCGACCAATCCATGATAACCATCCCTATGTAACGTGGCTTAGCGGAACTATCAAGGACCTCAAAATAGAAGATTATGGGACATTTTGATTACAAAAACTGGATTATTCAAGTTGAAACAAAGGATAATCTAACTGACAATGAAATTCTTGCTTACCTTCAAGGCGAGGACCAACAATTAACGCTAAAAGAATTTTGGAATTATAGAAAAAAACACCTCAAGAGTACGTTCTATAACAGTAAAGCTGAATCTATTGTTCGTTTCTTTACATGTTATGATGGAGGAAAAATGATGCCAGATCGATATAATTCATTTGAACCGATTAATAAACAGTTCTCGTTGGACAAGATTCCTGATATAATAAATACGTTATGTTGGCCAGGTGGAAGTATATATTTGAAAAAACTAAGACAATACGAGGTGTCAATTGAAAATAATGAGTTTGCCATTGTATTCGAAGACGGGAAATACTTACCTCCTATTGCAACTCCACCAGAATACATGACAACAATACGAATGTGCTTCGACAAAAAGAGGAACAAGGACCCCATGGTTTTCATCAAATTGCTCCATGATTTATGTGGTTATCTGGGCACAAACAGAGGCTTTATAAAAGATCAGGAGGACGGGAATATTATATACAAAGTCGCCGCTGAGTAGTACAATTACAGAAAGCCACCCCTCTGAGTGAGGGGTGGCAGAAAGTCCAATCCTTTGTGGGAAAGATACGGGGGAATTCGAAATAAAGAATAATCACAGCTTTTCGCAAACGACATCATTTGCCTCGATGTGAAGCTTCCTGTCGCCTGAGCTCTTCAGACCTGCGGGGATGGTGACATCGACATCGACAGCTGTGCCGGCATTGTTGATGGCGACAATCACGCCTTCGCCCATATAGGTACGCAAATAGACGAGCGTGTTGTCATCGACATAGAGGGGCAGATAGTCGCCAAACTGAAGGGCGATGTTCTCGCGACGCTGCAAGGCGAAACGGCTCACCTCATCAAGGTTGTGCTGCTCGAAGTGGTTGTAGCCACCGAAGCGCATCATGCGACGGTTGTCGGGGTCATCGCCTCCCTCCTGTCCGTACTCGTCACCCTGATAGATGCAAGGCACGCCGGGCAAGGTGAGGTTCAGCTTTTCGAGCATCAAGGACTTGGCATAAGCACGCACCGAATCGCCGATGCCGACGTGACCATTCCAGCCGGCGAACTTGCTGTCCTCGTCCCAGCTAAGGTCGCCACCAGCGAGGCTGACGAAGCGCGGCTTGTCGTGATTGCCCGAGATGTTGCCCATCGTATGGTGAGCACCATAGGCGGCTCCACTCTCTTCGATGGTGCGGGCAAGGTCGCGCATTGAGTGACCTTCACGTTCGCCGAGTACATCGATGGCCGTGTGGTAGATGTTGAAGTCGAACTGGGCATTGAGCATACCTGCCTTGATGTACGAACCGATGAGCTCGGGCGATCCGTAGGTCTCGCCAATCATCCAGATGTCGCGGTCCTTGAGCTGCGGATCGTTGGCCAACTTTTTACCGAACGTGCGCCAATAGTTCAACGGGATGTGCTTGCAGGCATCGTGACGGAAGCCATCGAACTCGAAGTTGCGTACCCAGAAGAGGGCAGAGTCGGTGAGCTGGTCGGCCACGTTGCGACGCGTCAGGTCAAGACTGGGGATGTGACGGTCGAACCAGGTGGTCAGACGATATTCGCCGTCCCACAACTCAAGATTCGGCTTGCCATCGGCTGTGAGTGAATCGGTAGCCCAATCGGGATGCGCCTGGAAGAGCGGCGACTCGATGTGCAGGTGGTTGGCCACGTAGTCGAGCACCACGTTGATGTTGTGGTTATGCGCCGTCTGAAGCATCTCGCGCAATTCATCGTCATTGCCGAAACGTTCATCGACCTTGGTGATGTAGATGGGCCAGTAGCCATGATAACCCGAGAAACGAGTACGTGGCTTCTGGTTCAAGCCCCATGCGCTATAAGGATTCTGCGTGATAGGACTCACCCAGATGGTGTTGATGCCGAGATTGTCGAAGAAGCCTTCCTGAATCTTCTGCGTGATGCCCACGATGTCGCCACCCTGATAATCGGCCTGAGGGAGCACGAGTTTTGGATTATTGAACTTCCAGTCATTCTCGCTCTTGCCGTTGTTGAAACGGTCGACCATAAGCGAATAGAGGATCTGTGTCTCGGGATCGTGGCGATTGAGCTGGTCGGCCGAAGTAACGACCTTCCCGTTCTGAAGAGGAACGAGAATATCGCTCATCGGCGTGTCGGCAGTAGCGCCATAGACGCGCAGATAAGTGCGCTCACGACTTCCTTCCGGCACCTTGGGAAGGGTGACCACGATCTCATTGTCGCCAATGGTCACACACTTCTCGGGAAGCAGCGTGTTCTGCCAAAGGGCAACAACCTTCTCGGGTTTCTGTGTGAAGCCGATACCAACCTTGCCATCGCGTGTCCACGTGGTGTAAAGATGAGCATAGCCCGAATTGAAATGGCTGCCATCCTCGACCACGAGCGTCAGTTTCTTGCCATCGGTCAAAAGGTCGATGGTGCTGAGCGGAACTTCGGTAGTGACAAAGAAGGTGCTGTCGGTGTAGCTGTTGATGGTCACACCGGGCCCTGGAACCACAGAGTCGAACTTATCGATCGAGGGGAAATAATCGGTGAAATAGTTCTCCTGATTGGGAGCCGTCACAAAGACGACACTCGAACGATGTTCGTTGCCCGGAATCTGCTCAATGGTAAAAGGCTTGTTGCAGGCTGAGAAGATGACCAGCGCTGCAACGAAGCAACTTAATGATAGTTTACGAACCACAATTATAATTGTTAATTATTAATTGTTAATTGTTAATTGCTTTAGCGTCATTTCTTTATCAGCAGGTAAGCTGACTGAGCATCGAGCTGACCATGGATGATACCCTTCTTGACCGAGAAGACCTTGCCTGTGAGGGCATCCTTGTACTTGCCATTGGGGAGCGTGGTAGCCAATGAAATCTGCTGGGCATCGTTGGTGATGTTGATCAGGGCAGCGCCCTTGGTGCCACGGCATACCTGTGTGACAGCGCCATCGGCCGAGAACGTGATGCTTTCGGGCTGACCCTGCATCTGATGACGGAAACGGTTGGCAGCCACTACGAGCGGATGCTTGAAGTTGTCGTTACCCTTGATGCCCACGAGGTTCTTGCCCCAGAAGTTGCCAGCAGGGCCATCGCTTCCATCAGGACGATTGTAGAACAATGGCATACCATTGGCACGTGCAGCGAGGAAGACCCAACCCAAACGGATCTGCAGGTCGGAGAGAGCAGCCGATTCGTGGTCGTTGCAATAGGTGTCGTGACTCTCGACCCAGGTGACGAGCTTCTTGGGATCGACGGGATGGCTGTAACCCTTCACGTCCTTGCCCATCCAGTTGGCTTTTTCGAGGTCGTAACGAAGATCCCAACCCAATCCGGAAGCAGTCATACCCATATATTCGGCATATTCCTCCTCCTTGACGTTCCTGTCCTGAAGCACCTCACCATAGATGAAGAGGCTGTCTTCGGGCAAGCAGAGGCGCACACCATTGGCTTCCTCGCGGCCGACAGCTACTGCCCAGAAGTTGTTCTTCGGCGACTTCTTGTCCTTCGGGTCACTGGGCAGACCGATATGCTTGGCTGTGTCGTAGCGGAAACCGCGCACGCCACACTTGATCAGGTCGTTGCAATACTGCAGGTAGTATGCCTGGAAGTCGGGGTTCTCGGTGTTGACGTCGGGCAGACCGCCCATCTGGCCTGTTGTGCATTGCAGACGGTCGTTGTAGTCGCGAATCTCATCAAAACCAGTGGCGTGATAGAGGTTCTCGTGTCCACCAACGGCGGCATCGAGTTCGTCACTTACGCGAGTGTCGTCGATAGCAGTGTGATTGGGCAAAACATCGACAATGATGCGAATGCCATACTTGCCGGCCTCTTCACAGAGCTGCTTGAGATCCTCACGAGTTCCGACCACGTAGTTGCCAATCTTCCAATCGACAGGCTGGTAATAGTAATACCAGCGACCATGGCCCCAAAGCTGCGGACCACCGCCCTTGTCGCCCTTGGCCTGAGTGACACAATTCTCGGCGGGTGAAGTCTGTACGACCGTGTAGCCTGCCTCAGCGATGTCGGCAAGGTTCTCGCGAATGGTGTTGAACGACCAGCACCATGCATGCAGAATCACGTCGTTATTCGTCTCAACTGGTGCAACCTTTGGCTTGGCAGACAACTGAAGCCACATACCCATCAGCAACATGGCGATGGGCAGAAAATACGTTTTCTTCATCTTTATAAATTTTTATGAGGGGCTATAGTGACAATAGTAACTATAATAACTATAGTGACTATATTAACTATAGCCCCTCTTGACATTTATCGGAACATGATCTTCTGACCACCACGGATATAGAGTTGGCCAGCCTTCATTTCGTTTACACGACGACCCTGCAGGTCATAGATGGCATTGTCCTGGTCTGCATCGTCCTCGGTGATGCCACGGAGACCGGCATACTGCGAGGTGACGTCGCTTACCGTAAACTTGCCACCATTCTTCGTGCTGTTGATGATGTAGTAGGCATCCTGAGTCATACCCGTGACATCCTCCGACTGCTGATTGCCTGCAGAATTGGTGAATACGAAGTTGACAGCATAGTCACCTGTGTTGGGGATAGCGAAGGACTGTACATACCATGTCAGTCCACCCTCTTCGACAGTCTCCTTTGCCTGAGCACCTGGCCAACCGCCGTTGAGCTGCTCGTTGTCAGGACCAGCCCAGATATAGATAAAGAGCGGATTGAGCGAACCGGACTGGTTGCAGACGTGCAAGGTAGCAGGATGAGAATCGATCACCTCCACTTCCTTGAACGTGTAGGTGCGGCTCTGTACATTCTTCACTACACCATTGCTCAAAAGGCCCACCTTCAATGTGGTGGTCACAGCGAACGAGAGCTCCGAGCCACTCTCAATGGAAGGAGAAGAGGCAATAGGCTCCGAACCGTCGGTGGTATATACCAGCTTGGCGTTGGGATCCTCCGAAATGGCCAGCAAAGGCACATCGACAGATTCACCTACGCTATAGACACCCGAACCCTTGCCAATCCAGGGAGCCTCGATGGACTTCAGCACGTAGTACTTGTAGTTCTTGCCGGAAATGACTTCCTGATAGGTATTTGATACATTATAGGTGTAGTTGCCGCACATCACACGGAGTGTACCCTTGGTGCCTGTTACCGTACGACCTACGTAAGCCGTTCCGGACATCCACTCGGCGTAGGTGCTCTGGTTGTTGATGCCGACCAGACGACGCACCTCGATCATGTTCTTGATTTCCTCCTTGCAGTCGGTCCAATGCTTCAGGAACACACAAGGTGTGCCAGGCATGGCCAGCATCCAGGCATTGAGGGCAACGGTATCCTTACGAATAGGATCCTGTGAGGCAGTTGCCGAACGATACTCGGTGTCGTGATTCTCGACGAACGTCACCGAATACTGACGATAATTCACGTCGCTGATGCCCGAGTTGTTCTTCAGGTTCGACCAATTGTTGTTGTTCACAGCATCGCGGCAAGTGTAGCGGAAGGCAAAGTCGAATGCAGCCGACTGGATGGCACCATTGACCTTGGTTCCATCGATCCATTTCTTCACGTTCGTCGAATTGCCATCCCAATATTCGCCTACCGAGAACTTGACGCCAGCATTGGCATTATAATCGCCAACGCGTGATGCATTGAAGCCCTTCACCATATCGTAGCGGAATCCAGTGTAACCAAGATCCTCGAGCAGATATTTGGTATAAACCTTGACGCAGTTCTGCACATTCTCCGACTTGTGGTCGAGGTCGCGCATGCCGTCCCAGCCTTCGCCCTCATCGTTGTTCGACGAGAGGCTATAGCCATTGTTGTTGGCCCAGGTCAACGTCTTTCCGCCATCATCGTTGCGGACTATGTCGGTGCTCTGCATCTGATAGGTCACACCCTTGTAGGTCTCGGCAGGGAAATCCACCCAGTTGGAAAGATTCTTGCGGTGATTGACCACCACATCGGCAATTATGCCAGTTCCTTTCTCCTTGTAGGTATTGATCATGGAACGCAGTTGTTCCTCGGTACCGAACGAAGAGTGCTGGTCGAAATAATACAATGGATCATAGCCCATCGAGGTGCTGCTTCCGGTAAAAGCCGACTGCGGTACCCAAAGAAGCGAGAAATAGTTGGAGATCTCTTCGGCCTGCGATTCGAGTTTGCTCCACTTGGTAGCCGAATAGGAATCCCAATAGAATCCTTGCAGCATCACGCCCTCATAGTTGGCGGGCCAACCCTGGGCGTCGGCAGCAGTCAAAGCCGTGGCTGCAAGAATCAGAGAAGTAAAGATTTTTTTCATTGTCTATTCGATTAAGGTAAAAAAGAGGAGCAAGGCAAGTGTAGTACGCTTGCAACTTGCTCCTCAAAGATTCACAAATTGTTACTCAACGGTAGCGTAAGCCTTGCCTTCGCAGTTAGGCCAGAACTTGATGGTATGAGTTCCTGCCTCAATTTCGATGTTGCTGCCATTATTCACAAGGTTGGTAAGGTCGCCGCCCCAGTTGAAGCCCCAGTCATGGTTAGCACGGAACTTGAACCCGCCAGTGATAAGCTCGCCGGTGTAGATCCAGCAACCCTGTTCGGTATCGAACCTCATCTCGGTGTCGGTATCCCAACCACCAGGTGTAGCGTCACCAATCAGGCCGATGGTGGCAGGTGTAGCCTCGTAGGTGAGGTTAGCCATATCAGCCACGAGCATGTAGAAGCCCTCCTCGATGTTGATGTTGCCACCTTCGGTCGAGAGCTTGCCTTCGCCGCCGTCGCCATACCATGAGCCATCGACGAACTTGAAGCCCCAAGTCTCGGCTGCCTCATTGACGGGAAGTACATAGTACCAGCCACGATAAACGCCAGCGCCTTCGTGAGCCATTGGGCTTGCAGTAGCATCCCAACCGTTGGCACTACCAGCATAGTAGATGAAGTCACTATACTGTGCACCAGCACCGGAAGTCTCGGTGAAGACAGCCTTGTGGTTACCCTCGGTAGAGAGTGTCAAGGTGATGTCATAGGTACCTGCAGGAATGTTGATGTTCGGGCCATCCTGGGTCAGACCGTTCACGTCACCGCCAAAGTTGATTGCCCAGTCGGCATTTACACGGAACTTGACGCTGCCCTTCGGGAGCTCTACGCCTTTTACTTCCCAAGCACCGGTTTCGCGGTTGTAGGTGAGATCGACATCGCCACCCCATGAATTGAAGTCGCCGATAAGGCCGATCTGGTTGATGGTTACGAGTTCGTAGGTCATCGAGGTGAGGTCAACGTTGATCTCATAGAATCCTGCACCTGGATCGGGGCAGTTGTCGTTACCCTGGCCGATGCGGTTGTCGCCGAGCCATTCCCAGTCGCCTTCCCAATCGTTCTCGTTGGGCTTGAACTTGAACTGGCCGTCGAGGTAATAGTAACCCTTGTAGGCACCATCCGATGCGGGGCTGCGGAGAGCGTGTGGTGTGCTCCAGCCCGACTCGTTGCCAATCTCGTAGATGTACTCGTTGAATGACAGTGCAACGGCATCCCAGGTCATGTTCATCATGTCGAAGGTGACACGATAGAAGAGAGCGTCGGGAACGTAAGTAACTACGAAGTTACCACCCTCGTTGTTGTACTTGAACTTTCCTTCATTTTCGGGATCGCTACCCAAGCACTTGCTCCAGTCACCACCTACGCCAGAAGCAGGAGTAACCTTGAACTCAATGTCCGAGGTAAGGTCAGCAGGAGCTGCAAAGGTGCAGGTGAAGATAGGATTCTCATAAACATCGCCACCACCATTGGTCAATGCATAGTCGGTATTGTTGTTGTCCCAATTGTTGAAGTTACCGGTGAGGTAATAGGTCTCCTCGATTTCGGGAGCCTCGGGAATAGCTGTAATGGCAAATTCCTTCGAGCTCATACGGATACTTGCTGCTGAGCTGGTCTCCCAAACGGAGAGGACACCCTTAACCACACGCTCCTCAGGACGCTTGCCGTAAGAATCCTCGACATAGCGCTGAAGTTCTTGAGCCGACATATAACCTTCGGTGGTAATGTCGTAGGAGGCAGGTTCAATCAGGTTTTCCTCGGTTGAGAGCGTAATCTTATATTGGGGTGCATAGCCTTCGACAGATGCTGTGGGAGCATTGATGTTGCAAACCTGAACCATCTCAGCCTCAAGTGTGCGGAAATCAATGGTGCCGACACTTGCCACGCTGCCATCGCCAAAGGATACGGCGGACTCTTGTGCCACGCTCTTGGGTTCACTCCAGTCCTTGTAGTCATCGGTACAAGCAGTAATGGCTGCTGCACCAATTACCATGGCATATAAAATTTTCTTTTTCATTGCTTTATTGGATTTTCAGTCCCTTCCTGCCCCATTGCTGGAGCAGGCCGGGATTAAGGTTGATTACTGGAGAACGAAACGATAGAAACGTGTAATATCGTTGTAGATTACAAGATAGTTGCCTGGGGTGAGATAGATATCATCACCACCTTGAGTACCATAACCATAGTAGCTGCCATCGGCAGTCTCGAGGACAGCGCCACCCGAGTTGTAGTCCCATGAACCAGCTTCCTTGATCTTGATAGCCTGACCGTCAGCGATGGTGACATTAGCTACCCAGTCGTGGTTGATGGCGCCATCGTAGGTATGAACAGGCTTCATCTCGGTGTCGCCCCAATCGTTGAAGTGTCCGGAGATGCACATGCCTGCGAATACGGCAGGAGTGCCTTCATACTTCTCGACGGTAAGCTCATCCTTCTCGGTGTTGAGCGTTATGGTGTAGTAGCCAGCCTCAGGCACGGTGATGTTGCCCGAACCGCCATCGTTCTTTACAAACGATCCGAAGCTGTCGCCCTGGCCCCACTGCTCATCCCACGAGTCGAGGGTATGCTTCAGCTTGAAGCCATTGCCAGCCAGATAACCTGTCCAGGTGATTACGCCAGCACCGGTCTTGGGATCATACTCCCAGTCGGCCACGGTATGCATTGGGTAGCTGCTGGTAGGCATATCTGAGGTCCACTTGCCATCACCGATATCACCACCAATGAGGTACCAGATGTCGGGATCGGCAGCCTTGAGCTCAATATAGTAAGGAAGGACATTGTAAGTCACTACATTCGAAGCTACAGAAGCGAGCTTGGTGAAGGATGCATTCTGAACGAAGGCAAGTACACGTGCATAGAGTGTGGTGCCGTCATTGAAGACTGCGTTGCTGTTGTCCCAGCCATTGAGCAGCTCAAGTGCCCTATCGATGGCCGATGCCGGAACATTGACCTCGCAGGCTGTATAGGTCTCTTCGAGTGCGAAGTAGTCGGCACCCGTGTTGTCTTCAGCCATTTCGTCGAAGGCCTTGGTAAAGTTGCCCGTTGAGGAAACCTGTACCTGATAGTTGGCAATGACGGGAGCGTTGGGATCGGTGAACTGTGGTTGAGACCAGCTCATGGCAATCGAATTGGAGCGCATGAGGTCAATCTGTGCATTTCCGTACACCGGCGCATTGACTGTGAACGAACCTTCTGCAGGATTAACCAGGATAGGATTCGATTCATCGTCCTTGTCGCACGAGATGAATGCCAGGCTACCAGCCAAGAGCATCATCGCATAGGAAAATATCTTTTTCATATTTGTTCAAATCGTGAAGAATTAATAACCTGGATTCTGAGTGAGGTTCGGATTGGCATTCATATCCTCATCAGGAATAGCATAGATATTCAAGTAGTCGGGGAAGCTGACACCGGAAGTACCGGCACCGCCCTTCCATTCCCAAAGATATTCACTGCTCTTGCTGCCACCATAATAACCGTAACGGATAAGGTCGGTGCGACGATAGCCCTCGAAATAGAACTCACGGGCACGCTCGTCGAGAATCTGACCAAGAGAGTACTGGGTCTGTGTCGAAGCATTGGCACGCTCGCGAAGCGCATTGACACGGGCAGTACCGGCAGCTGTGGTGACACCACCGTTCTGACGGGCATCAGCCTCAGCAGAAATCAGATAAGCCTCGGCCGAACGCATCAGGAAGAAGTCCATGTCGATGAACTGGGTGTTGTGGGGTGTGCCACCCGAAGCATAGGTGTTGCGGAACTTGGCGCAAGCGAAACCACTGGTATATTCGGTAGGAGTAGAAACCGAAAGCTCACGATCGACGCCAAAGAAGATGGCACGGTCATCGCCTGCAGCAGCAGTCATATCCTCATAGGTAGCATTGGGTGCGTCACCATTGGGGAAGAACTTGTCGAGAAGCTGACGACGTGCACGGTTACCAGCCCAGAACTCGGTGGTACCAAAGTCGGAGTTGATGTTCATATCCGACTTCCAGGTCGATGCCATGAGGAAGAGCGATGTACCCCAAGAGGTGGTGGTAGTACCATCCTGCAGTACGGGGAAGATGGCCTCCGTAGCGGCACTGGTCTCACCATTGTCGCCCATGAAGAGCATCTGGTAGGCGCTCCAGCCGTTCATACCTGTGGTATTGAGCTTGTGAGGACCATTGCAAACGGTCTCGGCATAAGTCTGAGCTTCGGCCCAACGGGCAGTGCCTGTGTAAACCTCGGCATTCAGATACATACGTGCGAGGAGCAGGTTGGCTGCATCCTGGTCAACACGTCCATAGCCTTGTTCATTGCTTTTGACTGCACGTGGAGCAAGCATATTGGGAAGAATCTCCTTGACTTCGTTCTCAATCCAAGCGAAAAGATCGGGACGCATAATCTGCTGTGGGCTCTCAGCCGAAATCTCGAGGGTGAAGGGCACGTTTCCAAAGAGGTCCATCAAGTAATAGTAATTGAGGGCACGGATGAAACGAACCTCAGCGGCACGGGTGACATCGACATCGCCGCAGACACTCAGATAGTGGTTGCAGAAGGCAATGCCCGTATAGAGACGATAGTAGAAGCCACGGAGCATAGGATGAGAGGCATCGTACTGATTGTAGTTGAAGGCCGGGATACCTGGGTCACCCCAAGCGCAGATAGCCTCATCGGTAGGAAGTTCCTGGGCATTCCAGAGCTGACGCACATAACCTGTGGTACCGCCATCAAGGCCATCGATATCACAGTCGCCATTGGCACCGGTGTTGCCGGCCAGTCCAATGTTGGCATAGCACTTTGCAAAGAGGGCGGCCTCGTCAGGCACCATCGTTGTACTTGGGTCCTTTGGAGTAACATCCAAATCGTTGACGCAAGAACTCATACCCATCAGCAATGCAAGTGAAGCAAGTGAAAGAATATATTTCTTCATAGTGGTAATACGAAATTAGAAGTTAAGTTGGAGACCCAGTTGCACGGTAAATGGACGTGGGTACATATTGTTGTCGATACCGCCATAGACTTCAGGATCCACACCGTCGTAGTTGGTGATGGTGAAGACGTTGGTAGCAGAAGCGTTTATACGGCCGCTGATCTTCGAGCCGAAGAGCTTGTTGAAGCTGTAGCCCAGGGTGATGTTGTCACACTTGAGGAAGCTTGCATTCTCAACCCAGTAGTCGGAGAGAGCGTGGTCGTAGGTCTTCCAGTTGCGCTCCACACCCTTGAGGGTACCGTTCTGGAGGTAGCTGAAGGAGCTGTCGTAACGCTTGTCGATATTCATCTTGCCGGCCTCGGTGTCGTTGAAGACGTAGTTGTCGAAGTTGGCACGGAGCGAGAAACCGAAGTCCCAGTTCTTATAGCTGAGACGTGAGCTCAAACCTGCTGAGAACGGAGCATCGGGGCTCTTGTAGAAGTAGAGGTCCGAATCGTTGATCTGGCCATCGGCATTGCGATCCACATAGACGCCTTCGAGAGGCATACCATTCGAATCATAAACCTGCTGATATACGTAGAAACTGTGCTTCGGATGGCCTGGCGAATGAGCCTGGCAAGTATTACCCGTACCAGCCGAGATGCCACCGGTCTTGACAACGGCACTTTCGCCGGTCAGCTCAGTGATCTCGTTCTTGTTGTAGGTGAAGTTGGTGGTGATTTCCCACTGCCAGTTCTTGGTCTGAATAGGACGGATGGTAGCAGCCAACTCGATACCGGTGTTCTTCATCGAACCGATGTTCGAAGTCACCTGGTTGCGGAAGTTGGTACCAGCGCTGACGGTTGCAGTGTTGATCAGGTCGGTCGTCTCACGATAATACCAGTCGGCATTGAACGTGAAGCGGTCACGCAGGAAGCCGAGGTCGATACCAACGTTGGTTGTAGTGGTGGTTTCCCACTTCAGGTTCTCGTTGTATGCATTCGGGCGATAGAGGAGACCTGCATCGTTCACACCCAAGATAGGATAGCGGCCATCACGATTGTCGCTGTTTACGTGGTACGAAGCGAAATAGTTGTAGTTGCCGATGCCATCCTGCTGACCGGTCTTACCCCAGCCGAGACGAACCTTGGCCTCAGAGAGCCAATCGACGTCAATCAGGAAGGCCTCATCCTTGAGCTTCCAACCCAAGGCAACCGATGGGAACAATGCCCAGTGGTCCTTGAAGCGCGACGAGCCGTCATCACGGACAGTCACGGTGAGGAGGTAACGGTCGAGGAGGTTGTAGTTCATACGACCGAAGAACGATACGAGGTACGACTCCTGCAGCCAGCGTCCCTGGCTCTTGGAGTATTGGCCACCAGTGCGGGTGTCAGCATAAGCGCTGCTGCCCCAGTACTTCATGTGGCTCCATTCGTAGCCGACCATAAGGTCGAAGTGGTTGGCCTCGTTGAAGTCCTTCATATACTGTGCGTAAGCCGAATAGGTGAGGTTGAACTTCTCTTCTGCCGAATAGCCATCGTTGCCATAGTAGAAGTTCGACTGGCCCCACTGTGCATAGTTGGTGTGCTGCGAACCGTTGCCGTAGTCACCTGCGAAATTCATGTGGAGACGAAGGTCCTCGAAGCCATGGATCTTATAGTCAAGTTCCAGGCTGCCCTGCCATGAGCGCGAATGTGCCACATCGTCCTTCTCGTTGAGGAGGGCAACAGGGTTCGATGCCGAGTTTCTGTTCTTGGTCAAAGGATAAGCGGGGTCGTTCAACGCTGCACCGTTGTCGGTCCAAGTGAAGTAGCCACCGAAGTTTTCGAAGCCAGGAGCCTGCACGGGCTGAGTCGGGTCGAAACGTCCTGCCTCACCTACGGCTGCTGTGTTGGCATAGTTGGTGTTGGCATACATGAACTTGGCATTGGCTGTCACGGTGAGGTGGTTGTCGAAGAACTTGGGGTTGAGGTTCAAGCTGGCTGTTGTACGCTTGAATGCCGAGGTCTTCAAGATTCCTTCCTGGTCGGTATAGCCTGCAGAGAAGCGGTAGGGAAGGTTCTTCAAGCTACCGGTAACGGTCACATTGTGGTCATGGCTGATGGCGTTCTGATAGATCTCATCCTGCCAGTCGGTCGAAGCGTTGCCCATCAGAGAGGCTGCCTCAGAATCAGCACCATAATAGGTGTTGATGAAGTTGCGATACTCGTCAGCCGACATCACATCCACACGGTTGGCTGCGGTGCTAAGGCTTACGTTGCCACTGTAGGATACCTTCGGCTTGCCGCTTGCACCCTTCTTGGTGGTAATGATGATGACACCGTTTGAACCACGGCTACCATAGATGGCGGTGGCCGATGCGTCCTTCAGCACGGTGAAGGTCTCGATGTCGGCAGGGTTAACCATCGAAAGGCCGTTCGACAGACCCTTCACACCCTGGTTATCCAATGCCATACCGTCGATTACAATCAGTGGGTCGTTCGATGCATTGAGAGACGAACCACCACGGACACGGATGGTAGCACCTGTACCAGGAGCACCCGAACCTGGGGTAACGTTTACACCGGCGATCTTACCTTGGAGCATGTCCTGAGCATTGGTAACAACACCACGGTTCTTCTCATCGGGTTTCATTGCGGTAACCGAGCCCGTCAAGTCGTTCTTGCGAGCTACACCGTAACCGATGACTACCACGTCTTCGAGGAGTTCGGAATCCTCCTGCAGGGTGATGTGGAGAGGAGAGCCATCGAAAACTACCTCCTGAGCCCTGTAACCGATGAAGGAGATGACAATCGTGCTGCCCTTTGGAGCACGGAAAGAGAAGTTGCCGTCGAGGTCGGTCGTTGCGCCATTGGCAGTGCCTTTGACCACAACATTCGCACCAAGAACTGGCTCTCCAAAGTCGTCAATGACCGTACCAGTGACCGGGAGGTCCTGGGCAAATACACTGACCGACATGAAGATTCCTGCGACCATAGCCACGAGGAATTGGAAGCTGAACTTCGTTTTCATGTGTTTGTTCTTTTTGGTTTTTGTTTAATATAATATTGTGTTAAATGTGTATAGTTGTCAATCGTCTATTTCATTGTAATACGTGCATAGCAATGATTTTGGCGGTGCAAAGGTACACTTTTTTTCTGCTATTTGAAAGTGTGAAAGTTAGAAATATAAATGATTCGTACACGTTTGTACAAATTTTTACCTCTTTTTCAGTTAGTTATGTTTTTCGAATAATTTGAAAAAATATAACGTCATTAAAATTCCAAAAGCAGGAATCCACGCCCTGGCAAGGTCAATTTCTCACCCAAGGTCACCGACTTTCCGCTGAGCACATCCTTGGCTGTTCGCGACGGGAGGACCTCCTCGTAGCGCTCCAAAGCTATCTCCTTGTCGTCACTCGTTCCATTCACGAACACCGTCACGCGCTGTCCTTCGAGGCTGCGGCTATAGACATAGCAGCCGTTCTGCAGGGCAAACTGGGTAAGATGTCCGCGGTGCACAGCCTTGCACGTGCGGCGCCAGCGCAGCAACTTGCTGGCAAAGTCGAAATATTCGCTTTGCTGCGCATTGCGACCCGATGCCTTCAGTACCTCTACAGGCAGGTCCTGGCGCATCCGGCCGTCGCCCCATTCCTTATGGGCAAACATGCCGATCTCGTCACCATAATAGAGTTGCGGAATGCCGCGCAACGTAAGCAACAGCAGCAGGGCCTGCTTGTAGCGTGCCACGTTCTTCGACTGTTCCTCGCTGGTCTGGAAACGACTCGTATCGTGGTTATCGAGGAAGGTGAGCAGGTAATTGGTGTCGGCATAGATGAAGTCGCCTGCCAGATAGTAGTAGAGTTTCATCAGCCCTGCATCATAATCGGTGCTCTCTTCGTCCACCACTGTGTTGAGCAGGTGCATCAGCGGGAAGTCCATCACGCTGCGCAACTCGCTGTTCAGATCCGAGAGTTTCGAATCCTTC
This sequence comes from Bacteroidales bacterium, assembly GCA_045545875.1. Lineage (GTDB taxonomy): Bacteria > Bacteroidota > Bacteroidia > Bacteroidales > UBA3663 > Liminaster. Next base: position 16,805 of record JAZQBS010000029.1, read on the forward strand.
TGCCAGTAGGCGATACTCGGGGCACTGTTGATCCATGTCTCTCCTACAATCACAAAGCCGGGATATTCGCGTTCGAGCGCCAGGTTCCAGTCGCGCATCATCTCTTGGTCACAATAAGGATAGGTGTCCTGTCGGATGCCGTTGATCTTGGCATATTCCACCCACCAGATACTGCTCTGGATGAGATAGTCCTTCACGAGCGGATTGCGCTGGTTCCAGTCGGGCATATTGTCGGTGAACCATCCGTCGGTAGTGTGCTTCAAGTCCCACTGACTGGCGTGCGGATCGCCGATCGATGCGGTGCGATGTGCACAGGCCTCGAAGGTAGAGTTGAAGTTGAACCAATCCTTGGCAGGAAGGTCCTTGAAGAGGAAGTTGTTCACTCCGCAATGGTTGAACACCAGGTCCATCACCATCTTGATGCCGCGTTTGTGGCAATCCTCCACCAGCTTGCGATAATCCTCATTGCTGCCCAGTCGCGGGTCAATCTGATAGTAGTCGGTGATGGAATAGCCGTGATACGAACTCCTCACATCGTTCTCCTGCACCGGAGTTGGCCAGATGGCGGTGATGCCCAGTTCGTCGAGGTAATCCAAAGCCATACCTATGCCTGCGAGGTCACCTCCATGACGACCAAAGTCATTTCTTGCTTCCCGATCGACCTTGGGTTCTACCATTCCCGGCACATTGTCCAGTTTCGGATTGCCATTGATGAAACGGTCGGGCATCAGCAGGTAAATCACATCCTCAGGGCCAAAAGGCACGATAGCCTCACCCGTACGCTCCTTCAGTTCGAAGGGTTGGGTGAGGTATGCTTTCTTCTGTCCAGGCTTTGTGAGAGTAAAATAGAAAGTCTGTGAGGGAGCATAGCGCAAATCCAGATATACGAAGAGGTAGTTGGGATTGGTAACCTTCTCAACACGTATCAATGACACATTCTGTGCTTGCGTGAGTGTAACATTGCAATCACCGATGTTATCGCCATGAAGGAGCACCTGAAGTTCAGGGTTCTGCATGCCACTCCACCAGTTGAGCGGATGCATATGGCTAAGTTTCGGTGCTGCCGCCGACCCAAGAAGATGTGTCAATAGGCTAAACATAAGGATTAATACAAATCGTGTTTTTTTCATTGTAAAGATAGTTTTGTTGTTTTTCGGCGACAAAGATAGGGGTAAAAATTAAAAAAACCAAATTTTTTCTCAAAAATTTCGCATTTTTTTTGGCAAATTTCTCAAAACGCATTATCTTTGCGACGAAAAAACCAAAAACACGTCATCATTTCATGCAAAGCCAGACTTCTTACCATATTATAGAATAAAACATAATGAGTAATTGAATAATCGTATTACATTCAAATATGAAAAACATCGTCCTTTCTGCTGCACTTTTAGCAGCACTGGCTTGCACAAGTTGTGCAACAAAACCCACACCGACTGCCGATGCTGATGCGACGCAGGGCAAGATCGTCATTTATCAGATGATGGTCCGTGTCTTCGGCAACGACAATACTACTAATATATATAATGGTACGCGCGAGCAGAACGGATGCGGGCGCATGAGCGACATCACGCCCGAAGCTCTGCAGAGCATCCGTCGCCTGGGCTGCAACTACGTCTGGTACACCGGCATCCTCCAGCAAGCTACAAAGACCGACTGGAGCCAGTACGGTCTGCCTCGCCAGACGGCTGCCGTCGTCAAGGGCAATGCAGGCTCGCCGTATGCCATCTGCGACTATTATGCCGTCAGTGCCGACATTGCCGACGATGTAAACCATCGCACCGAGGAATTTGAAGCGCTCGTCAAGCGCAGCCATGACGCCGGCCTCAAGGTCGTGATGGACTTTGTGCCCAACCATGTGGCCCGCGAGTACCACTCCATCTCCTGCCCTGAGGGCATTGAGGATCTG
>JAZQBS010000030.1:0-3442 GCA_045545875.1 Bacteroidales bacterium
ACTTGAAACATAAATTAGACAGCAGCAGGATAACTTATAACCTATGTCACATTTGTATAAGCTCGTGAAAAACACGAACGAGAAGATGACCGAGGCTTTCGGAAAGTGGTATGCGCGCCCCGTCTATACGGGTACGCTCGACCTGAACGGCATCGCCGAGCTGATTCAGCGTAACTCTACGGCGAAGAAGTCGGACGCGCTGGCCGTGCTCACGGAAATGGTGGAGGTGATCTCTGATGCGCTGAAGGCTTCGCAGCGCGTGAAGATCGACGGCTTCGGCACGTTCAAGATTGGTATGTCTTCGAAGGGCGCTGACGACGTGAAGAAGTTCAATATCGCGGAGAACCTGAAGGGCGTGCGCGTGCTGTTCCAGCCCGTGGAGGACGTGGATTCGGCCACTAAGAAGCGCACGAAGCGCCTGGTGAAGAACATGTCGTTTGCTCCCGTTGCCGCCCTGGTCAACGCTGGCGAAATCGAGGAGCGCGGAAAAGACGGTAGCGAGACTCCCGAGCCTTAATCCATGAAGCAGAAGATTATCGGCATCGTGATTCAGGTGCTCATCGCCATGTTGACCGCCCTTGGCACTGCGCTGGGCGTGGTGAGTTGCATCTGAAAAAAAGCCTCTCCCCCTGCCCCTCCCCTTGGGGAGGGGAATTTTTTTTGTAAAGATTCTTTGGATAAGAAATCGACAAATCGACAAATCGACAAATCAACATTAAGCCCTTTTTTCTGAAGGCTTCTGTGAGGTTTCTATCGGAAGGAATCGGTGAGGAGCTTGATTTCTATCTGGGGGTTGATGCGCTCGTACAATATATTATATACGGCATCGAGGATGGGCATATTGACGTGCATGTGGCGGTTGATCTCTTTCATGCACTTGGTACCGAAGAATCCCTCGGCAATCATCTCCATCTCTATCTGGGCAGATTTCACGCTGTAGCCCTTGCCAATCATGGTGCCGAAGGTGCGGTTGCGGGAGAAATTGCTGTAGCCTGTGACAAGCAAGTCGCCCATATAGACGGAGTCGTTGATGTTGCGGTCGAGTGGAGCCACGGTGCTGAGGAAGCGGTTCATCTCAAGCGCTGCGTTAGACATAAGTACGGCCTGGAAGTTGTCGCCGTATTTCAGTCCGCTGCAGATACCGGCGGCGATAGCATAGACATTCTTCAAGACGGAAGAATACTCGATGCCGATGACGTCGGTGGAGGTTTTGGTCTTGATATAGTCGGAGGCGATGAGGCTGGCAAAGGCTTGCGCTTTCTCCTTGTCGGCACAGCCGATGGTGAGGTAGGAGAGGCGTTCGAGGGCTACTTCCTCGGCGTGGGAAGGACCGCCGATGCAGGCGAGATTCTCGTAGGGTACGTCATAGACCTGATGGAAATACTCGGAGCATACCAGGTTCTCATCGGGCACGATGCCTTTGATGGCGGTGATGATGAACTTATCGCGAAGTCGGGTCTTCAACTTCTTGAGGTGGTTCTTCAGGTAGGGTGAGGGGGTGACGAAGATGAGTGTATCGTATTGCTGAACGATTTTGTTGATATCGGACGAGAAGTCTATCTCGCTGATGTCGAAATGGACGCTCATCAGATAAGCGGGGTTATGGCCGAGGCGCTTGAAATCGTCAATACGGTCATCGCGGCGCATATACCATCCGATGTGGTGGGTATGTCCCACCACAATCTTGGCGATAGCTGTTGCCCAGCTGCCGCCGCCGATGATGGCAATATTCCCGCATCCGTCGTTCATTTCTTAAATTGAGAAAATGAGAAAATGAGAAAATGAGAAATTGAGAGAATGAGAGAATGAGAAATTATTCTTCACTCTTCACTTTTAACTTTTCACTTTTTGAGATCCATTCCTCGATTTCCTGTACAGAGGGCTTCTGCAGGTCGAGTTTGAATTTCTTCACGATGTCGCCGATTTTCTGTTGCAGGCCTTGGGCCTTCTGGTCGCGGATGTCCTGAACAAGATAGAAGCCGGCCTTGTTGAGCACGGGAACCCATTCTTCGGGAACACCGATTTCGGCCCATTCTGCAGCAGAACTGCGCGGGGCTTTCTTCTCGGGCTTCATCTGGGGGAAGAGCATGATCTCACCGATGGCAAACTTACCGGTCATGAGCATCACCAGACGGTCGATGCCGATGCCGATACCAGAGGTGGGAGGCATGCCGTATTGCAGGGCGCGGAGGAAGTCGTGGTCGATAATCATGGCCTCGTCGTCGCCTTTGGCAGCAAGATTCATCTGGTCGATGAAACGCTCTTCCTGGTCGATGGGGTCGTTCAGCTCGGAGTAGGCATTGGCCAACTCTTTACCGTTGACCATGAGTTCGAAGCGCTCGGTGAGTCCGGGCTTCGAGCGGTGCATCTTCGTCAGGGGCGACATCTCCACGGGATAGTCGGTGATGAAGGTGGGCTGGATGAAGGTGCCCTCAGCGGTCTCGCCGAAGATTTCGTCAATCAGTTTGCCCTTGCCCATCGTCTCGGTGTCTTCGATGCCGAGTTTCTTGGCAATCTCGCGGATTTCGTCCTCGGTCTTGCCGTTCAGGTCGTAGCCGCTCTTCTCCTTGATGGCGTGGAGGATGGGCAGACGACGATAGGGGGCCTTGAAGGAAATGACGTTGCCGTCGATTTCCACTTCGGGCTTACCGTTGACGGCGATGCAGATTTCCTCGAGCATTTGCTCGGTGAACGACATCATCCAGTTGTAGTCCTTATAGGAAACGTAGAGCTCCATACAGGTGAACTCGGGATTGTGGGTCTTGTCCATACCCTCGTTGCGGAAGTTCTTGCCAATCTCATAGACACCCTCGAAACCGCCCACGATGAGGCGCTTCAGATAGAGCTCGGTGGCGATACGCATATACATATCGGTGTCGAGTGCGTTGAAATGGGTGATGAACGGACGGGCTGAGGCTCCGCCGGCAATGGTCTGCAGTACGGGGGTCTCCACTTCGGTGTAGCCGTTGCGGTCGAGAATGTTGCGGAGGGTACGGGTGACGACGGCACGCTTGAGGAAAGTCTCCTTCACGCCATCGTTGACCACCAGGTCAACATAGCGCTGACGATAGCGCAGTTCGGGATCGTCGAACTTGTCGTAGGCCACACCATCCTTATACTTCACGATGGGCAGGGGCTTCAAAGACTTGGAGAGCAGCGTGATTTCCTGTGCATGGACGGAAATTTCGCCCATCTGCGTGCGGAACACGAAGCCGCGGATGCCGATGAAGTCACCGATGTCGAGGAGTTTCTTGAACACCACGTTGTACATATCCTTGTTCTCGTCGGGGCAGATGTCATCGCGGGTAACATTGACGCCGGGCGACCTGGGCACGGTGATGCCGGGCGCGATCGCGGAGAAATGGAACGACGAGGGCGGGACGATCCGCGAGGATATCCCGATCCTCGGCGGGAAGGGCCTGGGCGACGCCTACCAGCTGGG
>JAZQBS010000031.1:0-32968 GCA_045545875.1 Bacteroidales bacterium
GGATTTTATCGACATCGCTCTTTTTGAATAGCCGTTTTTTTCTTCCACTACTTCCCATCATTATAGGCACCAGATATCCGGCATTCGCCCATCGCCACAAAGTGGGCATTGAAACCGAAAGCATTCTGCAAACCTCCTGGGCAGTGAAGTAATTTTTCTGGTTGTCCTCGAAATGCGTTTCGGAATTACGTTTGTCAATTTCCGATAATGTTTTTTTTACTTCAGTCACGAACTCTTTTAAGTCCGTCGCGTCGATGAGCAAAAGAGTATTCGAACCGTTGGTCAAAGCTTTTAGAATTTTGCTGTTCATACCTTTGAAATTTATTGATTTGCGTCACAAAGTTATAACATTTTGTGAAATATTAAAGAATTTTCGCTGAAAAAAGGGCCATTTTTTGATAAAAAAAATACATTATTTATATTTTTTAGGACGAAATATACTTTTGAACCCCATTTTTTAGCCCCAAAAAAAGACCCAAAAAAATAGCCATTTCAATTTATTTTTTAGAAAAAAAATATCATCATCGATGTTTCGATACCGGGCAAAAGCCTTGCTTCCGATGGTGAGTACAGCATAAAAAGGACGATAAGTATTGAATCAGCTTACCGTCCTTCATTAGCCGGATTACGATTTACGAATTGGCATCTTCAGCTTCGGCTTCGAGTTCGTCCATTTCGTCAAACGCGTCAATGAGCTGGCGCAGGGCTTCCATGGCCATGGGAAGATCTTCCTCGTTTGAGCAAAGATCATCCTCTCCTAGGTCAAGGAGGATGTAGTTGGTCAGTCGGGTGTAAACAAGTGACAGCAGCTTGCGTGCCTGTCGTGGCGTGTACCAATTCGTAAACTTCTTCAGCTGCGGTGTTTTGGCCTCCGCAAAGGCATTGATCATTGTTGCCATAATGGTTAAAATTAGGGGTTATTATTATTTGTTTAATTTTAATAATGTTGGCGCATATGCGCGTAATGATTGACTTAATTAATCGTGGAAATGACTTCGGTCAATATATCGTCATCGATGTTTCGATACCGGGCAAAAGCTTTGCTTCCGGCAGTGTGTCCCGACATCGCGCCGATGAGATTGGGATCCTTGACCTGTCGATATAGATTGCCACAGAATGTGCGTCTGGCCAAATGGCTGCTTGCAACCTCGTTGATGGGGCGAATCTCACTTTTGCCTGTTGTCGGATTACGCCAGATGACCTGACGTGTAATGCCGCACACCTCGAATATCTGCTTGATATAATCGTTATACCTCTGTTCAGAGACAAAGGGCAACAGTCTGCCTCTCTTATCGACACCATTATACTTCTGAAGGATAGATAGCGCGCGGTCAGTGAGAGGAACACGTGCGACAATCCCAGTTTCATCCTCCGTTTTCTTGGGCGAATAGCGAAGCATACCGTTCTGAATGTTTTCGGATCTGAGCGAATAGAGATCAGAAATGCGACATCCAATAAGGCACTGGAAGATGAAGATGTCGCGCTGCTGCTGCACAATAAGCGGTGCAGATGAAAGATCGAAGTCCGCTATCTGATCACGTTCCTCCTTTGTTATATAATAGGGTGTACCGTATTTCTCGCTACCGACTTCGACACCACGGAAAGCATCAATGTCTGTGCGCCCTGTTTCCCGACACCAGGCACACAATGCCTTGAGTCGTTTCATGGTTACACACACATAATTTTCGCCACGGTTTCGAATTGGTCTATTGCACATATCCTTGGCACGAGGATTTTTAGAATCATTGTCGAGTTTTTCAGTTTGAGGGAATCGCAACAAGATCTGCTGAAAAATCGTGGGGTATTCCTCTTGCAACGAGCCTTCTTTGCGCATGAACTCTCGGAACTCCTCGATATCCACGCTGCTGACCTTGCTGACAACCAGCGAATAGCCTTTTCGCTTCTTGTCAGTCAACTGCACAAACGATTCAAACCTCCCAAGCATCCGTCCGAGAACCCTGTAAACCTTAATTCTCGACTCAGCAAGATTTCTGGCGCGGCAATAGTCTTGTATAAGATCATAGAGGAGCCTGTTGCGCTCCTTCTGCTCTACATCGCTTTTTTCTGCGGCTTGCCGTTCCTCAACCATCCGCTCGGCTCTCTGGATGTTTGTCGGCGAGAACAGACCATTGGTGATTGAAGGGAGGAAATGATTTCGTTCATCCTGAAGGATAGGACGAAGTTCATAGCAATGGTCTATCCACTCAGGGGATAGTGTCACTCCTGGCATATCCTCTCCGGCACAGATGATTGCCTTCAGTTCTGAAACATAATTGTCAAGGGCAGCTTCTTCTGCTCTTGCCGCATCGACAACGGCCTTGTTGGTCTTTCTGAACACAGGAACCTTTACCGTATGGAGACCATCGCTCCAAAACTGCAGAGAGACGAACACACCCGACTTGATGCGAAAGCGGACTGACCTGCTGGAACTGACACGCACAAGGACTTGATGCTTGCCATCCTCGCGCGCTTTTGCTGATAATGATAGTTCAAGATTAGCCATAATCTATATCGTAAAAGTAATAATCTTGATGCAAAGATAAATAAAAATGTTGGACAAAACCAAATTTTTGTCCAACGAATTGTCCAACCAAAATAAATAGAAATGAAATAAATCGAAATTAAAAGAAATGGCCTAAATGATATAAGGGACTGAAATACAACGAAAAAAGCCGCAACCCGTATTTCTACGGATTGCGGCAAGGTTGCCCCACCGAGACTCGAACTCAGTCAAACAGAACCAAAATCTGGTGTGCTACCATTACACCATGGGGCAATCGGAATTTTGCGGGCGCAAAGATACGCGATTATTCCGACATTTCCAAATTTTTCGGGAAAAATCTTTCGCATTTGCGCGCAGTTTGTGTGGAAATGTTATGTGTGTTGCTCAAAATCACTTGGCTCACCATATGCTTCGATGACGTTGATGACATAGTCGCCAATCTTCTCGCAACCATTGACGATGTCCATATACATCATACCTGACTGGTAGGTGTAGTCGTTGTTCTGGACATTGCCGATGTTGAGTTCGCGCAACTGTCCGCGCAGGGCGTTGATGGCATCCTCCTGGTTGTAGGAGCGCATCATGTCGGCTTCGGTCAACTCGGGCTTCTTGAGCAGAGCGACCATCTGATCGAGCGCCTGCTGGACGAGCTGGAACATCTTGTCGATGTTCTGCTGCTGCATGGGGATGAACACCACCTTGTGCTCGTTCTTGCGCTCGACGAGGCGCGCGAGCTTGTAGCAGGCATCGCCGATGGACTCCAGTTCGTCGACGATACGGAGCAGGGCACGCACACGCGCTGCGGTCTGCCCGGAGATGGTGGAGGTGTCGAGATGGCTCAGATAGCGGACAATCTCGAGTTCGAGGCGGTCGGTGATCTTCTCGTACTTCTCGATACGCGAGAAGGTGTGGGCATACTGGGCATTGTCGGCCGAGAGATGCACGAAGTCGTCGGTGAGCTGCATCATGCGCTGGCAGCGCACGGCGAAGAGGACGGTCTCCTTGCGCGCCTCCTCGATGGAAAGTTCGGCGGTGCTGAGCAAACCGCCCTGGATGAAGTGCAGGCTGAGTTCGTCTTCATCGCCCTCGGGAATGGGCAGCAGACGCGCCATGAGGGCCTTGATCTGCGGAATGGCACCGATGAGCAGGATGGCCGTGACAAGGTTGAAGGCGGTGTGGAAGATGGCTATGCCGAAGGCAAGGGCTGCGGGCGTGGGGAAGCCTGTGCCGAACGACACGAGCTGCCAGAGCACTTCGCTGATGGGATAGATGAGGATGAGCGCCCAGAGCATTCCGAAGAGGTTGAACAAGACATGGCTGAGGGCAGCACGACGTGCGGAGACGTTGGTGCGACGTGCAGCAATGAGCGCCGTGAGCGTGGTGCCCACATTGTCGCCGATGACGAGCGCAGCTGCCATGGGGAAGATGAGCCACTCCTTCGCCACCAGTGCCATAGCAAGCAGGATGGTAGCTGCCGACGAACGCAGGATGACGGTGATGAGGATGCCGATGAGGACGAAGAGGAACACACTTCCATATCCCCAGCTCGACAGGGTGGCCATGAACTGCGCTGCTGCCGGCTGGTCGTCGATGGTCGGCATCATGCTGATGAAGGTGGTGAAACCAAGCACGTAGAGCGCCACGCCCATGAGCATCTCGCCCCAGGGACGAGCCTTGAGGTAGGTGGTGTAGGCGAAAGGCAGCGCCAGGACGATGAGGGGAATGGCCCAGATGCGTGCATTCCACAGGAAGCCGAACAAGGCGATGATCCAGGCGGAAACGGTGGTGCCCACGTTGGCTCCCATCATAAGCGCGATGCTCTGACCGACGGAGAGCAGTCCGGCATTGACCAGTCCGACCGTCATGATGGTCATTGCCGACGACGACTGGATGATGGCGGTGATCCAGGTGCCCGTCCAGAAACTGGCGAAACGTTTGTGGCTGATGTGGCGCAGGCTGGCTCGCATGCGTGAGCCTGCAAGTTTCATGATACCCTGGCTCATCACCTTCATGCCGTAGAGGCTGAGGGCAATGCCACCGAGGAGGGAGAGTATGAGGAGTAACGAAGTCATGGGCAATGATTAATGGGAGTTTGTGGGAGTTATCGGGAGTTAATGGGAGTTAGTGGGAGTTAACGGACGATACCTTGTTCCCGTTCGGTCACGTCCGAGAGATGCGCCTGTAGAGAATGTGACCAAAGAAACATACGTCCGTCAACTCCCGCGCGTTAGCGCTAACTCCCGCTAACTCCTGTTAACTCCAATATTTTAGTGCACAAAAATACGGAAAAAAATCAAGAATTGAGCATGTTGGGCATAAAAATCAGCGTAAATAATGCGATTTTGGACAAAAAATGACGAAAATGACGAATTTATGCGTATCTTTGGCACTGATTTTTGAAACTTTCGAACCTTTCAAACCACCTCAAACCCATGAATAAGGCTTATACCCTGCACGACTACTGCACCATCACCCAGAAGGAGCTGCAGACCATCCCCTACATCAACGAGATCATCGAAACCGGACACGCAGCAGAACTCGTCCTCGTGAACGAGGCGCTGCAGGAGAGACAGATTGCCAAGATAGCCGACGAGATAGCACGACGCTCGAAGGTACGCATCGTCCTCATCGCAGGCCCTTCGTCGAGCGGAAAGACCTCGACGAGCAAGCGCCTCTGTATCCAGCTCCTCGCCAACCGCAAGCACCCTGTGGCCCTCTCGACCGACAACTGGTTTGTGAACCGCGACCAGACACCCGTCGATGAGAACGGCAAGAAGGACTACGAGAGCATCCACTCGATGGACCTGAAGCAGTTCAACGATGACCTGAACGCGCTGATTGCCGGAAAGACCGTGGAACTGCCGTTCTACAACTTCGGCAAGGGTGAACGCGAATACCGTGGAGAGATGCTGACACTGACGCCCGATATGATACTCGTGATCGAAGGCATTCACGCCCTCAACCCCATGCTTACCGACATGGTGGAAGAGAGCCGCAAGTTCAAGGTCTATGCCGCGCCGCTCACTCCCGTGTCGATGGACGGACAGCACTGGATACCGACGTCGGTGAACCGCCTGCTGCGCCGCATCAGCCGCGACTTCCAGACACGCGGACAGAGCGCACAACAGACCATCGCGGGATGGGAATCGGTGCGCGCCGGCGAGAAGAAGTGGATCGAGCCGTTCATGAAGGAAGCCGACGCGACGTTCGACACGTCGATGCTCTACGAGCTGGCCGCCCTCAAGCCCAAGGCGCTGGAGATATTGGGCGATGTGCCCAAGGATTCGAGCGAATATTCGACGGTGAAGCTGCTGATCGAGTTCCTGTCGTGGATTACCCCGATGGACATCACGAAGATCCCAACCACGTCGCTGCTGCGCGAGTTCATTGGCGGGTCGCTGTTTGATGTGGGGTAAATAAAAAAAAGCCTCCTCGGATGTTTCCGAGGAGGCTTTTTTATTAAAGGGATATTTGGGGATATTTAGGGATATTAAGGGATATTTGGGGACGTTAGTTTAGCCTAGTAGAAAGTGTGGACTAGGGAACAATCGTCCCTTTTAATCCCTAATAATCCCTTAGAATCCCTAAGATTCCCTTAAAGAATTACAGGCTGCTGTCGTTGGTGTACTGATCGACCATGGCCTGGGTGGCGAGGACGTAAACCTCGACGCGGCGGTTCTGCTTGCGGCCGGCAGCGGTGCTGTTGTCGGCAACTGGCTCGTTGTAAGAGCAGCCTTCCTCAGAGAGGCGGGTAGAAGCGATACCATTCGACTTGAGGACCTTCGAAACGGCCTCGGCACGCTGGAGAGAGAGCTTCTCGTTGACGGCAGCCGAACCAGTGTTGTCGGTGTGACCCTTGATGAGGATGTCGGTGTTGATCATATCGGCATCAGTCATCTGAGCAGCGAACTTCTGGAGAGCAGACTTGGCAGTAGAGCTGAGGACAGCCTTGCCAGTAGCAAAGGTCATATCGGCGTTGAAGGTGACCTTGATGGCGGTAAGACCGTTGGCATCGGTGATGGTCTCCACGTCGGCAGCCTGAGCGAGCTGAGCCTCGAGAGCAGCCTTCTTCTTATCCATATGCTTGCCAATGAGGGCGCCAGTGCCTGCACCTACAGCAGCACCAACAGCTGAACCGATAGCAGCACCCTTACCCTTGCCAATGAGGGCACCTACGCCGGCACCGAGGGCTGCGCCTGCACCTGTACCGATGAGGGTACCATTACCAGTGTAAGTACCGCAAGAATTCATGACGAGCATGAGGCCAGCGAGAAGGATCAATGTGAACTTTTTCATTTGTTTAATGGATTTGTGTCGTTGACTTGGGTTATGAAGGGTTGCCTTGGCAGAACCTCATTGACTTGGGTCGCGGACGGGTTAATATTAAAGAAAAGACGAATATTTTTTTCGGAGTTATCGGAGTGATCGGAGTGATCGGGAGTTTTCGGAGTTAGCGGACGATAATTTCGCTTGATGAGAATGGGACACAAGAAACATTTGTCCCTTAGAATCCATTAATATCCCCAAGATTCCCTTAAAATCCCTGGAAGAACACCTGGCCTTCTTCTACGGCGATGCCGCGAAAGGAGTCGGAGACGGGCTTGCCGCTGAGGGTGAAGATGCGACGGCCCTTCTTGCGACCATCGAAGCGCAGGGCCTTGCGCGAGTTGTCGCCAGCGATGCCGATGCGAACGAAGGAGAGGAAGCAGCGCCTGTCGGTGGTAGCGATGGTGATGGTGGCATCGGCAGGACAGTTGTAGAGCGTGATGATGTGCGTCTCGTAGGAATCGCTCATCGTGGCTTCATAATCGACCTGCAGGCCTTCCTGACCGGTGATGCCGACAGTCAGACTGCCTTCGACTGTGGTCCAGCCCTTGACGCCTACCTCGATGGTAAGCGTGGCTCCCTCGTCGTTGCCCAATGGACGGCTGGTGATCTGTCCAGTCTTCTTGCTGGTGCCCATTCGGATGGCGCCACCTGCCTGGAATGTCGATGCGACAGTAGGGAAGTTGTCATTGCCTGCCCAAACTACACCCGAACCGCCACTGGAGTCATCGTTGCCGTCGGTGATGGACGAGAAGTCCTCGTCGAGCAGCATCTCTGCGATGGTCGTGTCGGTGGGGTCAACCTCGCTTCCACCCGGATTGGGATCGACCGGATCGCCACCCTCGTGGTGTCCACCACTGGTGCCACCCGATGCCGAACCATTGACAAGGGCATTGGCGAAATCGAACTTATAATCGACGCTGTCGCCCCAGATGTAGTCGGCCAACTGCGGATAGTCGATGAAGGGGTTGCGGTTCTTCTGCTCGCTATAGACGCGTTCGTTGCGGATAATCTCCCAATCGGACACCGGGTCGGCGGCATTCCACTGGAGCAGGAGATCGAGCAACCACGACTTGATGGTGGGATAGTCCTGCTGTGTGAAGGCTACCGTCTTGGCAACGTTGGGGTTGGCACCCCAGGGTGCGTTGGCATAGCAGGTGGCGACGTAGAAATAGATGCGTGCAAAGTCACCTTTGTAGTCGTCGCAGGGTTCGAAGACCATTCCGTCATATTCAGCGCGTTTCGATTGGCCTACCAGCGTACAACCGTTGTCGAACTTGACCGACGAGCCCACAAGACCGAGGGGATAGTTGCTCTTGGCCGAATTGGCGTCGATGTCGGAAGGATAGACGTTGAAGAGGTCGGAATAGCAGTTGCTGGACGCTCCACTACCCCACCACGACTGTGGACAGCAGTGCTCCTTGTTGGCGCCACTGGGTGCGGTGCCTGTGCCAGTGAAATAATAGACGCGCGGGGAATAGTAGTCGAAGACCTGGTTGTCGGTACCCGGGACGACATCGGTGAGTTCGTAATGGTACCACAGGGAACCATAGTCGAAGACCTCGTGTTCCTGGATGACCTTCTGCAAGGCGACCTTCAGGCTCTTTCCGCTGAGCTGGCTAGCCGAGTCGTAGTACCCCTGGGGCACCTGGCTCTGCTCGGCATAGCCAGCCTGGGCAATGACGAGAAGCATTGCCCACGCTGTAGCTATATGTCGGATGTTACTTGACAACGTACTTCTTTCCGTTAACGATGTAGATACCCTTCTTGCTCATATCGGTGACACGCTTGCCCAGCACGTTGTAGATTACAGCGTTGGAGAGGTCGATAGCGTCGTCGCTGACGCGCTTGATGGCAGAGGTGTTGCCATTGAGCGAATAGATGGAGCTGCCTGACGTGAACTCGTAGGTGGTGCCATAGAGCGTGAGCTTGCCATAGACGATGACCTCGTCGCCGACCTTGATCTCATCCTCGGCAGTGAACTTCTCACCTCCTACCGAATAGCCGCGATAGATCTCGAGCTCCTTGGTGGTGGTGCCGTCGTCGGAGATGAAGTAGGTGGCGTTGCCGTGTTGGGTGCTCACTTCATTGATGGTAGAGATGATACCCTTGACATAAACCTTGTCGTCCAAGCCCTGACCGGCATCGATGAGTTCGAATGCCTTGGCTACGGTGTAGGCTGTCTCAGGAGTGTTCTTGATGCTGACAGCAGGACCTTCGCCCTTGGTGAGCTTGACGATATAGTTGTTCTTGTCCATCTCGTAGGTGGTGTTGTACTTCTTGATGACACCATAGACGATGACCTCGTCGCCAGCCGAGAGATACTCGTCGGACTGAGGATCCTCGCCATTGAGGCCCTTGCCGGAGTAGATCTGGAAGGCGTTATCGTCGAGCCAGTAAGTGATGCTGTGGTACTTCGAGTTGTAGTTATCGACCTTGCTGACCACACCCTTGACATAGACGCTGTCGGAGAGGTCGGCATTGGGATCGTCGATGAGGGCGATGGCCTCGGCTGTGGTGTAGGCAGTCTCGATGGTGTTGGCGATGGAATGAACAGACTTGATGGTGATGACGGAGGTAGCAACCTTGCTCTGGGTGTCCTCGTCGTTGACAGCCACGGCCTTGACAGTAGTGGTCTCGCTTACGACGAAGGGCTCGCTGTAGAGGGTGCTGCCATCGTTGGGCTCGGTGCCATCGAGGGTGTAGTAGATCTTGCAGCCCTCAGCAGCTGTGATGGTGACGGTCTGTGGCTCGTCGTAGGTGCCCGTAGCTGGCGTGATGACAGGAGCAGCCACCTCATCGACAGGAGTTTCGCCATCGGCAAGCACGAGAGTGATGTTCTGCAGACCAATCTGATTGTTGGTCTCGGTGAAAGTGATGGTGTAGGAGGTAGCGCCAATGGCTACATTCTCGAATGCGAAAGCATCGGTCTCGGCAACTGAGGTGCCATCAACCACGATGTTGGCAGTCTTGGTCTTGGTGTTCCACTGCTTGAAGAGAACAGATGTGCTGACGATCTGCGACTTGGCAGTCACCACGATGTCGTAGCCCTTGGTGACGGGGCAGTCGTCGATGGCATTGCCTTCAGGCTGGCGGTCGGCCTTCTTGAAATAAACGGTAGCATCGTCGAAGTTGACGGTGTGTTCGGCATAGGACTGGGTCCATTCGGCTACGCCATCGAAGTTCCAGCCAACAAAGTCGAGTGTTACGGTACGGTCGGCCTTTGCTGCAAAGGCAGTCAAGGCGACAGCTGCTAAAGTAAGTAGAAATTTCCTCATGTTGTATTTGTTTTTTAAAGTTTACGTTTGGGGCAAAGATATGTATTTTTTTCTTTGGATGAAAATAAAAAAGCGGAAAATTCAACTTTTAGGCTGAATTTTCCGCAATAAGTTTAAAAAATGTCATCGCACAAGGCAAATAAAATCGCTAAACAGATGGTTTCTGCTATGCAGATGACACAATCGGCGCATCAGAGGCCCCAGGCAGCTGCCGAGAAGCTTGCCTCGACAGTGCGCTCAACATCGTCGGGCAGATTGGGGAAGAAGTTGATGCCCGTGAGCGTCTCGAGCTGGTCGATGGTGATGCTATGCTCGAGGATCATCGGATTGATCTCGGTGGCAGGGATTTCGGAATAGTTGTCGCGATGCTCCACCCAGAAGCCCAGTGCCGAATAGTTGGAGCCCTTGACACGGAGGAGTGCCATCCAATAGTAGCGCGGCACGGGAACGACGTGGCCAGCCACGGAGATGTTCTGACGCACATCGTCGAGCGTTCCGCCCTTGACGACATAAAGCGTATCGGCAAACGACTCGGAGCGGCCCTTGGTCTGGACGAAACTCTCGAAATATACCCATTGCGTACCGTTGAAATTGCCCGACTGCGGCATCACGTTCGACATATAGAACGTCTGGTCGTTGGACTCACGACTGTAGCGTCGGTCGTTGCTGGCGCAAAGGTGGCCGTGCTGGAAGCCGTTGAATGACGCATCGCTGGGCAAGCTCTTGCTGCCCAAATCGGGATCGGCAGGGAACTGTGGCTTGATGTCGTAGCTCTTGCGGTTGGCCGTGACGGCACGGTTGCGTGCGTCGAAACGGAATGCAACCCAGCGCGGCAGGAAGTGATCGGGGCTGTACTCCAACATATAGTTGACCAGCGAATCGTCGCGCTCGAAGGTGCTGTGCTCGATGAAGATGCCATCCTTCAAGGCAGGCGTCTCAAGTCGCGCGGTATAGCAGGTGAGCGGGATGGACGACACCTCATCGACGCCCGGAGCATCGGGGTCGATAGCCTGTCCGTCGGGCCGCACGCTGAAGATATCGCCATCGTCATCGACATCCTCGCAGGCGGTGGTGGCTGCGAGTAGCACAGCCATCATCGTCAAGTATTTAGCAAACTTATTATAAGTACTCATAATTCGAGATTTTTATATCAAGAATTAGCGAATTAGAGAATTGAAATGGATTGAACTTTGAATAAAATCTTTGAATAAACCAAGTCGATAATTCGATAATTCGTGACAATGGTGGAAAGAGAATTACTGGGCCTTATAGACCTTGACCTCGGTAATCTGGGTGTTGTGATTAGAGAGGACCTTGAGGGTGTAGTGGGTACCTGCTGCCTGGTAGTCGCTGGCGATGTTATAGACATTGGTGCCCTTAGCGCCTGTGGTCTGGGTGCTGACGGCAATTTCGCCCACGAAGAAGTTCTGGACAATGGATGCCGAAGCTGCTTCACGACCAGTGATTTCGATGGCACTGACTGCGAAGTCGAAGCCATGGAACTCGAGGGTAGCGTCCTGCTTGCCGAGGATGACGTACTTGTCCTTGCTGTTGTAGTAGAAGCCGTTGCCCTCGCCTGCTGGCGTGAGGGTGATGCTGTAGCCCTCGTAGGTGTAGGTCTTGGCCGCGGTCTGCTTCTCGGTGTCGATGCCGAACACATTGTCGGTGAAACTGAGGGTGATGTATTCGCCCGAGGGAACCGTGCCAGGATCGTCACCTCCACCCGAACCAGAGCCGCCGCTGATGTACTGGGCGTTCTTGATCTGCGGGTTGCCGTTGTAGGTGGTGTACTTGCCCTCCAAGGTAATCTCGTCGCCCTCCTTGATGCCGAGGCTCTCGAAGTTCTTGGCGTTGCCGTCCTTGTCGAGCAGGCCATAGATGTAGATGGTGCCCGTGGCGTCAACGAGGTCGAAGTTGCCATACTGCGTGTTGGTGATGTTGCTGACCTTACCCGTCAGACGGTAGGTGGTGTTGGGATCGGCCTTCGAAAGGAAGTCGGCGATGGTGATCTGCTCGACTGTACCCGGACCGGGCACATCGCCACCCGAGCCACCACTGATGTACTGGGCGTTCTTGATCTGCGGACTGTCGTTGTAGGTGGTGTACCTGCCTTCGACGGTGATCTCATCGCCCTCCTTGATGCCCAGGCTCTCGAAGTTCTTGGCGTTGCCGTCCTTGTCGAGCAGGCCATAGACGTAGATGGTGCCGGTGGCGTCGGTGAGGTCGAAGTTGCCGTACTGCGTGTTGGTGATGTTGCTGACCTTACCCGTCAGACGGTAGGTGGTGTTGGGATCGGCCTTCGAGAGGAACTCGGCAATGGTGATCTGCTCGGCAGGAGTAGATGGGCCGGGGCCGTCACCGCTGCTGACGTGGCTGATGTACTGGGCATTGGCAATCTCGGCCTTTCCGTTGTAATCCTTGTACTTGCCTTCGAGGGTTACCGTATCGCCTTCCTTGATGCCGATGCTCTCGAACTTCTGGGCATTTCCATCCTTGTCGAGCAGGCCGTAGATATAGACGCTGCCTGTCTCATCGACGAGGTCGAAGTTACCATAGAGCGTGTTGGAGATGTTCTTCACCGTACCCGTCAGGCGATAGGTGGTGTTGGGATCGGCCTTCGAGAGGAACTCGCCGATGGTAATCTCTTCGGCGGGAGTGCCAGGCTGCGGATCGTCGTCAATGGGAGCAGTACCCTCCTTGATGGAGAATTCCTTGAGTTCCCAGGTCGAAGCCCTTTCGCTGGTGCACTGGTAGCGATAGGCGATATATACCTTCTCCTTGTTGAGCAGGGCTTCGGGCAGGCCAATGGTCTTGGCAGGATAGAAGTCCCACGTGTTGGTTGGACTTGCTTCGGGCTTGTAGTTGAGCTTGGTCCAGGTAGCCTTCGAAACATCGCCATCGTAGTCGGTCGATGCCCACATGGTGTGGTTGGCGAGGTCGGCAGCGCTGTTGGTGTAGCGGATGACGTGCTGCACGTCGATGACAACGCCTGAGCTGGTCTTGGTGTTGATGGCTGGCGAAACGAGCCAAGCGTCGGTCTCGGTGTAGGAACTGTTGACGTAGCCCGATGCCTTGGCATAGGTGCTGCCGAGGCTCCAGTCGATGCCCTTGACGGTGACAGCCTTGAAGTCATTGAGGCTGGCGCTGGTCCATGGCATTTCCCTGGTCTCACCCGTATCTTCAGGCTCGTCGGGAGTCTCTTCGGGGATGCCGGCATAGATCATCAGGTTCTGGAGCTCCCAGGTGCTGACCTTCTTGAGGTCGGTAACCTGATAGTAGAATGCCACGTGCACATTGTCGCAGTTCTGGTATTCGGCAGGAATCTCGATGTCGCCGCTTCCATAGAGCGTCCAGTCGCTGTAGGGCGAAGCCTTGGGCTTGAAGTTGAGTTCCTTCCAGGTGGCAAGTGCGACGTCGCCATCGTAATCCTTGCTGACGAGCACCTTGTGGTTGGCTGCCAGTTCGGCGGCATTCATGCTGTTGGCATAGCGGATGGTGTAGTCGAAGTTGAGCACAAGGCTCTCGGTGGTGGCGGTGTAGAGCGCTGGGCTGATGAGCCACGACTGGGTGTAGTTGTACTCCTTCGTTCCATCGCCATCGGCATCGACATAACCTGTGATCTGCACATAGCTTGAGCCTGTGCTCCAGCTGGCGATCGACGGGTAGTCGCTGGGGGTATAGATCTCGAATCCTGCACTCAGGTTGGCACTGGTGTAGGGAAGAATCGCGCCTTCGAAGTCAGGATTCGTGTCGTCGTTGAAGATGACCTCGTAGGGTGCCGGAACGTCCTCGCAGGCAGTGAGCGTCAGTCCAAGGAGTGCGGCAATCAGGATTGAAAACTTTTTCATATAGCGTATGTTTTAATAATCTTGTTACTGATGCTTCAAATCGGTGGTGTAGCGCAGATTCATCTGCCAGCCTGTGTAGTAGGACATCACACCGGTGTAGGTGCAGGTGTCGGCAGGCAGGCGCATGAAGGCGATGTCGTTCTGCGTGGAGGTTCGGATGGTCATCCACTTGCCCGTCTGATGAATGAACATCAGGGTGCGATCGACGCCATAGCCCTGGTCCTCAAGCACCTCGGGTGCGAAGATCTTGGGCAGAGGCTCCTTGCCTTCGAGGAAGAGACCGCTCTCGGCGATGTTGGCATTGGCCTTGTACATCTCCTTGATGTATCCGCGAACGGTGCACAACTGCGGGCAGTAGCGGAAATTCATGTGATTGGTGTTGCACAACCAGCGTTCGCCCTCCTCGTCGGTGTAGTCGATGGGCGTCAGCTCGGGAGCCTTGGGATCGGGCTGGCCGATGAGTTCGACGTTGGTCCGCAACAGCTCGAAGAGGATGGGACCCAGGCGGTAGTTACCGGTCGAACTACCCGTGGTGATGACACTGGTCCAATAGGGCTGTCCGATGCGGGGCATATAGCTGTAGTTGCCCAGGTAGAGACCCTTGAGGTTGACGCGCACACGCTGTCCCATCTTGAAATAGGGATAGAGGCACGAGTTCTTGATGGCGAGGATGATGGAGGCATCGGTTCCCGCTGCCTCGTCGATGTCGCGCAGCATGATGGTCTGGTAGAGGTTGCCGCCCTCATCGTTGGCACAAACCACGCCTTCGAAGACGACGTCCTTCTTGATCTGCGTCCACGTGTTGTTGTTCACGAAGTAGCTCGAATACTGCTCCTTCAGGGCGTAGATCGTGGTGTTGACGTCGGGCAGGCTTCCGCTGGGAGCCGTGACGCCGACCGATTCTGCAGACAATGCCCAGACGTTCGGGTCATCCACGTCTCCCGTGCAGGCACTGAGCGCGAAGGCTGCCAGCAGACCTGCCGAAAGGATTGAAAGATACTGTTTCATAGTCGTATGCATTTTTTAGAATCGGTAGCTTACATTCAAGTAGAAGTTGAATGCGTTGGCATAGTAATATTTGGGGTTCTTCGAGAAGAGATAGGTCTTCTGCTTGCCTATCTTCGGGTCGGAACTGAGGGTGTAGTAGTTGTCGTCGCGGTTCTGCTCGTAGCCACCGGTACGCAGGTCGGTGTTGTTGCTGATGTTCTGCAACTGCAGGTTGATGCTCATCGTCGAACGATTCTTGAAGCGAAGCGACTTGCCGATGGATGCATCGAACATCCAACCGCCGTCGTACTTCTCCTGCTCGGCACCAAACGAACCCACGATGTTGCCATACTGGTCGAAGACGACGCCACCATTCTCCTTCAGATGCTGACGGAAGGCATCGCGCTCCTCGTCGGTAGAGATAGGATAGGTCTCGGTGGCGTAGGCCTTGGTGGTGAGGTAGGCGCTCTGATTGTCGAAGACAAAGTTCTCGACAATGTTCGAAAGACGACGGTAGGGCGAGAAGCCTACATATACATTATTATAATAATTTGCATTGAACTCGAGGAACCAGTAGTTCTTGTTGTACTTCAAGCCCAGGTTGACGGCTGTGAGAGGTGTGGAGCCAACCTTCATGCCCTTGGCAAGAACGCGGAGGTTCTGGCTTTCGCCCGTCACCGGGTTCTTCCAAAGGTTCACCTTGGCATTGTCCTCCTGGTTCATACCT
Source organism: Bacteroidales bacterium (assembly GCA_045545875.1). Classification (GTDB taxonomy): domain Bacteria; phylum Bacteroidota; class Bacteroidia; order Bacteroidales; family UBA3663; genus Liminaster. The sequence continues at coordinate 15,670 of JAZQBS010000031.1, forward strand.
TCGGTGTTGAGCTGTGCGTAGGGATTGTTGGTGTATTCGGCACCGCTCAGGGTTCCCATGGCGTGAATCGAAAGGTTCGACAGGATCTTGTACGACATGGCGAGTTCCACGCCGTAGTGCTGGCGACGAACCTTGCTCATGGTGAGATAGGTGAAAGCGAAGTTGGCATCGTTGTAGAACGCTGTCTGCTCGACACCGTCGATGAAGCGCGTATAGTAGGCGTTGGCCTTGCCGATGAAGGAAGCGCCAATCTGTACCATCCAGGTGACTTCGCCGCTCAGGATCGACTCGAGCTTCAGATTATCGACGTAGTTGTTCTGCACGCGGGGAGCCACGAAGGCGTTGCGTACCAACGGAGCCTTCTTCTCGGCACTACCGCCTATCGACAGGCGCTGACCAGCGATAGGAGTCCAAGCCAGCTGGATCTTGCCACCACCGCCCAGGAAACGGGCCCAACCGCTCTTGCCGTAGGAGTTGTCGTGATAACTGCCGTCCTGCTGCAGCACCTGACCCTGGCCATTCTGCATCTTACCGTCGCGCTGCATCTGCGTAGCCACCAGATGGGCACTCAGGTCGAGGTCCAAGGGGCCGCGCTGCACACCGTACTGTGCCCAAAGCTTGGCCACGTCGACGTAGGTGTTGTAGTCGTAGCCGAAACGATCACCTTCCCTCACCTTGCGGTTGGGGTTACGCATATCGCTCTGTGCCTGGATGGCATCGCGACCATAGTCGTTGATGGCATACTTATCGACATCGGTGAACCAGTTGCCACCCAGCAGGTCGTCCATCGTCTTGTAGTGGAGGCCGATGGTGTGGTTCAGATAGACACCGGCCAGCAGTTTCTGGCTGCGTCCCATTGTGTGGGTCCAGGTGCTTGAAAGGGCCCAGACGAGCTGGTCGTTGTGACGGCGCTCGAGGTAATAGAGAGCGTCACCGCCGAGGAGCGCATTCTGCTGGTTCACAAGGTACATTCGGTCCCAGTTGATCTGACGATTGGCCTTCGACGAGGTCCAGAAGTCGTAGAGTGCGGTCCATTGCTCCCGAGCCTGCGGGTTGGACGACTGCCACTCAGTGCCCAGGTACTCAGGGTCGTAGACGTTGAAGATGCTCGATGGCAGATTCTTGTAGTAGTCGGGACGCGGGTCGTAGGCATCGCCCGACCAACCCAGCGCCGAAGAACTGTAGTTGGAGTACTTGAAGGCGCCTGTCGTCACCAGAAGGTTGCTTGCGTCGGGTTTCCAGTCCCACGTCACGACGAGGGTTGGCTCGAAATCCTTCACCACGCGGGCATTGCGCTTCTTGCCGTCCTGATAGCCCCAGTTGGAGTTGTAGTAATGGCTGTTGGCCAGCCAATAGACCTCTTCGGTGGAAGCACCCTGCTGTGCACGCTTGGTGGGTGCACCGAAGGTCGAGATAGCCAGGGAGTGACGATCCCAGCGCTTTTCGGCGCCGAGGTAGTAGGAGAACGAATCGTAGAACGTGCCTTCGATGACACCTTCATCGGCCCAGCGATAACCAATCGAGCCTGCAAAAGCCCATCCTCGAGCCATCACACCCGTACCGAAGGTATAGATGGCGCGTGTCTTGTAGTTGCGGTTGCACGCCGTCAGGGTGAACTTCTGTCCCTTGGCCACGTGCGAGGCACGCAGGTTGATGTTGTCGCCACCACCGATGCCGGTCACGCCAAACGAGTTGTTCTCGTAGCCCGTCGAGCCTTCCTTCGACCTGGTCAGGTCGTTCAGACCGCCCAGCAGGCTGTAGTTATAGCGCCCCAGCTCCAAGTCGTTGAACTCCAACCCGTTGAGGAACGTGGTGGAGTACATATTGTCGAGCGCACGCACCCTGAAGCGCATCGCGCTCCACTTGAACCCCACCTGCGACAAGTAGGGGTCATTGTTCGACGAAGCGACATTCGAGATAGTCTGAGCAGCATCAACATCATCGTCGAGCTGTGACTCGGTGAACGAGAAGTCGTTGCTGTCATCCTCCGTCGCCTGCGCCTCGGTAACCTCCGTGCCGGTAACCACCTGGGGCGTCGTCTGCCCCATCAGTCCCATCACGGCAAGTGCCCAGGTCGCAGCTGTCAGTGTTACAACTTTGCTCATGATATGTTTTTTTAAAGTAGGTATTTCCTGGTTTCGTTATTTCGGTATTACGTTCTCTCGGTATTGTTTGCTATAAGATGTTTTTCACCCATGTGCAATTCACGTACTAATCTGTGTGCAAAGATAGCATTTTTTTGTAAAACATACAAAAATAATCCGAAAAATTCGTTATTTTTGCGAAAAAGTACCCACTTTTTTGCCTACTTTGCAAAAAATACACTATCTTTGCATCGTAAACTCCACGATGCGCCGCCCCAACGGCCCGCGGAGAGCGTTTTTTCTGACCATAAACTATCTTGACATGAAACGACCCGTCATCCTCACCCTCCTCCTTTCGCTGGCCATCCTTATGCCTTCGCTGGCACAGAAGGACAATTCCCAGCAGGCCGAGAAACGCTATGGTATGTATGCCATTGCCTTCTACAATCAGGAGAACCTCTTCGACACCATCGACGACCCGCTCATCCACGACGAGGACTTTCTTCCAGGCTCCTCCTACGGATGGAACGGCATGAAGTACCGCCGCAAGGTGCGCAACATGAGCACTACCCTTGCATCAATCGGCGTTGACAAGGGTCTGAAGTACGGCGCCGCCGTCATCGGCCTTGCCGAGGTCGAGAACCGCAATGTAGTCGTGGATCTGACGAAAAGCGATGCGCTGCGCGAACGTGGCTACCGCGTCCTCCACTTCGACAGCCCCGATGCACGAGGCATCGACTGCGCCATGCTTTACAATCCCCGCTACTTCCAGCTCGAGGACTCGCTCTACGTCTATTACATCTATCCCGAACCGGGCTCGAACGACTGGCTTGGCTTCCACCAGGACCCCGTGACGCATGAGATTACCCCTCGTCCCCTCTTCGGCGACGTTTCGCACAAGACACGTGGCTTCCTCGTGGGCATTGGCACCATGGCCGACGAGAAGATGGCCATCATCGTCAACCACTGGCCCAGCCGTGGTGTAGAAAGCTGGGCACGCGAACAGGCTGCCGCCCAGGTAAAGCGCCTCACCGAAGCCCTGCAGCTTCGTTATCCAGGCATCAAGGTGGTCATCATGGGTGACCTCAACGACGACCCCGACAGCCCTTCGATGGCCAAGGCCCTGGGCTGCAAGTATGCCACCAAGGACGTGAAGTCGAGCGCCGACATCTTCAATCCCTGGAAGTACATGCTTCGCAAGGTCGGACAGGGCACCCTGCTCTACGACGGCAAGTGGAACCTCTTCGACCAGATTGTCATAACCGGCAATATGGTTGACCACAAGACTCCGCTCCGCAAAGCCAAGCCCAAGATGAGCGACCTCGACGTCTCGGGCGGTCTCACATTCTACTTCGGAGAAGTCATCATCCGCGACTACCTCATCACTCCTTCCGGCCGATACAAGGGCAGTCCCCTGCGTACCACTTCGAGCGGCGTCTGGAACGATGGTTACTCCGACCACTTCCCCACCTGCATCTATCTCGTCAAGGAAATTAAGTAATGCGCATCGACATCATCACCGTGCTGCCTGAACTGCTCACCGGTCCTCTCGACCAGAGCATCATCAAGCGAGCACAACAGAAAGGCTTGGCCGAAATACACATCCACAATTTGCGCGACTGGTCCACCGACCTGCGCCATCGTCGCGTCGATGACTATGCCTTCGGAGGCACAGCCGGTATGGTCATGCAGTGCGAACCTATCGACCGCTGCATCAGCGACCTCTCCTCGCAACGCCACTACGACGAGGTCATCTTCGTCACACCCGATGGCGAGACGTTCAATCAGCACATCGCCAACGACCTGTCGATGAAGGAAAACCTCATCATCCTCTGCGGACACTACAAGGGCATCGACTACCGCATTCGCGAACACCTCATCACCCGCGAGATATCGATCGGTGACTATGTGCTGACCGGTGGCGAACTGCCTGCCGCCATCATCGCCGATGCCGTGATCCGAGTGCTTCCAGGTGCCATCGGCGACGAGCAGTCGGCCCTCAGCGACTCGTTCCAGGATGACCTCCTTGCACCACCCGTCTATACCCGTCCAGCCGACTACAAGGGCTGGAAGGTACCCGACATCCTCCTCAGCGGCCACGAACGCAAGATTCGCGAATGGGAGCACGAACAAGCCCTCGAACGCACCCGCCGCTTACGCCCCGACCTATTGAAAGAAGAATAAAAAAATGTCTCAACTCACCCAAGAAATAAACAAAAGGCGAACATTCGCCATCATCTCACACCCCGACGCCGGCAAGACAACCTTGACCGAGAAACTCCTCCTATTCGGTGGAGCCATCCACGTCGCTGGTGCCGTCAAGAGTAACAAGATCAAGAAAACAGCCACCTCCGACTGGATGGAAATCGAGAAGCAACGTGGCATCTCGGTAGCCACCTCTGTCATGGCCTTCGACTATGCCTGCACCTCGCAGAGCACCCTCCCCGGTGTGGAAAGCGACGGACAGGAGCATCAATACAAGATCAACATCCTCGACACCCCGGGTCACCAGGACTTTGCCGAAGATACCTACCGCACCCTCACAGCCGTCGATAGCGTCATCATCGTCATCGACTGCGCCAAGGGCGTCGAGACACAGACACGCAAGCTTATGGAGGTCTGCCGCATGCGCAACACCCCCGTCATCGTCTTCATCAACAAGATGGACCGCGAAGGCAAGGATCCCTTCGACCTCATCGACGAAGTGGAGAAAGAGCTCAAGATAACCTGCCGTCCACTCACCTGGCCCATCAACATCGGCGAACGCTTCAAGGGTGTATATAACCTCTTCGAATCGTCGCTCAACCTCTATACACCCAGCAAGCAGACCATCTCGGAGAGCGTTGCCATCGAGAGCCTTGACGACCCGATGCTCGACGAACGCGTCGGCGAACGCGATGCCGAGAAACTGCGCGAAGACGTCGAACTGCTCAGCGGTGTCTATCCCGACTTCGACAAGGAGGCCTACCTCGACGGACAACTGGCACCTGTCTTCTTCGGTTCGGCACTCAACAACTTCGGTGTGCGCGAACTGCTTGACTGCTTCTGCCAGATTGCTCCCTCCCCCAAGCCAACCAAGACGGTGGAGCGCATCGTGCAGCCTGAAGAGCAGGAATTCGCAGGCTTCGTGTTCAAGATCCATGCCAACATGGACCCCAACCATCGTTCGTGCATCGCTTTCGTCAAGGTTTGTTCAGGCAAGTTCGAACGCGGCGTCTATTACAAGCACGTACGCCTCGGGCAGAAGATGCGCTTCTCGGCGCCTACCTGCTTCATGGCACAGAAGAAGGAGGTTGTCGATGAATGCTGGCCCGGCGACATCGTAGGTCTGCCCGACAACGGCGGCACATTCAAGATCGGCGATACCCTCACCAGCGGCGAAGACCTTCACTTCACCGGTATCCCGTCGTTCTCGCCCGAACTGTTCATGTACATCGAGAATGCCGACCCCATGAAGGCAAAGCAGCTTGCCAAGGGCATCGACCAACTCATGGACGAAGGCGTGGCGCAGGTCTTCACCAACCAGTTCAACGGACGCAAGGTCATCGGAACCGTCGGACAACTGCAGTTCGAAGTCATCCAGTATCGCTTGGAGCACGAATACAACGCCAAGTGCCGCTGGGAGCCCATCCGCCTCTACAAGGCCTGCTGGATGCAGACTGACGACGAGGAACAGCTGCGCGACTTCAAGCGCCGCAAGATGCAGTTCATGGCCACCGACAAGGACGGTCGTGACGTCTTCCTTGCCGAATCGGGCTATGTCCTCTCTATGGCTCAGCAGGACTTCCCACACATCACGTTCCATTTCACGTCGGAATTCTAATGAAAGTATGCTATATCGTGGCCATGCGGGCTGAAGCGCAGCCCTTCATCGAGCACTATGGCGTCCAGTTGCTCGAAGGGTTCTTTGCACCCCTGCCCTGTCTCTGCTATAAAGCGAATGTCAATGGATCCGAACTCTACATCGTTTTGAACGGAGAGCAGCATGGCTCCGACCTGGTGGGATGTGAAGCGGCTTCGGTAGCCACCTTGGCAGCCATACAGAAGTTACAGCCCGACCTTATCGTCAACTCGGGCACCTGCGGAGCCTTCGGCTGCAATGGAGCCAATATCGGCGACGTTTATCTTGGCAGCGGCGTGATGTTCCACGATCGCCGTGTGCCGGGCGACGATGCTTGGGGCACACAGGCCCTCGGCAACTATCCCGTCTGGGAAGGCACCGCTGACCTTGCTCTGCGCCTTGGCTTCAAGCTCGGCAAGGTCACCACGGGCTCGTCGCTCGATATGCAGCCTTGTGATGAGGAGATCATCCGACAGAACCATGGAGAGCTGAAGGACATGGAGGGTGCAGCCATCGCTTTTGTCTGCTCGCTCTTCAAGATTCCCATCCTCTTCGTCAAGTCAGTCACCGACCTCTGCGACAGCGGGGCCGCCACCTACGAAGAGTTCTCCAGGAATCTCACCCTTGCCTCCGAAAGACTTCGCCAGGCCAACGTTCGCATCATCGATGCGCTGGTTTGATATTCTTCTTGTCTAGACTGGCTAGAACTTCTAGATTCTCTAGATATTCTAGAGGTTCTAGAGCCCTATAATCCCATTAAACACCATTACCCTCAAAAAACTATAAAACCATGGCAACTCCCCACATTTCCGCTCCCGATGGCGCATTTGCCAAGACCGTCCTGATGCCAGGCGATCCACTGCGCGCCAAGTTCATTGCTGAAACATTCCTCGACGATCCACAAGTCGTCACCTCTGTCCGCAACATCCTCGGTTTCACCGGCTACTACAAGGGTGTTCGCGTTTCCGTTATGGCCAGCGGCATGGGCATTCCCAGCATCGGCATCTATTCGTACGAACTTTACAACGGTTACGGTGTAGAAAACATCATCCGCATCGGCTCGGCAGGCAGTTACGTTGACCACCTCGACGTGATGGACGTTGTCCTTGCCAAAGCTGCCTACAGTGACAGTTCCTATGCACGTGTCCTCAGCGGCTACCGCAGCAAGAAGATCAAGCCCAGTCCCCTCATCAACGCTGTGATCATGCAGAAGGCTCACGAACTCGGCATCGACTGCAAGGAAGTCCTCGTTCATTCGAGCGACGTCTTCTACGGCCAGAAGCCCTGGCAGGAAATAGCTGAGCACTCCGGCTCGGAATGCGTCGAGATGGAGAGCTTCGGCCTCTTCCACAACGCCAATATTCTGGGCAAGCAGGCCGCCTGTCTGCTCACCATCAGTGACAGTTTCGTCGATCACGTTGAGCTCTCCGCCGAAGAGCGCCAGACTTCCTTCAAAACCATGATGACGCTTGCCCTCGAGGCAGCCATCGTGCTCTAAGCGTTCTTGTCGCACACAAATGCAACCCGCTACCGAACGTCTTTGGAACAGCAACTACTGGAAGGTAATGATAGCCAACTTCACGCTGTCGTTTTCCTTCTATTTGCTCACACCCCTGTTGCCTCTTTATCTGAGCGAGACATACGGCTCTACCAAGGACATGATTGGAGTGGTGCTCTCGGGTTATACCGTCACTGCCCTCCTCGTCCGACCGTTCAGCGGGTTCGTAGTCGATAGCTTTTCGCGCAAGCGTGTGCTTCTCATAAGCCTCTTTGCCTACTTCATATGTTTCGGCGGCTATATTGTCGCCGGAACCTTGTTGTGGTTTGCCATCGTCCGAACGCTCCATGGAGCGCCCTTTGGTGCCTCGTCGGTGTCCAATAGTACTGTGGCCATCGATGTGTTGCCGTCCAGCCGGCGCAACGAAGGCATCGGCTACTACGGCCTGAGCAACAACGTAGCCACCGCAATCGCTCCCTCGGTAGGCATCTTCATCTACCGTTATGCACACAACTTCGACCTGCTCTTCTGGCTGGCCTTCCTCGTTGCAGGCCTTGGCTTTGCGGTCGATGCCACCGTCAAACTGCCCAAGCGAGCCATAGCCACGGGCAAACGCCCCCTCTCGCTCGACCGCTTCTTCCTTCTAAGCGGCTGGCTCATCGGACTTAACTTCATTTTCTTTGGCATCTGCTTCGGCGTACTCAGCAACTACCTCGCCATCTATGGCAAGGAAACAATGGGCATCACCAGCGGCACGGGCACGTTCTTCATGCTGCTCTCCATCGGACTGATTCTCTCACGTCTGCAGGGAGGAAAGATGCTGCGTCAGGGCAGGCTCATCTACAATGCCGGCATCGGCATCATTACCTCCACCGTCGGCTATCTGCTCTTCGTCGCTTGTCCCAATATGGTAGGCTATTATGGTGCCGCCATCCTCATCGGCCTTGGCAATGGTCACCTCTGGCCTGCCTTCCAGAACATGATCATCGGAGTAGCTACCAACGACCAGCGAGGCACTGCCAACTCCACCCTCCTCACCAGCTGGGATCTCGGCATCGGTATCGGCATCCTCCTCGGTGGTTCCATCGTCGAGTATTTCAGTTATGCTGCTGCATTCTGGTGGATTGCCATCGTGCACTGTGTCGGAGCCCTCCTTTTCTTCCTCGCAACACGCTCCTCCTTTTACAGACATCGCATTGTCCGATGATTCCATTCTCTTCAGGCGCTTCTATCGGACGTGACCGAACGGAAACAAGGTAATGTCCCTTAATGTCCCTTAATATCCCTTAATATCCCCAAATATCCCTTAATATCCATCAAGTTGAGCACATGCGAAACTTGAGTAATATAAATATCTGCGCTGTCCATGAAACTGCATATATTGACAACTGCGTTGATTCTGGCTGCTGCCTTCGTCTCTTCGACACAGGCAGCACCATCAACTACGTCCTTAGCAGCGCTCCCCTCCTACCGCATCATAAAGGAGCTCGATGAACTTCCCTTCAAGGAAGTCACCGACCTGGTTTACGACAGCGATGGTCTGCTTTGGATGGCCACGCGCAATGGACTTTACTGCTACGACAACTATCGTATACGTCCTTATCGTCGCGATGGACGTCACCCCGATATGCTTTCCGACAATGAGGTGAAGCGTGTAGCCGAAGACCACCTGCAGCGCATCTGGATAGCCACCGCACAAGGTTTGGACCGATTGGACAAGCAGACGGGACACATCGAGCACCTTGTACCGACGAAGAGCCAAATACGTGGCATCACAGAACTCATGGTGACACGTGAGGGAACCATTTGGGTGGCTTCAGATGACGGGTTCTTCTATTATCTGCCCGACGACGACGTGCCTCATCCCGTTCGCATCCTCAATAATCGAGGTGAACCAATCAGATACAGCCAGTGCATGATGGAGGATCACCGAGGGCACATCTGGCTGGGCACCTGGGCCGACGGACTGTTTCGCTACGATCCACACAGCGGCGAGATAATCCAATATCCCCAAATGAACAGCCGCAACTCCGCCCACGTGCTGCTCGAAGACGACCATAAGCGCATCTGGGTGGCAGGATGGGCCAGCGGCATCCATGTGCTCGAGAATGCGTGGGATATGAACCGCCTATCCTGGAAAACCTATACGGAACCCGACCTGATTGGCGATATAACCTACAGTATGACCTTCGATGCAGAGCGTCATCAGATCCTGATAGGCTCCTCACGTGGTATGACCATTGCCGACACCGAGCGCATCGGGACATTCCACAAACTCACAGATCCGAACGACGGACACCCCATTCCCGGCGTGGAGATAACGGGCATTGAGCAAAGCAAGGATGGGCAAACATGGGTCAGCATGATCGGTCAAGGCGTAGCAGCCATCGAACCCGACCAGGAGCATTTCGGACATTCCACACTCGAGAGTTCGCGCAAATACTTCAGAACCTCATCCGTCAGAAGCATCTATGCTGACCGTCACCAACGCCTTTGGCTTGGCATCGGCACGCAAGGTCTTGCCGTACAGGATTTGAAGACAGGAAAGACCTACAACTGGAACGAAATACCAGCCCTGAGCCGGACACACCAGACCATGTCGACGGTCTATGCCATCACCGAGACTTACGACGGACACATCTGGGTGGCCAACTTCAGTTCCGAAATCATGGAGATAGTCCCGCCCAAGGAAGGGGAGGATATTCGCAAGCTCACAGCTACCATCTACCAATCGGCCTCTACTCCATTTGCACCGTCCGACCGAATCTTCACCCTCTTCGAAGACCGCAACGACAACTTATGGTTTGGTGGCACAGGAGGTGCCGTGATGCGACGTCCAGATGGCTCCATCCTCCGTCTCGATACCGTGCAGATGGACCCGAAGCACAAGATGAAGGACCTTGAAGTTCAACGGATTGCTCAGAGTTCCGATGGCAGCCTGCTTCTGGCAGCTCTCCATGCCGGCGTCTATCGTATGACAAAACGTGATGGAAAATGGGGCGTGCAATGTTTCAATGCAGAGAACGGAGGCATCGGCGACAACGAGATACAAAGCCTCTGTCTCGACAAGCAGGACAGGCTATGGGCAGGTTCTAAGAACGGAGACCTCTACGTGCTCTATCCTGGCAGCAAGCGTTTCCGTTCGGTAAAGGAAGACTGGCATCTGCCCGGAGCTTCGATCAACTTCATCATCGAGGACCGACGCACCATGCCCACCCGTGAAGGGCAGCACAGCCTTTGGGTAGGAACCAACGAGGGGCTGCTCCAAATCATCACGAGTCTCGACCTTGCGACCACACGCGTCATTCATTACAATGAAGAGGATGGCTTGCTCGACAAATATCTCATCCGAAGTTCTGCCACCTCCGACTACGATGGCAACATCTACTTCGGCACACATCAAGGCTATAATTTCTTCAATGCCGAACAACTTGCGCAAGACAAGGAACGCAACCATCGTGTATCCATCAGCGAACTGCTCGTGGAGGACACTCCTTGGCAGGAACTGCCCGTAGAAGAAAAGAGCAAAATCTCAGATTTTGACCCAAGATACACCAAGAAGCTGACCTTCACGCACGAACAAAGCGAATTTACTCTGGAATTTGCCCAAACAGGTTTCATACACAAGAAGGAAATACAATTCGCCTACAAGCTCGATGGCTATGACGAAGGGTGGCGCTACGCATCGGGCAACCTCCCACAAGCCAGTTACAGCAACCTGCCTGCAGGAGACTACACCTTCATGCTCTGCAGCGCCCATCACACCTATTCCAATGGAAGCACCAACCCCACCAACGATGACGATGTGCTTAAAATTGACATCTCCATCCTCCCCTCCTGGTGGGAGACAACCACTGCCAAGCTGAGTTATGCACTGCTGGGCATTCTTGCCGTATTGCTCCTGCAGAAAGGCTTCCGAATACTGAAAGTTCGCTACAAGCAACTCCTAGTACGTGCCCGAGAGCGTGCCGCCATCCGCAAGGGAGAGATCATTCTCAAGCCAGGCAAACCCGATGTCACCGATGCTGACAAGGACTTCATCAACCGTGCCATCGCCTGCATCAACAATCACCTGAGCGACCCGGACTACGACCAGCAGCGATTCCTCGACGATATGGGTGTGTCGAAAGCCACCTGTTTCCGCAAACTCAAGGCAATGACCGGACAGAGCTATACCAACTTCGTCCGCGACATCAAGATGCGCGCAGCCATGAAGCTGCAACAGGAGAATCCCAACATCCGCATCTCCGATCTGGCCTATGCCGTCGGTTTCAGCGACCCGAAATACTTCTCGGCGTGCTTCAAGAAGTACTTTGGCAAGCTGCCGTCAGTGATTATTGAAGATATGAAAGACAAGAACCCCAACAACTAGTGCAATCCATAACGCAAAATAATTCAGCACCAAAATCGGTTCATTATTCACATATTTTAGGTTCTTGAAACAATTTTCCACCTAATTGTAACAATTATTTCCTAATTAAATTAACAATAGACTACCTTTGCACCATCAAAATTGCGGGTAGTCTATTGTTGTTTTTGAACAATAAGCCCCAGAGATTTACACAACACATAATATTAACTTTAAACAAGGTACTAATGGAAAAAATTAGTCGAAAACTTACTGAAGGCTGGAAGATGCTACTTGGCATCCTGCTCTTCTGCTTCGTCATGGCCATTTCGCCAGCGTATGCACAGAACACCACTGTCAAGGGTGTAGTAAGAGATGCAATGGGTCCGACAGCGGGTGCAACCGTTGTTCAAAAAGGGACCAACAACGGAACCATCACCGACCTTGATGGTAATTTCGAGATTAGTGTTCCCGCCAATGCTGTCCTCGTCGTCAGTTTTGTAGGCTTGGATTCGCAAGAGATTCCTGTGGCAGGCAAGAAGTTTATCGAAGTAACCCTGGAAGGCAACGAAGAGCTCGAAGAAGTCATCGTCGTTGGTTACGGTACTCAGAAGAAGTCCGACATCACTGGATCGGTTGCCTCGGTTGACAAGGCTCGTCTTTCGAAACTTCCTGTCACCAACGTGCTGCAGGCTGTTCAGGGTGCAACCGCTGGTGTAACCATTTCGCAGGGCAGTTCGATACCTGGTGATGCACCTTCTGCACTGGTGCGCGGACGCAACTCCATCACCGCTGGCACAGGACCTTACATCGTTGTCGATGGTGTGCCCATCTCAAAGAGTGGCGGTTCATTGAATGACATCAATCCTGGCGACATCGAATCGATGGAAATCCTGAAGGATGCTTCTGCTACAGCCATCTATGGTACCAATGGTGCCAACGGTGTCATCCTGATCACTACCAAGCATGGCAAGGAAGGCAAACCATCCGTAAGCTACAATGGCTATGTTGGCATTGAGGATTTTGCTCATAAAATGGATTTCTGCAATGGTGAACAAATCACACAACGCTACAGGGATTATGTGGCACAGAATGCAGGTGAGACTATGGCTAATGACTATGTGAAGAATCAGGCCGAAATCGCTGCCCAGGCTGCAGGACAAGAAACCGACTGGCTCTATGACATGGTTTCTCGCACCGGTATCATTCAGGATCACAACGTTACCATCAATGGTGGCGCTGATAAAGTCAAATACTTCATTTCGGGCGACTATCTGACCCAAAAGGGTGTATTGAAAGGCTTCAACTACAAGCGTTATTCGCTTCGTCTCAACATTGATGCTGACGTTACTGATTATCTGAAGATTGGCACTAACACCTATATTGTAAGCCACAACCGCGATGGCGGACGTGTGAACTTCCTGATGGCTGAAGCTATGTCGCCTTATGGCCAGGTGTACAATGAAGACGGTTCCTACTGTGTTTATCCCATGGCTTCGGAGAACCTCTTCTTCAATCCTATGCGTGACATAAATCAGGATCATGAACGTCGCCAGTGGAACATCAACCTGAATGGCTACGCCGACCTTGATTTCGGTCATATTTGGACGCCACTGAAGGGTCTGCACTACAAGTTCAACTTCGGTTACTCCTACGTTCCTAAGCGTGAAAACTACTATAACGGTCATGAACAAAACGATGATAACGGATATGGCTATATCTTCAACGCCGAAACCCAGAGTTACACTGCTGAGAACATCTTGAGTTGGGCTCGTGACTATGGCAAGCATCACGTCGATCTGACCGCCCTTTATGCTTCCTCGCGAAAGAAGTATCACGACAACACTGCAGCAGCTAGCAAATTCATCAATGACGAGTTACTGTGGCACAGTCTAGAAGGCGGCAGCACTCAGGTGGCTAAGTCGTACACCGACCTCTATACAACTTGTTCCCAAATGGGTCGTATCAACTACTCATATGATAGCCGTTACCTTTTCACCGCTACCGTTCGTCGAGATGGTTCATCGGTGTTCGGTGATGACAACAAATACGGCGTTTTCCCATCTGTCGCCTTAGGTTGGAACATCGCCAACGAAGCGTTCATGGAGGGTACAAGCGATTGGCTGAACACATTGAAACTCCGCCTCTCCTATGGTAAGGCTGGTAACGAGGCCATCGGTGTTTACGAGACCCTTGCTAAGATGTCGAAAGCAGCCCTTGCTCTTGACGGAGCTTCAAACACCGCTCTCTATCCCAGCAGCCGCATGGGCAACTCTGGATTGAGCTGGGAAACTACCAAGTCGTTCAACATCGGCGTGGACTTCGGTTTCTTGAACAACCGCATTAATGGTAACATCGACTTCTATACATCGAAGACCACCGACCTGCTTCTGAAACGCAACCTACCGAAGATCTCCGGCTTTTCGGATGTATATATGAACATGGGCAAGACTGCTAACAAGGGTCTTGAAATCACCATCAACTCGAAGAACATCTCGACGAAGGACTTCACATGGAGCACTTCTCTCGTATGGTCGTGGAACAAGAACGAAATCAAGGATCTTTATGGTGACGGCAAGGACGATATCGACAACGGCTGGTTCATCGGACATCCAATCAGCGTCATCTATGACTATGAGATGGAAGGCATCTGGCAAAAAGATGAGATTGAACGTGGTGACCATCTGAATCATTATCCTGAGGCTCAACCTGGTGATGTCAAACTACGCGACATCAATGGCGACGGCAAGATTGATCCTGCTGATGACAAGACCATCCAGGGACAGACCACTCCGAAGTGGATTGGTGGCTTGACCAACACCTTCTCATACAAGAATATCACTTTGAGCATCTTCATCCAGACAGTACAGGGACTGAAGCGCAACAATTCGTTGTTGGCAATGGCCGGTGACGAAATGGGTCGTCGCAACACCACCCTTGAAGTTGGCTATTGGACAGAAAACAATCCTTCCAACGAATTCCGCTCATTGAGCAAGACCTCCAACCAAAAGGGTTATGGATTCCCACGTGATGCCAGCTTCACCCGCGTGAAAGACATCACACTGAGTTATCAATTCCCTGCTAAGATCACCAAAGCCTTGAACATCAGCGCACTCACCATCTACGCCAGCGGGCGCAACCTCTTCACCTTCACCGACTGGATCGGATGGGACCCCGAGTCTGACATCACTCAGCGCGGATGGGGCGGCTACGAGAACAACTACCCAATGACAAAGAGCATGGTGTTCGGCCTCAACGTTACTTTCTGATGAATATTTGAGTAATTGAAGATTTGAATAATAGAAATACACGAGAGTTATGAAAATCAAGAATATCATATACAGTGCATCAGTTGCCACCGTATTGGCCATCGGCCTTTCCGCTTGCAGCGACAGCTATCTGGATGAAACTATGTTTTCAAATTATGGTACAGACGTTACAGACGTGAACGCCAAGGTAATCGGCCTACACTATAAATACGCTGCCCTTTGGGGCATGTCCAGCCGTCAGGGATTCACTGGCATCTGGCAGGACGGCACCGACGTGGGTGCCCCTGGCGACACCGAGGGTGTTGAGGTTCCTTTCTTCCAGTATGGATCATTGGATTCAGATAATGGTGGAGTCAGCTTCCTCTGGCAAAATCTTTATAGCATCATCAACAGTGCCAACATCATCATCAACACCGAGGGTGTGGAACCAGTCTATAAAGCAGAAGCAGAATTCTTCCGCGCATACAGCTACAACCTGCTTGTCACCCTTTGGGGAAATGTACCCCTTATCACCGAGAGCAAGGCCGAACCGCGCACTGACTTTACTCGTACTGCTGTCTCTGAGATTGATGCAGTTATCACCTCCGACCTGAACGATGCAATCGCCAACCTTCCCGAGGTGGACGAAACTGCCACTCAGAGCCGTATCAACAAGGACTGTGCCCGCATTCTGGCTGGCGAGGCTTTCAACCGCATGGGCAAGTACAGCGAAGCTGAGGCTGCCGTCAGCGCCACTATCAACAGCGGCAAATATCAGCTCATCGAAAAACGTTACGGTAACTACCTCTCCGAAACCGGCGATTACTACAGCGACATGTTCCGCTGGGGCAACCAACGTCGCAAACAAGGCAACACCGAAGGTATCTGGGTATTCCAGATGGAGTATAACCGCGACGTGACGGGTGGTACTATCGACAACCCACAGCAACGTCGTAACTGGGTGGCCGCATTCCATAAGATTAACGGTATGGTTAACGCCGACTCTATCGGTGGTCGTGGCAACGGCCGTCTCCGCTTGAGCAACTATGTGAAATACGCCATCTATCAGGAAGGCGATATCCGCAACTCGAACAACAACATTCGTCGCATCCTGTACTACAACAAGCCTGGTTTCAGCGCTGACATTTATGTAAAGGATGGCTTCCGCGTGGATGAAGGAACAGCTGGCGCAGAGAAGATCACTGTGAAGACAGGCGACCGTGCTTACTGGACCGTAAAAGATACGTTGAATGTAATGTATCCGCACCCAACTAAGTGGGGCGGCTACGATCCGACTGATGATTTCGGCTATGCACTTGTGAAAGACTGGCCCATCATGCGCCTTGCCGATGCCTATCTGCTCCGTGCCGAAGCTCGAATCATGCAGAACAACATGTCGGGAGCTGCCGAAGACATCAACGTACTGCGCGACCGTGCCTTCAAGGCCTATCGCGAAGAAACAGGCAATGCCAAGGCTGGAGCTGTCACAGCTGCTGACATGAGTTTGGACTTCCTACTCGACGAACGCATCCGTGAGCTCGTTGGCGAGGAGAACCGCCGCTACACCCTTTGCCGCACTGGCAAGCTGGCCGAACGCGTTCAGATGATGATGTCGAAATATGCCGAAAGCACTCCCAGCAAAGCCATCACAGGTTTTGATCCCAACAAGCACTGTCTGCTCCCGATTCCTCTGTCGGAGATACAGCTGAACAAGGATGCTGAGCTTCAGCAGAATCCCGGTTATTAATTATAATAACTTAGTTTCTAGGTTTAGTTAATAATAATATGTGTGTAATCGGGAGAGGTGTCATGCGAGGCAATGCCCTCCAAGGCACCTCTCCTTTTTCACTCCTCTTATCATATGAAAAAACACAAACTTTTATCTGCCGCCATCGTACTCGTCCTAGTGCTGGTGGCTGTTCCCGTTTCAGCCAAGAAGAAGGTTGTCAAGACACCTTCCGACCGCGAAGTGTGGACCACCCTGCTCTATCGCATGGCGCAGCCCGTGCTCGAACCGATGGCCGAGGGACGTCTGCAGCAGGTGATGACCTACGAGAACGGCAATCTTGAAGTGTCGCCCACCTGGGACGGACGTAACAAGAAAGTCACCTACATGGAGGCTTTCGGCCGCCTAATGGCAGGCCTTGCCCCCTGGCTCTCGTTGCCCGACGACGAAACACCAGAAGGACTTCAACGCAAGCAGTTGCGCGAATGGGCGCTCAAGTCTTACGCAAATGCCGTCGATCCAGCCAGCCCCGACTATCTCGGCTGGGGCTCAGG
>JAZQBS010000032.1:0-2352 GCA_045545875.1 Bacteroidales bacterium
ACTTTGTATTACCAACTGGACGTGCGAGGCAGGACAATGGGACTTGTCAACATGCATTTGCGCAGCAACATGATTGACCCGAAGGACCGTATCCTCTACGACGAGATGATTGAGAAGTTCGAACCCGACTCGCTCGACCGCATCCGAACCGGCATGATGCGAGCACTGGCACAAGCCTACCGTCTGCGCTCTGCCGAATCAGCGATGCTCAGGCAGGTGCTGCTTGACCAGCATCCCAATGACATGCCCTTGCTTGTCTGCGGCGACATGAACGACACGCCCATCAGTTACTGCTATCAATCGCTGCGCCAAGTTGGCCTCTACGACACGTGGCAGGAGACGGGCTTCGGCCCAGGCATCACCTACAGGGCCCACCACTTCTGGTTCCGCATCGACCACCTGTTGCACAGCAAGCACTTCCGCGCACTCCATTCAAGGGTACGCAAGGACGTGAAACTCTCCGATCACTATCCTGTGGAAGCCACCTTCCAGCTACTGCCCCAATGATCTTCAATCCGTACAACATACATTTCGTGGAAGGGGCGGCATCGGCGGCCTCCTCGCTGTCCTGGGCCCAGTTGCGGCTCGAGGACAATGCCGTGTTGGTAGTACTCATCCTGTTGTTCCTTTCCATCGACATTCTCGCCTGCCGCGACAAGAGCGTGATGCGACACCAGCTGGCATGGATCACCGACACGCGCAATGCACGCACCTTCGAATCGGTAGTTGTCATCTACCCCTGGCTCAAGCCGCTGATGCTGCTGCAGATGTTCCTGTTCTTTGGTCTGACGCTCTTCTGCCTCACCGACCCTGCGCCTGCCGAACACCTTTTTGCCATCTCTTCACCGACATTGGCACAAATCGGCCTATGCGTGTCATTGCTGCCGATATGGTATGTGCTGCAAGGCGTGCTGTTCAACTGGTTCTGCTACCTGCTTGGCATAAAGGAAAAGCGCACCATCATGAACCGCAGTTATCAGGCCGCATTCATCGTGCTGGCTCCCCTGACAATGCTCCTCTTCATAGGGCTGATTGCAGGATGGATACCATCACAAATAGCACTTGTTTTGCTTGTCGCGGTCTTCATTTTGTCACAATTTTCCTTTATTTTTAGTGGAATTAAGATTTTTTACGACGGTTTTAGCTCATTATTACTGATAATTCTATATCTTTGCACGCTCGAAATTGCACCCCTATGGGTCATTTGGGTTAAATTTTCCTCACTGCAAGTATAATGGACATCAAGAATATTCTGGTTTCACAACCCTATCCTACCTCAGACAAGTCACCCTACTTCGACATTCAGCGCAAGTTCGGAGTAACGCTTACGTTCAAGCCGTTGATCCGCATCGAATCGCTCAGCCCGAAAGAGTTCCGGACACAGAAAATCAGTATCCCCAACTTCACGGCCATCGTCTTCACCTCGAAGACGGCGATTGACCATTTCTTCAAACTTGCCGAGGAACTTCGCGCCAAGCCCAACGAGGAGATGCAGTACTTCTGCCAGACCGAGGCAGTAGCCCTTTACTTGCAGAAGTTCATCGTCTTCCGCAAGCGCAAGGTGCATCACTCCAAGTCGGGCAAGATCGAAGACCTGGCACTGGTGATGAAGAAGCACAACACCGAGAAGTTCCTGATGCCCGTTGCAGAAGTTCACAAGGACGAGATTCCTGCCTTCACGAAGGCAAAACTCAAGGTTACTCCAGCAGTGATGTACCGCACAGTGAGCATGGAGATCACCTCGGAGGAGATTTCCTCGTACGACATGCTGGTGTTCTTCACACCCTCGGGCATCCAGTCACTCTACGAGAATATGCCCGACTACCAGCAGGGCGATCAGCGCATCGGCCTCTTCGGCCCACTGACTGCCAAGGCTGCCGAGGAACACGGCCTCCGCATCGATGCCAAGGGCCCCACCCCCGAACTCCCATCGATGGCCAGCGTCTTGCAGAAGTACCTCAGCGACCAGGATTAAAGGCCAAACGGATCGTATTTTCAACCAGTAACCTATGGCTTGGCCAGCCATTGCTTAATCCCATCTGAAGAGTCAGATTCCGATGAAACAATTTACATTACCCAAGCGCGAAAGACTGTACCTGAGAGAATCCATTGACGAACTGTTCGCCAATGGACGCACTTTCGTAGTCTTTCCTTACAGGGTGGTGTATCTGATCAAGAAGGCTGATGCCGAAAACCTGCCCGACCCTGAGAAGCAGGGACAATGCGCCATCATGACCGTGGCTCCCAAGAAGCGCTTCAAGCATGCCGTCGATCGCAATCATGTGAAGCGTCTTACCCGCGAGGCTTATCGCACACAGAAACTGCCACTCCACGCCGCCCTGGAAAAGACCG
>JAZQBS010000033.1:0-4693 GCA_045545875.1 Bacteroidales bacterium
GTTGCTTTGAAGAACGAGACACTGAAGAAGTTCAGACAGCTCACCTTCGAGGATGCCAAGACGGGTAAGACAATGTCCTATAACCTACTTGTTCCCGAAGGTGCCGAGGCAGGTCACAAACTCCCATTAGTGTTGTTCATGGCCGATGCCAGTACCGTAGGTAAGGACGTGGCGGCTCCGCTCACTCAGGGATATGGAGCGTTGGAGTTCGCCTCAGACAGGGATCAGAAAGAGCATCCAGCGTTCGTATTGGTTCCCCAATACACTGAATGGGCGGTGCAGGATGACTGGAGCACCACCGACGAGGTAGAGATGACCATCCGTCTGTTGCAATATGTATGCAAAGAGTACAAGGTTGACCCCAGACGACTTTACACAACCGGCCAATCAATGGGCGGCATGATGTCCTTCTATTTCAACATCGCCCATCCCGACCTATTCGCCGCTTCGCTGTTTGTCAGCAGCCAATGGGACACATCGAAGATGCAGGACTTTGGTAAACGCAAGTTCTTCTACATCGTAGCAGGCGGTGACGCGAAGGCATCGGGTGGCATGAGAGAACTGACTGAGGTGCTGAAAAAACAAAACGCCCATATCGACTCTGCCTCATGGAGCGCCAAGTTGTCCCCAGCAGAGCAGGAACGTCTGGCAGAAGCTTTGATAGCCAAGGGAGGCAATATCAACTTTATTTGTTTCGAGAAAGGTTCGGTACTCCCTGAATCCGGACAGGGCATGGAACACATGGCCTCTTTCGACTTTGGATACAAGATTGCCGCCGTCCGTGACTGGTTGTTTGAGCAATGCAAATAATCACTCATTCCCTTGACATACATCCCTGTTGAAAGTAAGCCTTCATAACACTTATTGTTTTGCAAAACGCCTTTTCATGATGGCAAACATGTCCTTGTAGTGTAAGCCTATCATCGCCATCAGACCGCGTTGCATAAGGGCGAAGCAAGCAATGAACACGAAGGGGCCGAAGGTGTAGTCGTACCATGCGCCGAGGTGGTTCACAACTATGTATGTGATGAGGCCAATGCCTGATACCAGTTCAACCTCCGCGGTCACCATTCCCGGTGAATAAGGCTTGTCCAATTTGAGAAGTTTGATGCCTGCAATGTGGATGATTCCCTCGAATATGCAAAACGAGGCCATTGCAATGGCAAAAATCGGATAGACATCGCCAAAGAAGAACGGCACCAGCGTGATGGTGAAGATAAACACTGATGTTATCAAGCGGCTGCCCAACAGAGTCTCTCGCTCTATGTCCATCTGTAGCAGTTTGCCTGATATGAGGTCGAGGAATCCGCCGGGGTATCGTCCTTCCTCCCACTCGTGCAGGATGCACAGGAATGAAATCCATACAGCGAACTGTTGGATAACCGTTAAGTGATCCATGAACATGGCGACCATTGTGATGAAAAGCATGGCGACTACCGTGTAAATTTCCAGCGCGTAGTGTTTCATGAATCTTGGCTTCTTCACTATTGATGATTTATCTTCCATAACCACTTGATTTTTTGAAATTAATACTTGTATTGTTACCATCTTTTTCTGATTGCAAAATTACCATCTTTCCAGATAATAGCCATTACCCCAAAAAGGGAACAAATTATCAAATCCTACGAATCATATTTTTTTTCGTATCTTTGCACTCAATCACATTGAGATGAAACGACAGCTAAATATAACAGACATAGTGCCTTTTGCCGTCAATAACGAGTGTATAGCCGTACGCGGGAACTTCGCAATTATCCGCAATGTTGCAGGCATCAAGGAGCAGGTGGTCAATGGCGGGATGGGCGACTTACTGTATATACCTTTGGGACGCATACTCCTTGTGACTACAGGAACAGTCCGTCTGCGTTTGAACATGCAGTCCTGCCAAGTGGAGAAAGGAACAGCCCTTGTCATCCCCGAAAACTTCTACATGGAGGTGATGGAACTGTCCGCCGACTACAATGCGCAGATAGCCACTTTCGGTGGCATCCCCATACCATTCAAGCAATGGTCCGCCATACCAGTTAAAGGTGATGACTCCCGACGCATAGGCAGTTATTTTGACCTTCTATGGGAGGTGGCTAACAGTCCGACCTACCAACAGATGACGCTCAATAATCTCCTCTCTGCCCTGCTGACCGACTTATACAGTCTTGATGTCAGTGGGGACGCTTCGCACGCTGCCGAAACCCCTACCGCCGCCGAACGATTGATGCAGCGCTTCTTCGACCTGCTGGCTGAGAGCGACGGAACTATGCGCAGTGTGAAAGCCTTTGCCGATTGGCTCTGCGTGTCGCCCAACCACCTTTCAGCAGTCGTTAAGCAACAAAGCGGCCAGACGGTGATGCAGTTGCTGAATGCCCACACGGTACTTCATGCCAAAATAATGCTGCGCCACAGCACCCTGCCCCTCGCCGACATCGCTGACCGACTGGGCTTCGAGAACCCTCCCGCCTTCAGTCGTTTCTTCAAGCGTGAAACGGGTGTCACCGCCGGCAGTGTCCGCAACAAGAGTTAAACAATAAAAAACTTAAACAATACTAGATGACCGAACAACCAACAGGAAAGACCTATGTCGGCAGCGACGAACTCTATGCCGATGTGCAGCTCACCATGCGGCTCCGCGCCGAGATGAACAGCGGCTACCACACCGAGGCCGAGGTGCGCGAATACTTGCGCGAGATTACTCGCAGTGATGTGCCCGACACCGTGCGCGTCTTCACTCCGCTCAACATCAACTACGGCCCCGGAGTGCACTTCGGCGACGACTGCTTCCTCAACTTCGGTTGCACGCTGCTCGCCATCGGCGGCATCACCATCGGCGACGGCGCCTTCATCGGCCCCCACTGTGTGCTCGCAACCGAATACCATCCCGAGGATCCCGCCACGCGCCATACGCTGCTCACCAAGCCCATCGTCATCAGACGAAACGCTTGGCTCGGTGCCAATGTCACCGTGCTGGCAGGCGTCACCATCGGAGAGAACGCCATCGTGGCCGCTGGCAGCGTGGTCACCAAGGATGTGCCCGACAATATGGTCGTGGCCGGAACACCTGCCAAGGTGATTCGCGAAATCAATCAAAGAACCGCTCATATATACTAACTATTCTATGACAATCAAAGAAATCGACGTCAAGAGTGTGATGACCAAGTCGAACCTGCCGGTCAGCGACTTCTCGGTCAATACGTATGTAGGATGCGCCCACGCCTGCAAGTACTGCTACGCCTCGTTCATGAAACGTTTCACCAACCACCCCGAGCCGTGGGGCGACTTCATTGACGTGAAGCTGTGGCCCGACATCAAGAACGCCAAGCGCTATGTCGGCAAGGAGGCTTTTCTCGGCTCGGTGACCGACTGCTACCAGCCTTGCGAGGCCAAATACAAGCGTACCCGTGCGCTGCTGGAACAGCTTCAAGGCAGCGGCATACGCATCAGCATCGCCACCAAGAGCGACCTCGTGCTGCGCGACCTCGACCTGATAAAGACCTTCCCCAACGCCCGCGTCAGCTGGAGCATCAACACCCTTGACGAGGAGTTCCGCAAGGAGATGGACCGAGGCGTGAGCATCGAGCGCAGGCTTGAGGCCATGAGGCAGTTCTACGAGGCCGGCATCGACACCACCTGCTTCATCTCGCCCATCTTCCCAGGCATCACCGACGTGGAGGCCATCATCGAACTCGCCAAGCACCACTGCAACCTCATGTGGCTCGAGAACCTCAACCTGCGCGGCGACTACCGTGGGCGCATCCTCGGCTGGGTTCATGAGCACCGCCCCGAGTTGGACGGCCTCTACCGCGACATCTACACCAAGAAAGACCGCACCTATTGGAGCGAACTCGATGCCGACATGCGCCATTTCTGCGCCGAGCAGGGGCTTCCCTACGTCCGCAACGACGACAGTGTCCGCAGCCGACACGGCGAGCCACCCGTGGTGGTCAACTACTTCTACCACGAAGAGATAATCCCCTCGGCCCGCAAGGAACAGCTGCGGCAGACAAGGATATGCTGCTGACGAAAAACACATATGAATGCCATTAGTCTTAAAAAAATGGGGTCATATAATATTTGACCCCGACGTGCGTTATAAAAAAGTCAAGGAACAGAATCCTTGAAGAAAAAACGATTTAAATAATTAAAAATACATAGATTATGACAAAAGAAGAAGCATTGAAGCAGTTCGCCATGTTCGGCGCTGCTTGGTTTGGAAACAGCAAACAGCATTTCGCATTCTCGGCCTACTGCCGTCTGAACGGCTGGAACAAATTGGCCGACAAATGGAAAGAAGAGGCCGAAGAGGAATGGGAAGAGGCCGAAGAGGTGCTCAACCGTCTCGTGGAGCTCGGATGCAAACCCGCCGACTTGCAGGAGGCCATGAAAACCATGGAATTTCCTTTCTACGACGACCCCAAGCAACAGATCGAATCCGACTACAATCCCGATGCCGTCAAGCAAATGAGCGAAATGGCTGCCGCCTTCGCCGACGACTATCCCACCCAGAAACTCATCTACAAGTGGATTGACGGCGAAAAGGACCACATGGCTTGGGAAGCCCAGTATCTCAACTATATCGAGAAACTCGGCTACGAGAATTTCCTCACCGCAATGATGTAAAATGCGAGGACGCTTACGACACTTTTAAATTCATCATATTATGGAAGCATCAAAGAAAGTATTTGATTTCCTGGAGAAAGCA
>JAZQBS010000034.1:0-14462 GCA_045545875.1 Bacteroidales bacterium
CGCTTGGCCTCCGACTTCCCTTCAGAACCCTCAAACCCCTCTCGTGTACGCCCCACTGACCCAATACCGCCACGTGACGCCCGTGCTCATCCTTCTGAGCGCGGCGCTTGTTGCTGTGCTCGTGCTGCTGGGTCAAGCCACGCCCAAGGCACTGTGGGGTGCGTGGGTCACCGCAGGAGTGCTCTCGACAGGCATCTGGCACATCGTGGCACGGTTCCGACTCGACGGAGGCGCCAGCGTGAAAGCCTTTGCCATCAGCTGGCCATTGCTCACCGCTTCACTATGCTTTGCCCAATGCTATCTCGTCCCCCTCAGCGGTGAGGGCGAAGGCATCTGGGCCATCGTCCAGCAACTCGCCCTGCTTGCATTCCTTTCACTCCAGATGAGCCTATGGCAACGTCGCGTTGCCATCATCAAGCATATGCTGCTCGGACTCATCATCGGCCTCACCTCCACGCTCAATCCACATACGCTGTTGTGGATCGTGCTGCTGCTCATAGCCAGTTACTACATGCGCTGCTCGAGTCTGCGCAACATGATGAGCGCCCTCACTGGCATCGTGCTGGGCATTTGGGTGGTCTATCTGGCTCGCTTCCTCTTCATCGGCATCGACGCAGCCGACGGCATGATGGCTGCCTATCTCGGCCTCTTCCAGGCTCCTCCGTTGGAGCGACTTGTTGCCATGGGTACGTGGAGCACGGCCTTCGTGGCCTATGTGGGGCTGCTCTTGTTGGTCTATGCCCTGGCGGGCCTTGCCATCGACGTGGGGCAGACAGTGCGTGCCGAAGCCTCCATCGGTCTCGTCTCGGTGCTCAGCCTGGTCATGATGGCGTTGCTGGTGCTCGATGCCTCCCACCTTGCCACCCTTCTCCCGATGCTCACCACCTTCCTTGCCCTGCAGCTCACCATCCAGCAGGCCAATCTGCGTTCGGCGCTGGTCGAATGGTGGATACTCCTCATCATTACCGTCGGCATGGTGCTCTGCCTGCTGCCCCACTTCATAGCTGCCTGAAATGTTTATTTCTCACCCGCATCTCCACCTCCACCGGCATCATCCGCACAAGTACCGACTGCAGACCGATATGCTCGAGGGACCTATCCCTCGTCGTTTGCTTTCGTTTGCTTTGCCGATAGCGGCCAGCGGGATGCTGCAGCAGCTATTCAATTCCACCGACGTAGCCGTCGTCGGCCAGTTTGCCGGACATTCGGCATTGGCTGCTGTCGGAGCCTGTTCCCCCGTCATTAATCTCCTCATCAATCTTTTTGTAGGCCTGTCCATCGGTGCCAATGTTGTAATTGCTCACCTCTTGGGCGAAGGGAACGACCACGGCGTCCGTCGTGCCGTACACACAGCCCTGCTGATTGCCCTTTTGAGCGGCATCTTCCTGGCTGGTTTTGGGCAGGTTGTGGCCTACCCCATTCTTGCTGCGCTCTCCACGCCTGACGATGTCCTTCCGCAAGCCGTACTCTACCTGCGCATTTATTTTGCAGGTATGCCTTTCCTGATGCTCTACAACTTTGCTGCAGCCATCCTACGTTCGAAAGGCGACACACGGCGACCACTCCACACACTCTTTCTCAGTGGCATCATCAATGTCTCGCTCAATTTGCTGTTCGTCCTCGGATTGGGTTGGGGTGTTGAAGGCGTGGCTTTGGCCACCGTCATCGCCACTGCATTTTCCTCCTATCGCCTTATCAATTTCCTGCGCCATGAAGAGGGTGTGCTCAAGGTGCGCATGCACCAGTTGAGGATCGATCGTCACCAGCTCCGCAAAATCGCAATTATCGGCATTCCTGCCGGGCTGCAAGGCTGCCTGTTCTCTTTTTCGAACATCATGATTCAGCAGAGCATCAATAGCCTGGGCACCATAGCCGTTGCCGCAGCCACCGCTGCCATGAACTTCGAATATTACCTTTATTTCATTGCCAATTCACTGAGTCAGACAGCCACCACCTGGATTGGGCAGAATTATGGTGCAGGCAAACTTGACCGTTGCCGCACGATAGCCCGTTGGAGCCTTATCTGGGGAGCAGGTTGCACGTTGCTCGTCAGTCTCGTCATGGTGGCGTTCTCCCGTCCGCTACTGCACATCTTTACAACCAATGCTGCCGTCATCGCCATGGCGCGGATTCGAATATGGGTAATCAGTTCGACCGAATGTCTGAACGCTGTGGTCGAAGCCTTCACCGGCATATTGAGGGCTTATGGACATTCCCTTGTCCCGACGATCATCTCCCTGCTTGGCATTGTGGGACTGCGATTGGCCTGGATTGGCTCGGTCTTCCCGATGTATCCCGACTTCGGAGTCCTCTCGGCTTGTTATCCTGTCAGCTGGGCAGTCACATCCATCGCTCTTTACATTGCCTATCGATGGATTCAGCGGCAATTATCCCATCCTTATATTTCCTTTGCAAAAAAGAAGGAATAAACAACATCACTTAACCAAAAAAATATTCACTATGAGAGCTAAACTGCTTTTACCACTCGTGCTCGGCATTGCCACCCTTGGCGCTGCCAGCTATGGTCAGTCCCTGCTTTCCGCCTTCCGCACCCCTGCTCAGCAGAAGGAAGCAAACGCAAAGGGGCAAATCAGAGTCATCAACACACAACAGAAGGCCACCCAGGATTTCTCAGGAAAGGCCTTGCGTACCAATCGTCGCAATGTGGACGCCCGTCCCAATGTAGCTGACTATCCCGTCATCTACGGTCTGAAACATGCCGACAGCGGCTACAACGACGTGTCGGGAGACTCTCCGGACGCAACATAATGAGCCCTCCAGTCGATATTGACCGGAGGGCACATTATTTATTATCACGATGAGAAGGCTCCCCTTGGTTGCGTCCAAAAGAAGCTTTTTACTTCCTACGATAAACCACAAGAGTCACCGAAACAAAGATAAGGACCATACCAAAAAATTCACGCAAATTGATGCTCTCGCCCAAGAAGATGATACCGAGTGCCACGGCGGTGACGGGTTCGAGCGCACCGAACAGCGCAGTCTGTGTACTGCCGATGCGCTGAATAGCCCAAGCCGTAAGCAACAGCGAAACGACCGTGGGCAACAGACCGAGGGCAATCAGATTGAGCCACATCACCCCATGTTGCGGAAGCGTGAACACACCTCCGAAGCAGATACGCCACACAAAGAGCAAAAAACCAAAACAAAGCACATAGAACGTGACAGGCATCGAGGCAATGGTGCGCACACGTGTTTTGTTGAGTCCCACAAGATAAATGGCATAGGACAGGGATGAGAGCAGCACGAGGAGAGCGCCAATCATGAAAGGAGAGACACCCCAAGGGGAGTTTGAGAGGTTTGAAGTGTTAAGAGGGGTCTCTCCCTGCTCACAAAGCATACCAACGCCCGACGTGGCCAAAAGCAGGCAGACGACTACAAGCCATGACATCGGTTCGTGATAAACCAGCGTCATGATGACAGCCACCAGGATGGGATAGGTGAAAAGCAGCGTGGAGGCGATGCCAACGGGCATGTAGTTGTAACTCAGGAAAAGCGTGAGCGACGACAGCGCCATAAGGATGCCGAGGATGACAAGTTGCGGCAACGAATGACGGTTGACACGAAATGCCGTCGACAAGTTGTGACGCCGCCATCCGTTCCAGATCATCAGCAGGCCGAGCAACGCGATGCCGAAGGCATAGCGGAACAGGAGCACCGAGTCGGGATTCATCCCGTCGGCATAGAGCGGCTTGGCAAAGACGGGATTGGTGCCGTAGGACGCTGCCGCGAGTGCAGCGAACACGTATCCACCGACTCCCTTAAATCTTGAACCTTGATCCATTATCCTTGAACCTTTTAACCTTTCGGATCCTTACTTGGCCACAGGGTCGCAGGTGACGTCGATGCCGAGTTTCTTGAAGATGGTGCGATCAACTTCGCTAAGCAGCACAGTGGCATGCACCTGACAACCGCGGAGCAAGGGCAGCGTCTCTAGGGCACGGCGGCAATAGGGATCACTCACGCTGAGCATCGACAAGGCTACGAGCACCTCGTCGGCATGAAGGCGCACATTGCGGCCCTGCAAGTATTCGAACTTCATCTTCTGTATAGGCTCGATCATGGTCTGCGGGATGAGGTTGATCTCGTGATCGATGCCTGCCAGATGCTTGGTGACATTGAGCAGCAAGGCAGCCGAACAACCGAGCAGGGAGCTGCTGTGGGCAGTGATGATCTGATGGTTGGGCAGTTCGAGGGCGATGCTGGTGTGGCCGCTCTCCTCCTTGCGCTGGCGGGCAGCGGGCACGGTGCGGCGGAAGTCGGTGTCGATGCGCGCCTGTTTCATCAGCAAGGCTATCTTCGAGACTTCGGTGTCATCGGTGAGTCCCTGTGCATATTTGCCGAGGGCAGAGAAGTAGCGGCGCACGATTTCGTCCTTTGATGCCTTGGCGCAAACTTCGTCGTCGCTGATACAGAAGCCCACCATGTTGACACCCATATCGGTGGGCGACTTGTAGGGCGACGAACCATAGATGCCTTCGAAAAGGGCATTGAGCACGGGGAAGATCTCGACGTCGCGGTTGTAGTTGACAGCCATCTTGCCATATGCCTCAAGGTGGAATGGATCGATCATATTGACATCACCGAGGTCGGCGGTGGCAGCTTCGTAGGCGATGTTGACGGGATGCTTGAGGGGAAGGTTCCAGACGGGGAAGGTCTCGAACTTGGCATAACCTGCCCGCACGCCGTGCTGCGCCTCGTTGTAGAGTTGCGAGAGGCAGACTGCCATCTTTCCGCTGCCGGGACCCGGGGCAGTGACGATGACGAGAGGACGAGTGGTCTCGAAGTATTCGTTGCGGCCAAAGCCATCGGGCGACGCGATGACATCGACGTTGCGCGGATAGCCTTCGATGAAGTACTGGTAGTGGGTGCTGATGCCCATGCGCTCGAGACGTTCGCGGAAAGCCTTGGCGCTGGCCTGGCCGTTGTAGTGGGTGATGACCACGCCGCCCACATAGAAGCCGCGGCTTTCGAACTCGCTGCGCAGGCGAAGCACGTCCTCGTCGTAGGTGATGCCGAGGTCGGCGCGCACCTTGTTCTTCTCAATGTCAGTGGCACTTATGACGATAATAATCTCGGCCGAATCGGCGAGTTGGCTGAGCATGCGCAACTTGCTGTCGGGCTGGAAACCAGGCAGGACGCGCGAGGCATGATGATCATCGAAGAGCTTGCCACCCAGTTCGAGGTAGAGTTTGCCCTCAAAATGGGCAATGCGTTCCTTGATGTGCTCCGATTGGATACGGATGTACTTGTCATTATCGAATCCTAACTTCATATTGATTTCTTTTTCAACACGAATTATCGTGAATTATCATAAATTTTTGGTTACATACTTGAAATTTGAAAAAAACGCAGCAAAGGTAACCAGATTTTTTGGAATTATCAAAAAACTGCACAAATATTTGATACTTTTTTGACAAAAATATTCGCATATACACTTTTTTGCAACAAAATTATGGCAATTATTTGCGAAAGTCGAAGAATTCGTTTATATTTGCCCCACATTTCTAGAAAATAAGGTAGCATATCATGGAAAAAATCATCACCGAAATCACTCCACTCACCGAACACGACAGTTTCTATGTGATGGACCACAAGAAGGATCACTATGACTACCCGCTTCACAAGCATGAAGAGGTGGAACTCACATTCATGGAGAACTGCACAGGCGTGCACCGCGTGGTGGGCGACTCCATCGAAATCTGCGGGCAATACGACCTGGTGCTCATCGGAAGCAACCTGGAACATGCCTGGGAACAGCACCCCGACGAGGTGCTGGTCGATGTGGCAGCAGGCAAGAAGGTGCGCGAGTTCGTCATCCAGTTTTCACCCGACCTGCTGGGCGAGTCGTTCCTTGCGAAAAGCCAGATGGCTTCTTTGGCACGGCTTTTCGAAAACGCCAAGCGCGGGGTGTGCTTCGGGCTGCCTGCCATCATGCGCGTCTTCAACAAACTGGACAAACTTTCGTCCGAAGCACCGGGGTTCCCGCGTGTGCTCAAACTGCTCGACATCCTCTACCAACTTTCGCTCGAAGATGACTTCCATCTGCTAGCGTCGTCGTCGTTCGCTTCGGTGAAATCGACTGCCGACAGCCGTCGCGTACGCAAGGTGGAGGAATACATCGACGAGCACTTCAAGGAAGAAATACGCCTAGGCACCGTGGCCGACCTGGCAGGAATGACGCCAACGGCATTCAGCCGATTCTTCAAGGTACGCACAGGACGTACCCTTTCGGATTACATTATCGACATCCGTCTGGGCTACGCTGCCCGTCAACTGGTCGATACTACCACTTCGGTGGTTGAAATCTGCTACGATTCGGGCTTCAACAACGTTTCGAACTTCAACCGCATCTTCAAGAAACGCAAGGGATGCTCACCCACACAGTTCCGCGAAAATTACCATAAAAACAAGATATTCGTATGAAAAAGAAATTGCTGGCACTTGCCCTCCTTTTTGTCACCTTTTTGGGCACCCAAGCCCTCGAACTCCCCGAGATCATCGGCAACGACATGATGCTGCAACAGCAGACCCAGGCCCGCCTGTGGGGATGGGCAAAAGGCGGCTCAACCGTCGAAGTAACCACCTCCTGGGACACACAGACCTACCGCGCAACTGCCGACAAGCAGACGGGACGCTGGGAACTGCAAGTCTCGACGCCTGCTGCTTCCTATGACCCGCAAAGTCTCACCATCAAGGGTGATGGCGAGACTCGTCGAATCGAAAATGTGCTCATCGGCGAAGTATGGTTCTGCTCGGGCCAATCAAATATGGAGATGCCTCTCAAAGGTTTTTGGAACTGCCCCGTTCGCGGTGCCAACGAGGAGATTGCCTTTTCGGGACGTTACCGCCGCAGCATACGTGTGGCCACCATCGAGAAAAAGGATGCCTTGGAGCCACAAGACCGTGTACCAGGTGGATGGAAGGTGTGTGAGCCGAAGAATGCCGTCAATTTCTCGGCCTGTGGCTACTTCTTTGCACAAGCCCTGACTGACATCCTCAATGTACCCGTGGGCATCATCAACTGCTCGTGGGGCGGCAGCTGCGTCGAAGGCTGGTTACCCAAGGAGATCCTCCTCACCTACCCTGACGGACTCACTCCCATGGATGACCAGGACTATCACCGCAAGATGGTGATGTTCAACGGCATGCTCCATCCCTTGGCAGGCTACACCGTGAAGGGATTCCTTTGGAACCAAGGCGAATCGAACGTAGGCCGCGAAAAGGAATACGTTGAGCGTTTCAAGACCATGACACGCCTATGGCGCAAGATGTGGCGTCAAGGTGACGACCCTTTGCCCATGTACACCGTCGAACTTCCAGGATACAGTTATGGTGACGTGAATGGCACCAATGCTGCCGACTTCCGTGCCGCCCAGCATCAGATTGCCCATGAACTCGAGAACAGCGGATGCGTTTCGACCACCGACCTTATCCTGCCTTATGAGGCCGAGCAGATTCACGGTTGCCGCAAGAAGGAAATCGGACAGCGCCTCGCCTATATGGCTGCTACACGCGACTATGGCATCGAGGGCATCCATGCCGAAGCACCCGAGTTCCTGAGCATGAAGACCATCGAGGTTGACAACAAATTCCTCAACTTTGTGGCAGGATCGGCCTTGGCTGCCAATGCCAACGACAAGGGAAAGGTCGTGTGCCTCTATTTCAGCAATCTCATCGATGGTGTCGATCGGATGTTCAACATCGAAGGCTTTGAGGCAGCTGGCGCTGACGGCGTTTGGCACAAGGCCATCGTTTGGGCCGAAAACGGGTGGAGCGACCCCGAATACGGAGGATGCTTCCTGAAACTCGTCTGCCCCGAGGCTGGCGAAGTGAAGAACGTTCGCTACAACTATCACAACTTCACCACCAACCAGCTCCACGACTGCTACGGCCTGCCTGTCGTGCCTTTCACTACAAATTATTAGTTAGAATGAAAAAATCCATCCTCTTTCTCTCCCTCCTCACTCTCCTTGCTTCGTGCACTACGACGCAGGAAGAGTCTCCATTCGTGACCGTTCGCAACGGTAAGTTCTACCAAGGCGGCAAGGAATATCGCTATGTGGGCACCAACTTCTGGTATGGTGCCATCCTCGGTTCAAAAGGTCTCGGGGGCAACCGCGAGCGTCTCGTCCAGGAACTTGACGATATGAAGGCTGTCGGCATCGACAATGTCCGCGTCCTCATTGGCGGTGATGGCCGCGAAGGAATCCCTTCGCACATCTACCCCAAACTCCAATCGGAACCCGGCGTCTATAACGATACCATCCTCGAAGGTCTCGACTATATGATGTACGAACTCGAGAAGCGTCAGATGAAAGCCGTCCTCTATTTCAACAATGCCTGGGAATGGTCGGGCGGCTATGGAGCCTACCTCGATTGGGTGGGCTATACGGGAGACGTGATGAGTTCGAAGGAGCCCGGTAAGATGGTGCACTTCGACCGTACGCCTGTGCCCAGCTACGACGGCTGGTGGGAATATATGCAGTATGTTTCAGCTTTCGTCCTCAACGATTCGGCCAAGGCATTGGCTGCCAATCATGTTCGCTTCATCGTAAGCCGAACAAACACCTTCACCGGCAAGTCTTACATAGAGTCACCCGCTCTCATGGCTTGGGAGATTGCCAACGAGCCGAGATGTTTTGCCGATGATTCTCTCCACAAGGCAAAGTTTGTCGAGTGGATTGACGAGCAATCGAGTCTCATCAAGAGTCTCGACCCCAACCACCTTGTCACCACAGGCTCCGAAGGTTATCATGGTTGTCAGGATGACTACGCACTCTTCAATGCCATCCACACGCTGCCCAACATTGACTATGCCTGCATCCACATCTGGCCCAACAACTGGGGTTGGCTCGGACAATTCAACCAGAACTACGATGCCGACAAGACCATCGCCGAAGACACACCCGATCCCATTGTCGAACGTGTGCAGGCTGCCTGCGACTCTACATTAGATTATATAAGGAACGCGCACGCATATATGAGTGCTGCCGGCCGTCCTATCGTGCTCGAGGAATTTGGCTATCCGCGCGACCGTTTTGTCTTCACTCCAGGTTCACCCACCCAGGGCCGTGATGCCTACTATCGCTACGTATTCTCCATCATCCGCGACTCAGGCATGATAGCTGGTTGCAACTTCTGGGGCTGGGGAGGTCGTGCCAACGTCAAGCACGTCATCTGGCAACCCTACGACGACTATGTCTGCGATCCCGCACAGGAAGAACAGGGTCTCAATTCCGTTTTCGCCTGCGATACCACCACGCTTCGAATGATCAAGGAACTAAATGCTGACATCTGCAAATGAAAAAATTCTTAGCACTTTTGTTAGGCCTGCTCTCATTGGCCTTGCAGGCGCAACCCAAAGTAACGCTCGAAGGCGATGACTGGGTGTGGTATGCTCCCGAGACACCCGAACTGACATTCACCGTCAAGGATTCGCTGTTGAATCCGCTGGACACCAACATCACTGTGCGTATCACCACCGATACTGGGTTGCCTGTATGTGTGATTTCGCAAAGTGTCAGTATTGCGAAAGGCGACAGTGCCCGCTTGTGCATCAATCCCTGCATCGCCACTCCCGGGTTCTACCACGTCTTTGTCGAAACCGGAGGAAAGAACATTGTCGACAATGCTTACGAGCAATGGGGAGGACAAGGCCACAAATCCTTCTATACCATCGGCTTTGAACCAGAGAATATCGTATCTCTGCCCGACGCACAACCCGACTTCCAGGCGTTTTGGGACAAGGCGCGCGCCGAACTTGCTGCCGTGCCCCTCCAACCACAGGTCAAGGAGTTGAAGGAAAAGAGCTCTCCGCGCAAGAAGGTGTACTCGGCCAAGGTGCTCAGCATCGAAAACGATACGGTCCAGATATTTTACACCGTACCCGTCACACGCGACAAGAATGCACGTTTTCCCCTTCATGTGCTCTTCTTAGGATACAGCAGCGACATCTGGGACCTCGACGTTGAAGGTCAGGAATATATCGAGGCCATCGTCAGTGTTCGTGGGCAGGGGCAGAACAAGCCCAACAACCGCTATGGCGATTGGGTTCAATACGGCCTCAAAAGTCCCGACACCTATTACTATCGCGGAGCTTATCTCGACTGCATCCGAGGCATCGACTACCTCTGCACCCTGCCTCAGGCCGACACCCGCAACATCTTTGTCGAAGGCGGCAGCCAAGGAGGTGCTTGCAGCATGGCCGTAGCCGCCCTCGACCACCGCATCACCGCAGCCGCCGTCTATATCACCTTCATGAGCGACTTCCCCGATTACTTCCAGATCGTGCGCTGGCCTGCCGAACCCATCGAGGCCAAGCAGCACGCCCTCGGCATGAGCGATGCCGAGATGCTGCGTGTGATGAGTTATTTCGACATCAAGAATCTGGCTCGTTGGATCGAATGTCCGGTCTATATGGCCATTGGCCTGCAAGATCCCACCTGCCCACCGCACACCAACTTCTCGGGCTATAACCTCGTGCGTACGCCCAAACAATACCGCATCTTCCGCGACTATGGCCATCATGTCAACTACGACATCTGGAATCCCACCATGAGGGAGTGGTTCGCATGCTGGAGGAAATAGGATTCATCCCAACCTTATTGTTATTCTTTAATTGTAAATTGATTTTACATGGTATTTGAAAAAATTAAATTCGACCAACTTCAAGCCTGGGCAGAAGTGGCAACATTTGCCCCTATCCACGGTTCCACCGAACGGCACATCATCCTTCACGTCAAGGATGGCCTCGGCCGTTTTGAAAACCAAATGGATGAATTGCAAAAGGCTTATTCACTGTTACTCGAAAAATACGCTGATGCCAAGGTCGTGATGCGGCGCTATCTGCTCAGCGACATTGCCAACCAGGCGCCTATCCTCCAGGCACAACTGCAACGCGAAGGCAGCGACAAGGGAGCCGTCTCAATGATTGGGCAGCCGCCCCTCGATGGCTCAAAGATTGCACTTTGGATCTATATGGTCGAAGGTCTCGAGGTTTCCTATGCTGAAAATCTTACCACCACCTCACACAACGGATACCATCATTACTGGAGCACCAACTGGCAATCGACCACAGGCGGTTCCAACACGCAGACACGAGAGATTCTCGAAGGTTACGAGGCACAACTTCGTCATGCCGACCTCAACCTGGCCGACAACTGCCTGCGCACCTGGTTCTTCATCCGCGATGTAGATACCAACTACAAGGGAATGGTCGAAGCCCGCTGCAACAACTTCACCATGCAGCACCTGACACCCGACACCCACTACATCGCCAGCACAGGCATCGGTGGACAACCCATCCAGACGCAAAGCCGTGTGCAAATGGATGCCTACGCCGCCCAGGGTCTTCGTCCCGAACAGCAGCGTTATCTCTACGCACCCACCCATCTCAATCCGACTTATCAGTATGGCGTAACCTTCGAACGCGGCACGGCTATCCAATACGGTGACCGCCGTCACTTGATCATCAGCGGCACGGCAAGTATCAACAATCGCGGTGAAGTGATCAACCTCGGCGACGTCAAGGCACAGGCTGCCCGCATGCTCGAAAATATCGAAACCTTGCTCAACGAAGGTGGAGCCACGCTCGACGACATTGTGCAGTCCATCGTCTATCTGCGCGACGTGGCAGACTACAACCTCGTCAACCAATATCTTTCCGAACATCTGCCTTCAACGCCACGCGTCATCACCCTGGCACCCGTCTGCCGCCCGGCATGGCTCATCGAGATGGAATGCATCGCCATCATCCCTGAGACAGATGCCCGCTACAACAATTTCTAATACATATTACATTACATCGACAGATTATTCTCTGCATTGGAAAAAACATCGACAAGTTGATATTCTCATATACCAATTAGTATTATTTTTGCAATATTTTTGCTCTAAGCCCACAAATGTGTTAAAATTGTTAAAAGAAAATGTTAAATTCAAGGTCTTTTTTCAACCTTTCATAGAAATAGCATATCTTTGCAACGAATTTATGTACTAAATGTGTCATTACCTTATCGAATACAACAAATAAAGATGGTTCGTATATTTATTACTCGTTTTTTTACATCACAAACTAACATATTTAACTAAAACTACCAATCAATGAGCAAAACAAGAACCTCTTGGCTTGCAGCGGGCTTGACCATGCTGCTTATTAGTGGTGCTCCTGGTTTCGTAGCTCCATGCTTGATGCAGACAGCAGAGGCACAGAGCCAGAAGATTACCGGTACTGTAGTTGACGAGTTTGGTGATCCCGTTATCGGTGCCAACATTCGCGTCAAAGGTACTACAATTGGTGCCGTCACTGACATCGACGGCAAGTTCTCATTGGATACATCCGCTGGATCTGAACTTGAGATCAGCTTCATCGGCTACGTATCTGAGTCAGTCAAGGCCGCTCCAGGCATGACAGTTACCCTCCGCGAGGACAGCCAGTCACTCGAAGACGTGGTCGTCATCGGTTACGGTACCATGAAGAAGAAGTTGGTGACAGGTGCCACCGTTCAGGTAAAGGGTGATGAAATCGCCAAGCTGAATACCACCAACGCTCTGGAAGCCATGCAGTCGAGCACGCCTGGTGTGCAGATCACCAGTTCTTCGACTCAGCCTGGTAAGGGATATAAGGTTTACATCCGTGGTATCGGTACCATAGGCGACTCTCAGCCTCTGTATGTAATCGACGGTGTGGCTGGCGGTAATCTCGACGGCATCAATCCCAACGATATCGAGAGCATCGACGTGTTGAAGGATGCCGCTTCTGCTGCCATCTACGGATCTCGTGCTGCTAACGGTGTGATCCTAGTGACCACCAAGCAGGGTAATGCTGGCAAGATCGAGCTCAGCTACAATGGTGCCATGGGATGGTCAAACGTCTATAAGCGCCCGCAGATGCTCAATGCCCAACAGTTTATGACCATTATGAATGAGTACAGTTTCAATACTTCCGGACAGCCAGTTGACTTTGCGGCCTATGTGCCACAGAGCATCGTTGACAAGGTGGCCGGCGGTTGGGAAGGTACCGACTGGTGGGGAGAATTTGAGAACAAGAACGCCGTACAGCAGAACCACTCTCTGACCTTGACCGGTGGTACCGACAGGTCGAAGTTCGCTCTGTCCTACACCTATACCGACAACGAAGGTATCATGGGTGCAGATATGGCATCTTACTACAATCGTCACACCATCCGCATCAACAGCGACCACGTGTTGCTGAAGGTCAAGGACTTCGATGCCATCACCATTGGTGAAAACATCTCTATTGGCTATAACAAGAGCCATGACCTTGCCGAGGACGGCATGTACTGGAGCTATATCCACAGTCTGCTGCAGACAGCCCCAATCGTACCTATGTATGATAATAACGGAGAGCTTTACACTCATGCAAAAGACGGTGCAGGCTGGAACGACTTTTGGTTCAACAACCCCTACGAGGGTCTTTCAAAGGGTGGTTTCAACTCTATGGCAGAGAGCCGCAACATCAATACCAGTGCTACTGCTTTCCTGACCATCCAGCCCATCAAGGGTCTAAGGTTCCGCAGCCAGTTCAACTTCAACTGGGGTTCGGGTGCCTATCGTAACTTTGGTATGCCACGCTCTCCTTCGTCTGGCTCCGGCACAGTGACGAGCTACAGTGTCAGCCAGAGCGCTTGGCTGAGCACTAACTGGTCTGTGGAGAACACCATCACTTACGATTTGCCAATCATTTCCGGTCACAAGATTAGTGCCATGGTAGGTCAGAGCTTCCAGAGCACAGCCTGGAGCACGAACCTCAACGGCTCGAACATGGTTGACGTAGGCTCGCAGAAGGCAACTCTTAAGGACTGGAAATCAGCATGGCTGAATAATTTCAGCACCGACCTCGCCAAGGCTTCTATGGGTGGTAACCCCAACGATGATGAGTATCTCGCATCATGGTTCGGACGTGTGAATTGGGACTGGAATGAGCGCTATATGGCTACTGTCACCGTTCGTTACGATGGTTCTAGTATCTTTAATAAAGGTAAGCGCTGGGGTTGGTTCCCCTCGTTCTCAGCAGGTTGGGTAATTACTAATGAAAACTTCATGGAGAACACCCAAGGCTGGCTCGACTTCTTGAAGCTCCGTGCTTCTTGGGGACAGAACGGTAACAACCGTATCGCCAAGTACCAATACTTAGCCACCATCGCCCTCTCTGAGAACGGTGCCCCGGGTTACAAGTTCGGTTCCGACCTGACCACCTCCGTCGCCGGCACCCCCAACACCGGTGCTTACGCCAACATCGTGCCCAACCCCGACCTGACTTGGGAGACATCCGAGCAGCTCGACTTCGGTTTCGACGCCCGCTTCCTCGACAGCCGTTTGAACGTGAACTTCGACTGGTATAAGAAGACCACGAAAGACTGGCTGATCACCGGTCCTATGATAAGTCGGAGGCCAAGCGGTCTTAGGAAGACAAAGGGCTA
>JAZQBS010000035.1:0-6431 GCA_045545875.1 Bacteroidales bacterium
TCATAGCCCTTTGTCTTCCTAAGACCGCTTGGCCTCCGACTTCATGCCCATATTGGACATGGATCGTCATCGGATTGGCCAGGAAGACCACGGCACCCGCCTGCGCCTCTCCCATCGAATCGACACAGAGGAAACACTGGATATTCTGCGGAAAACTGTCTTGCAGCAACTGCATTTCAGCCAAGGAATGGACGGGCGAAGCATCGTAGCGCTCCTGAAGATTATTGACCATGATGGGCCAGAACACTTCGAGCGATGCATTCTCGACAATTTGATAGCCTGCCTCTTCGGCACGTACTACACCGCGACGACGACGACGTTCGAAAGGAGGCTGCTGTGGCGTTCCCGCAAGAGGAACTGTACACGAGATGTTACAGCCTTCCAAGGTGGCTCCATGGCGCCAAAGGGCGTATTCGTCCTCCTGTGACGGACACTGATGATAGATCGTTGGCATCTGCTTGTAATGAAACGTTTCGAAACCTTCTGCTTCCAGATAGGTGACAGTTTCGTCGAAAAGTTCCATGACCTGTTCAACCGTGTTTTTGGTCGAAAGGACCAAACCTCCATAGGTCAATCCCTGATGGCTGTAAAGATGTCGGACGCCATCGATCTCCACCTCATTGGCCGGCAAGAGAGCCACCAGGCGTCCCTTGTCGTCAAAAAACATCAGCGAATGGTCGAAGAAACGATCCTGATGATAGTCCATATAATCCCGTTCGAAGAGGAAGGTTCCATTCTTCGAAGCACGGACAAAGACGTCCCATAATGGCTTATCGCTGCTCGTATATCGATGGATGTTCATGCTTGGGCAAGGTATTTCAGATAATCGTCGAAGTTGCGGATGTAGTCGTCTTCGCTGTAATCATGGCTGGCCAGCACAAGGCAAAGAGCACCCGTGGTGAATTCCTGTTCATGAGCCCAGACGCCCGGGGGGACGAGCAATCCCTGGAAGGGACGATTCAAGGTCACGACCTTTTCAGCGTGACCATCGTTGAGATACACCTCCAAGGCACCCGAGGCAGCGATAATGAACTGCCAGCACTGCTTGTGGGCATGTGCGCCACGATCCTTACCGGCAGGGACGTCGTAGATGTAGAAGACACGACGTATTTCGAACGGAACCTGCACATTCTGATAGATATACGTCAGGCTTCCCCGAGGATCTTCCTCCTTGGGCAGATTGATGATCTTGCAGTCGTCTATTGTAGCCATGTGGTCAAATGATTATCGCTCGAATTGATTATCGCTTCAGCCAACGCTCAGGATTGACAGCGGTGGAATTCTGATAGATCCAGAAACGGATCTCTGCTCGATTGCTCTCCGGTTCGGTCTTCAAAGTACCCAACTGCTGACGCGTGGAAACCTTCTGTCCTGCTCGAACGAAAACATTCTGCAGGTTCATATAGACCGAACGATAATTGCCGTGCTGCACGATGATGGTCCATTCCTCGCTCGTCCTGAAACAACTCTGGACAACCCCCTCGTAGATGGCGCAGGCATGAGCTCCGACACGGGTGCTGAGCACAATACTCGAGTTGCCGTTGTTGGGATTGTAATGATCAACAAAGGCGAACGTGGCATCCAAGGGATAAGGCAACCTTCCACGGTTTTCGGCAAAACTGCCCGACAACCTGCGGAAAGCATCGTCCTTCTTCACCGTGGCTGAATTATGGGTAGTGTTTCTGGAAGGTGCAGTGGTAGTGCCGGTAGACTTCGAAGTTGAGGTTGAGGTCCCGCTCGTCGAACCTTTCGACGCAGTAGCAGTACCCTTTTCCTTGGCTTCGCGAGCCTTGCGGGCAGCCTCTTCCTTGCGTCGGGCTTCCTCCTCAGCCTTCTTGCGAGCCTCTTCGGCCTTACGTATCTCTTCCTCAATCATACGCTGGATGGTCTTCTCCACCTCAGCCATGCGCTTGCGGTCACGATCCAATTCGGTCTGCAATTCCTTGTTGCGCTTCTGCAGATTGGCAATCTGAGTCTCCTGCTCCTGCTGACGTTGAGCCAACGAGGCACGCTCCTTGTCAAGGTCCTCCAGAATGATCTCGTGATCGACACGAACGAGTTCGAGCAACTGTTTGGCCTCGTGGGTAGCATTTCGCTGCTGCTCCAACAGCTCGGCCTGGCTCTTGCGCCACTCTCCATAGCGACGCAGATAACGCACACGCCGAAAACCTTCGAGCAAGTCCTTGGCCGAAACGACAAAGAGCAGTTCGTCATAACCGCTACGCCACTTATAGAGATGACGCATTGCTGCAGCATACTTCTTCTGTGTAGCATTGTGCTGCTTCTCGAGGTTGCTTATCTCACGCTTGAGGCTATCCTCTTCGGCAACGAGGGATTCTATCTCGCGATGCTTGCTGTTGATAAGCGCCTGACGCTTACGAATCTCGTCGGCTCGGATCTGGATATCGCGATTCTGGCTCTTCAGCGAAGTATTGTTGTTGCTGATGAGTTTCTCGGTATCGCGGATCTGTTGCTGCAGGTCGCGTTGCTGCTTTTCGTAAGCCTGTCGGCTCATCGGCTTGCCCTTCTTCTTGCTTGAACCAGAAGACCTCTTCGAACCAGAACCCTTGGAGGACTTCTGCGTTGACTTCTTTGCCGTGCTTTGGGTTGACTTCTTCTGTGTGCTTTGCGTAGACTTCTTTGCCGTACTTTGCGTAGACTTCTTCTGCGTGCCTTGAGCAGGTTTCTTCTGCGAAGTGCTTTGCGTAGACTTCTTCTGCGTGCTTTGTGCAGGCTTCTTCTGCGAAGTGCTCTGCGCGGGTTTCTTTGCCGAACTTTGTGCAGGCTTCTTTTGCGAGGTCTGAGCAGGCTTCTTTTGCGTCGTAGTCTTCGTTGTAGTGGTCTTCTTCTGTTGTGCAAAGGCGACAGTGCTATCAGGTCCTGCCATCAGCACAACCGAAAAGACGATGACCACAAGATATCGAAAAAAACGCTTCATAAGGGACACAACTTACTTGGTCAGACTCTTGATTCTATTGCCAATATCCTTGATGGAGACCTTGTTGTAAGAGTCATTGGGTTCGAAATCACGCCAAGTGCTTTCGCCAAACGAAGGATTGGTCAGTTTCAGGCCTGCCGAAATCTCCTTGTTATCGGCATTGGTAATGGTGATGAATTCCTGGGTGGGCACCCACTGTCCCTGCTCCACTTCCTGGTAGTCGGAGTATTCCCATCGGGCCGTCTTACCACCAACGGCGAGCAGGGTGCTGACGAGGCGACCATTCTCGTCGATGGCATAGAGGATGCTGTAATCCTTTCCTTTGTAAAGTCCCTCGGAATAGCCCTGCTTGCCGTCGGCGAGCGAAGGTGTCGTCCAAGTGAGTTTCGAGTAATCCTTGCTCGTCGCCTGTCCCCTACCCGGGATATAGATACGACCAAGCATGATGCACTCCAAGGCCTCCATCTCATGACCATTGATGTCCTTGATGTCGTAGAGATTGGCAAGTTCGAGGATGGTGTACATCTTGTCGTACTTGTCGACCAAGAGAACCGACTCCTGGCTGGCTTCAACGCGAGCCACCTCGAAACCGATGATAGGAGCATTGACCTGCATGCAAAGACGATTGCCCGACTCCAGACACATCTTTCCATTGAGGCTGGTCTTTCCCAACGAATACTTCACCTTCGACTGCATGGCTTCGTACTTATAGTTGTTCTGTACCACGCTCTCGAAACGAGCCTTCTCGGGATGAGCACCTGTCAAGGTCCCTGTGATCACCTTGGTGGTGTGACAGGAAGTGAACACGAGGGAAATGGCCAACAATGCAGCCGTATATATATGCTTCAAGTTCTTGTTCATTGCAATTTAATTGTTTAGAAGTGTCTCGGCACTATCTATCTTCTTCTGTATCTTCTCGACATCTTCAACGTCATCGCATTCGAGGGCACGCTTCCACTGTTCGATAGCACTCTTGAGGTCGTTGCTCTTGAGCAGCATGTCGCCATAGTGGTCAAAC
Organism: Bacteroidales bacterium; assembly: GCA_045545875.1. Lineage (GTDB taxonomy): Bacteria > Bacteroidota > Bacteroidia > Bacteroidales > UBA3663 > Liminaster. Next base: position 3,957 of record JAZQBS010000035.1, read on the forward strand.
AACGTGCTGTTGCCCTTATCGTCCTTTGAGAGGCAGTCGATGGCGTGCTGCTGATAGAACGTCGCCAACGTATAACTCTCTTCCAGATAGAGGACCCACGCATAGGTGTCGAGATATGTAGGATTGTCGGGGTACTTCTGAATTACCTTCAACGCCATATCCTCGGCCTTGTGGAGATCCTTTTTCTGCTGGCTCAGATAGTAGGCATAATTATTGAGCGCATTATAGTTCGTCGGGTTGTACTTGACAGCCTTGTCGTAGCATTCGAAGGCCTCATCCATACGGTTGTCCTGATAATAGATGTCGCCCATGCTACCATAAAGGTTGCTGACCCTGTTGGCATCGGGAGGACTCATGTTCTCGATAGCCAGACGATATTGCTCGATGGCCTTTTCGTGCTGATCCTGCTGGATATATGCCCATGCTGCGACGAGGTAGGCAGTCTGGCTGGTGGGATGCTCTTTCAAAACCTCTTGCGTCAACTCGACAAGTTGTGGCTTTGGCATCCACGAAGTGCTGTAGTAGAGCAACTGGTCCCAATATTCCATCGAGGTGGGCTTCAGATCAACAGCAAAACGCATGCTCTCGGAGGCAAGGCTGTCCTGTCCCATCGCATTACGCCAATCGGCCTGCAGTTTGTAGATCTCGTCAGAAGTAGGATGCATCTCGACAACTGCAGTGAAGAGGGAATCCACGTTGTTGAACAACGCAATCGTATCGAGGCTGGAAGTGACGTTGCCTTTCTCGACCTGGTCACGATAATTGGAAAGCTTTCGGAACGAACCCTTCAGGTACTCTTCCATGACCTCCACCTTTGTATCGACATCGAGATTGCTGTTGACGAGCGCCGAAGCGACAAGTCGGTCGGCAGCATCCTGATCGCCTGTCATACTGTAATAATTGGCCTGAGCGACCCATACATAGGCGTTGTCGGGCTCCACGGCAGCAGCAGCCTCATAAGTCTCCTTGGCTTGAGGAATCTGTCCGTACTGCATCTGCAAATCGCCCAACTGCACACGATAGCGCACGTTGTAGGGATAGCGTGCGATGAGTTTGCGGTATTCGTCAAAGCCCTCTTCGGTACGCTTCTTGTCGCTGAGAATGGCGAATTTGTAACGTGTAAGCTGTTCGTTGATGCCTTCTATCTCCTCGAGTTTGTTGAGCATTGCGAGGCATTCGTTCACGCTATCGAGGCGCAGATAGATCTCCGACATATTGTAGAGAGGTTCACTCTTGTCGGGATAGTTGCGCACCAGTCGCTCATAGCAAAGGCGGGCATCCTCAATGCGGTTGAGTGCAAGGAAAAGGTCACCCTCAGCCTCGGTGTACCAATAGTTGACCGAGTCGATGGCGATGGCCTGTTCGATGGCCAATATCGCATTCATGGCATTGTTCTGCTCGCGGTATTGGTTGCTGAGGAAAAAGTAGGCGGCAGCCAGACCCGGCACCTGCCTGGTGGTCGGGTTCTTGATGCCCTTCTTCATCTCCTTGGGCTCTTCGGTAGGCAGTTTGATCGAAAGTTCATAGCCCTGCGACGTCATCACCGAGTCGTAGAAGGCCACGGCCTGCTTCATCAGTTTCACGGCCGAGTCGGGACGCTCGCATTGACCTTGGGTCACTGCAAGGAAATAGAGTGAATCGAAGTACTGCTGTTCGTCAAGGCTCAGCAGCGAAGTTTCGCTGGGTTGGGGATTCTTCTTGCGAGCTGCCACTGTGGCCGGTAGCACGACCGTCAGCAGCAGGAGAAGAAATATGTGAAATCTTTGTTTGTACATCGGATTGGAATGTGCGATGAATGATGTTTAAGCAATGCTGACATTGAAGCCCTCGGCAACGAGTGGGGCGACAAACTGCGCCATCTCCTCTTTTGAAACCTTCACGAGATTGGGCTCGGGGGTCGGACGATCAAGGCTATATACCATAATCTGGTGAGGCTTGATTTCGCGCATGAGGTCACACCATGCATTGACTTCTTCTGGGGTAGTGTTATCGATTACCTTGCCGTCGTGCATGCCTCGCACAAACATCGTCTGGACGATGAGTTGGCCCTGGAACGACTTCATACCATCGACAACCTGTCGCACGCTATAGTTCTTGTCGGTGGGCTGGTCGATGAGATGTATCGTCGAGTCAAAGGCGCCATCGATCTTGAGAATATTGTTATCGACCTTCAGGAGGGCGGCATGTACCTTGGGGTCAGTCATGCGTGTGGCGTTGCTCAGCACACTCACCCTTGCCTTTGGATAATACCGGTCACGAAGCGCTATGGTGCGGTCAATGACTTCAGCAAATCGAGGGTGAAGGGTAGGTTCACCATTGCCTGCGAAAGTGATTACATCGATATTGCGGCCTTCAGCCACTTCTTCCTTGAGTTTTGCCTCGAGTTCCTCCATCACCGTATCAGCATCGGGGAAATGTCCTCCCTTGTGGTCCTTGTTCCATCCGCACTCGCAATAGACACAATCGAAAGAGCAT
>JAZQBS010000036.1:0-87126 GCA_045545875.1 Bacteroidales bacterium
CACGGCTCTGCAAGTCCTCCACCCAAAGTATCGAATAGTTGTCGAAGTCCTTCAGGTCGCCACTGCGATAATACTGGATAAGTGCGTCGATCGAAGCCTTCTGCTTTGCGTTCTCAGCAACGGCGCTGGCCTTCTCAAGCCAGAGGACGATCTTCTCGATTGCGGGGCTGTAGAGACCACCAACCTTGTAGGTCTTCTCAACGAGCTTGCCCTTCTCCTTCACCATCTTGGAGTTCAAGCCGTACATCACAGGAGTCAAGTCTTTTGGATTCTTCAACCTGGCATAGTAATTCTCTACCTCCTTCTGCGTCACACCCTCATAATAGTTGTTGGCGGAAGTGGCAATCAGATCCACGCCATCAGCCTGGTTGGTCTTGATAGCCATAAACGAAGGGTCGAAAATGGCACGCATCAAGTCGGGCATAGCCAAATTCTGCTGCAGTTCCTCATTCTTCAACGTCTCAGGCAACTGGCTGATCTGTGCCTCAAACCATTCCTGGGTGAACTCAGGATTGAACTTGGCAGAACTATAGTGATGATGGATACCATTGGCAAACCAGATCTGTTTCATATACTGCTCGAAAGCCTTCCACTGAGCATCGACCTTGTCGCCCTGATAGTTCAGGTAGATTGCCTCGCAGATGTTGCGAATGGGCAAATTGAAGCGACAATTCTGGTCCCAAAGGATATCACGTCCCCACTGAGCAGCCTCAGTAAGGTAATAGATGAGTTCCTTCTGGGCCAAAGGAAGTTCTTCGAAAGCAGGTACTTCGTAGCGCAGCACTTCGATGTCGGCAAAACGGTCCACACTCCAAGGCTGCACCTCGGGTGTAACCTCTTCCTTCTGATTCACAGCACATCCGGTCAACAGACCGGCTATGAGCATTGATGACATTACTAAGCCTTTCATTATGATGATATACTTTTTCGTTGATAGACACGAACACGGGTGCGAAGATACTAAATTTTTCAATAAAATGGTTCCAAATACCACAAAAATTGTCCTTTTTGCTGAAAAAAAGCACAATTTTGCACTGAGTGTATACTATATATTAAAATATGAGGCGTTTTAGCGAAGAATAATATTTCTTGCAGATACCAATCTGCTATCTTTATTTGATGCATACAGTTTTGAAACACGAAATATATATGCCACGGTCGAAGCATACAGTTTTGAATTACCAAATATGTATGCTCCTACCGCATAGGTCCATTTTACGTTAGTGAATTGGACTCACGCCAAAAAACAAGCCTCTCCATCAATTGGAGAGGCTTATGATGAAACGTGGAATCGCTTATTCGATTATTCATCGAACTTCACTAGGATGCGGAACACCTTGCCGGGAGCATCGGCCCAAGCTTCGAGAGCCTGCTGGGCCTCTTCGGGCTGGATGATGCCGCTGATGAAGGGTTCCATCTGCATCTGTGTGTGGTGCATATAATTCAGGACAGCACGGAAGTCGTCGGGTGTTGCGTTGCGCGAACCGCGGATGTCGAGTTCCTTCTGGACAAAATACTTGGTCTGGAAAGATACGTCGCTCTTGGCATAGCCGATGCAGACAACACGCCCAGTGAACGACACAGCATCGATAGCCGAAACGTAGGTAATCGGCGAACCGACAGCCTCAATCACCACGTCGGCACCCATACCATCGGTGTATTCCATCACCTTGGTAAGAATGTCCTCCTTGGTCGAATTGATGCCATAGGCTGCTCCTGCCTTAATGGCGAGGTCAAGTTTCTCCTGGCTCAAATCCACCGCAATGACGGTAGCACCACGCTGAACACTGCGGATGATAGCACCAAGACCCACCATACCACAACCGAGTACAAGCACAGTGTCGATGTCCGACACCTTACCACGGCTTACGGCATGGAATCCTACCGACATTGGCTCGATAAGAGCTGCATCACGTGGGGTGACACCCTTTACAGGGATAATCTTCTGCCAAGGAAGGGCAATATATTCGCGCATCGCACCATCGCGCTGCACACCGAGGGTCTCATTGTTCTGACAGGCATTGTAACGTCCATTGCGACACGAAGCGCAATGTCCACAATTGGTATAGGGATTGACGGTGACCACCTGACCCATATGAAGATCAGCCGGGCAACCCTCTCCAAGTGCCTCGATCACAGCACCAATCTCATGGCCGGGGATGACGTTGGGCTTGGCCATAGTATTGCGGCCAAGAAACGTATTGAGGTCGCTGCCACAGAAACCGACATACTTAAGCCTAAGCATCACTTCGCCTGCTCCTGCTACCGGCTTGGGGAGGTCCACAACCTCAATCTTCTGTAACGAAGGTATTCGTAAAGTTTTCATTTTTATTAAAGGGAAAAACTATTCTGACATATTCTTTATGTAAGGTAACTCGGGAATCTTGTTGAAACCATAAAGCGCCTGTGCATTGAGGCCAAGGAATTTCTCCTTCTCCTCTTCGGTGAGCAGATGCTCTGGGTCTTTGAGCACAAAGTCGTACGACATCTTATAGGTGATGGCGGTGATAGTGCGCGGATAGTCGGAACCCCACATCAACTTGTCAGCACCTACCAGATCCATAGCTTCACGGATGGCGCGCACAGCTCCACGGAACGGATAGAACTCCGAATTGAAAAGCCATGTGATGCCGCCGCTCTCCACATAGACGTTCTTGTTGCGTGCCAACTTGATCTGCTCCTGCCAACCCAGACGGGTGACCATGCCAAAATGTCCGATGATGACCTTTAGTCGAGGACAAGTCTGGATGATCTCCTCCATCTGCTTTACATGATAATCGCCATCGTAAAGGCAAATCGAGAGGAAGCCTTTGTTGTCCTGCAGATAGTGATAGACGTCCATCATCTCGGGACTATTAATCTCCAGTTCCCCAGGGGCAAAGAGACGATGTCCCGGCAATGCTATGCCACGGAACCCGTTCTCAAATAGTTGCTTGGTCTGCGTCAGCGGGTCCATAAGGCCACGAGCACGTCGCTGCACAGGGCGCAACTCGGGCATTGCATAGCAGAAGAACCGATTGGGATGACGCTGCATCACTTCGAGCAGGTAGTCGTTCTGCATACCATCGATAATCTCCTGTACCACCACGGCTCCGCCCACCTGGGCATAGTCCATGTTGCTGAGGAAGATTTCGGCACTGTTCTGTCCGTCAATCATGAACGGAGGAAGCATCTGCACCTCCTCGCCAAAGAATGTGCTGCGCGATCCATTGGGCGAAAGAGTGCGTATGGGCTGGCCATCAACAATCGTGTTCTGGCGCATCCACAGGTGGCTATGTGCATCAATAATAATCATGCCGACAAACCAACAATTGTTAATTGTTAATTATTAATTGTTATTTGAGAATCAACTGTTCTTCCAGCGCACACGCATCTGGTCACCGATGATGTCCTGAACCTCCTTGACAAGCTGCCAGTCAATAGGCTCCAAGGCATACTGCCAGTTCTTCTCGACATTGGCGGGATTGGCCGACGAGAAGAGTGTCGTGGCAATACGAGGAGACGAGATGGCATACTGGATGGCCAATTTCTCGATCGGATAACCCTTGGCATTGCAATGGGCAACTGCCTTCTGACAAGCCTCGACAAGTGCCTTGGGTGCGGGATGCCAGTCGGGCACACCACGTGCGCTCAGCAATCCCATCGAAAGCGGCGACGCGTTGATGATGCCCACATTGTGCTGCTCGAAGAAGTCGAAATATTCGTTCAGCAACTCGTCGTTTAGCGAATAATGACAGAAGCAGAGCGTAGCCTCAACCGTTCCTGCAGGAACGTGCTCGATGACCCAACGGATGTTCTCAGGTTGCAGGTCGGTGATGCCTACATGGCTAACGACGCCTTCCTCGCGCAGTTCGCAAAGCGCGGGCAACGTCTCGTCGCAAACCTTCTGCAGTCCACCCGGAAGATCGGCCTGGAACTCGATGTCGTGCACATTGATGAGGTCGATATGATCGATATTGAGACGCTCCATCGACTCATATACGCTCTCCTTTGCACGTTTAGCGGAATAGTCCCATGTGTTGACTCCATCCTTGCCGTAGCGTCCCACCTTGGTCGAAAGGTAATACTTGCCACGAGGAATGTCCTTGAGGGCCTTTCCTAGCACTGTCTCTGCCTTATAGTGGCCATAATATGGACTCACGTCGATGAAGTTCATGCCCAATTCAACAGCAGTAAACACTGCTTCAAGGGCATCAGCTTCCTTGACGCTATGGAACACACCACCAAGCGACGAAGCTCCAAAACTGAGTTGCGAGACCTTCATGCCGGTCTTGCCGATTTCGTTGTAGTTCATACGTTAATTTTTTCAATTAACAAATAAGGGATTTATTGACAATCACTTAAAGGCACTATCTTTTGTGCACAATGGGACTATAACCCTCTACAGCAGGCGACTTCATACCGCGCCAGACGAGCCAGATGCCCAGCAGAACGAATGGGATGGAAAGGAGTTGTCCCATGTCGAGAAGCATATTCTCTTCGAAAGCCTCCTGCACGTTCTTCAGATACTCGATGAAGAAACGCGAGCCAAAGATGCCGATCATAAACGTGCCGAAGATGACGCCGCGATGCTTGCCTGCATCGGTGAACTTATACTGATACCAGCAGATAAAGAAGACAGCAAGATAGGCCAAGGCCTCGTATATCTGCGTAGGATGCGAGGGGTTGCAGAAGATGGGCTCTGCTCCGCGCTCCCACTGTGGAATATTCTGGATGAATCGGAAGCCCCAAGGCAGGGCTGTCTCGTGTCCGTAGATCTCGTGGTTGAAGAGATTGCCCATACGAATCAGGCAAGCCACCGGAGCCACAGCTATCGAGAGTCGATCGAGCAACCACAGTTTCGACAGTCGGTCTTTGTTGGCATAATAGAGTACACACAGGATCACACCGATGGTGCCACCATGCGAGGCGAGTCCGCCTTTCCATGTCTTGAAGATTTCAAGCGGATGAGCAAGATAATAATCGGGATCGTAGAAGAAGCAATGCCCAAGGCGCGCTCCAACAATCGTGCCAATAAAGGTAGCAAGGAAAAGGTAATAGACACGCTCGGGATCGAGCCCTTCACGTCGATAGATCCACTCCATGATCTTGATGCCGATAAAAAAGCCCACAATGAACATCAGGGCATACCAGCGCAAGGCAAACCAGCCAACCTGAAAGATGACCGGATGAGCAGTCCAAGTAATTTCTAATAACATTTCTTTTTTTTATTTTTCGTAAATTTTGGGGCAAAGATACACAATTTTTCAGTAATTGCAAAACTTTTGAACAAAATATTTGGCAGAACAAAAAAAAACCACTAACTTTGCCACACTTAAACATAATTTTAAGGTTTCATCTAAACCATGCTCGAAAAAAAAGTAATCATCAGCCTGGGTCGCCAGTTCGGAAGCGGTGGCCAGCAGACAGGCAAACGACTGGCCGAAATCCTTGGCATAGACTATTACGACCGTGAACTCATCGACGAAATTGCACGCACCAGCGGCCTCGATCCCGAATATGTGGCCAAGCATGACGAGAAGGCTCCCGGCTTCTTCGACTATGCCTTGGCAGGGCGCATCGGTTCGCCTCACCTCTTCGGCTCTTCACAAAGTTTTGTAATGCTCAGCAACACCTTGAAGCAGTTGGCTGCCGAGAAGTCTTGCCTCATCGTAGGTCGTACTGCCGACTACATCCTTCGCGAAGAGCCTAACCTCATCAAACTCTTCATCCATGCGCCCTACAAATATCGTATCCGTTTCCTCTGCAAGGAGCGTGGCATCACCGCCGACGAAGCCGACGACCTGATTGTCAAGAACGACCGCGAGCGTTCGCGATTCTACGACTTCTTCACTGACAAGACATGGGGACAGGCCGACTCATACGACCTTTGTGTCGATGTGACCAAATTGGGCGGAGAAGAGAATACTGCCCAGTTCCTGGCCGACTACGTACGTAGGCGCATGGAGCGCTTCGAATAATCGCGATGGCACTCCGGGCTTCAAAGGGGCAGCAGGGTGACGAGAAAGACCCGTTGTCGCTTCACGAACTCACCCGTCGCATTGCTGCTGTGGTGAACGAAAGCTTCGCCGATCCTCTTTGGGTCGTTGCGGAGCTTTCCGATGTGCGTGTTGCTGCCAATGGACATTGTTACATGACCCTCGTCGAGAAGGAGCCCCGACGTGGCACGACACTGGCTTCTGTGCGTGGAATGATATGGTCCAACCGTTGGTGGCTCTTGCGCGATAGTTTCGTCCAGCAGACGGGGCAACAATTTGCCACGGGTCTCAAGGTCATGATCCTTGTGCAGGTCACTATGCACGAGCAATATGGCCTCAGCCTAAACATCCTCGACATCGACCCCACCTACACCCTAGGCGAGATGGCACGACGCCGTATGGAAATACTCCGTCAACTCAAGGAGGATGGCATCATCGACATGAACCGAGAACTCCCGTTCCCCGTTCTTCCTCAAAGAATTGCCATCATCAGTGCCGAAGGAGCAGCAGGCTATGGCGACTTTATGAAGCAGCTCGCCAATAATGCCTACGGTCTGAAGTTCTACGCCCACCTCTTCCCCGCCACGATGCAGGGTCAGCAGACCGAGCCATCGGTCATAGCTGCACTCGACCGAATCAACGAGGTCGAGGACCTGTTCGATGTAGTTGTCATCATCCGTGGAGGCGGTGCTACCGTCGAACTGGCATCGTTCGACAGTTATCTCCTTGCCTCCTACGTCGCACAATTTCCCCTTCCTGTCATTGTAGGCATCGGCCATGACCGTGACGAGACGGTGCTCGATCATGTGGCCCACACTTCGGTCAAGACGCCCACTGCTGCCGCTGCCTTCCTCATCGACACCTTATACATGCAGATGCAAAAAGTCCTCGACCTCCAGGAAGAGCTCAAGGACAACCTGCAGCAAAGGATGGACCTCGAACGTCAACGCTTGCAACGTTTGGGCAATGCTGTCCGAAACACCCATGTGATGCTTACGCAACAGATCAGCCGATTGGACATAATCGGTCAAAGGATTCAAAGTGCAAGTCGACAACTGCTCAGCAACGGGAACAACACACTCGACACGTTCCGACAGGCCATCAAAATACTTTCGCGTCAACGTATACAGCGTGAAAAAGACAAGCTGGAGTTCATCGATCGCACCATACAACTGGCACAACCCGACAACATCCTCAAGCGCGGCTTTTCCATCACCCGCCTCAACGGCCATGCCGTCAAGTCTGCAGCCGCCGTGCCCCCCGGCTCCACCCTGACAATCCAAACCTCCGACGGCAATCTCACCGCCCAAACAAAATAGGCAGCCGTTTTTGGCTGCCTATTTTGTCCCGTATTTCTCGCCGCAGCCAAGTTTGGCTGCTCTGATCACCTTTTTCCTCTCTTACGTCCCTTCTCTCCACGGAATTTCTCAAAAGGCAGGTGCTCAGCCTCATCCAAACGCTGGGCACGTTTCTTTTTCGATGGTTTTTCCTCGTCGTGATGTTCCTCATTCGCTGGCATAACCACCACCTTGCGTCCGTGCCAGTCGGCACCATTCATATCCTTGATGACGAAACGAGCATCCTGTTCCGGCACCTCGAAGTATGAGAAGTTGGTCAGTAGGTCGATACGTCCCATCTCGATGCGATGGTGCACGTTGGCATTCATCAGTCCGATGAGTTGCTTTGGGAAGATACCGTCGCGCTTGCCTAGGTTGATGAACAGTCTTGCATAGCCTGGCTCGGCCTGTGTATTCGCTCCATTATAGACACGTGCATATGAAGCATTACGTGCGCCTTCACCGGTGTGGGCAGTGGCCTTCTTCTCGCGCTTGGGTTTCTCTTCGGGAATATCGAGATTCTCCGAACCCTTGTAGAACTCGAGCATTCGGTTGAACTCAAGCGAGACGATGCGCTTCACCAGATCCTCGGCCGAGAGCCATCCCAGTTTCTTGAGCACTGGATCGAGATATTTCTCAACCTCCTCTTCGTTCACGACCACCTTCTCCAGTCGGTCGGCAAGTCCGAAGAGCTGCTTCTCGATGATGCGCTCAGTGGTAGGCATCAATCCCTTCTCGAAGGTCTTGCCTATCATGCGCTCGATATCATTCAGGCGACGACGTTCCTTGATATGAACGATACAGATCGATGTTCCCTTCTTGCCGGCACGGCCTGTACGACCCGAACGATGGGTATAGACCTCGATGTCGTCAGGCAAACCATAGTTGATGACGTGTGTCAAGTCATCGACATCCAGTCCACGTGCTGCCACGTCGGTGGCGACAAGCAGTTGCAGATGGCGGGTGCGGAACTTGCGCATCACCAGGTCGCGCTGCTCCTGCGAAAGGTCGCCATGCAGTGCGTCGCAGTTGTAGCCTTCGTCCATCAGGTTCTTGGCTATCTCCTGTGTCTCCAGTTTGGTGCGGCAGAAGATGATGCCATAGATGCTCGGATAGAAATCCACAATACGTTTCAGGGCAGCATACTTGTCCTTGGCATGCACGAGATAATACACGTGGTTCACGTTGGCTGCACCCTCATTCTTGTGGCCGATGGTGACCTCGACGGGATTGTGCATATAGTTCTTTGCAATCTCTGCAATTGCCTTCGGCATAGTGGCACTGAAGAGCATCGTGCGATGCTTCTCGGGCAGGTTCGAAAGGATGGTCTCGATATCCTCCTGGAAACCCATTGACAGCATCTCGTCGGCCTCGTCAAGCACCAGCGTCTTCACTTCATTCAAGCGTACTGCTCCACGGTTCACAAGGTCAATAAGGCGGCCTGGTGTAGCCACTACCACATGCACGCCACGCTTCAAGGCTCCAATCTGGCTGCCTATCGATGAACCACCGTACACGGGAAGGATGGCAATGCCACGCAAGTATTTCGAATAGTCCTGCAAGTCAGATGCAATCTGCAGGCATAGTTCACGAGTTGGGGCCAACACCAGCGCCTGTGGCTGCGGAGCATCCTCCGGGTCCATCCATTTGCCTGTTTTGAAATCCTTCTTGATCTGATAATCGCTGTAAATGGGAACAATATCGACGCTCTGCAGCAGAGGAAGGCCGAAGGCAGCGGTCTTGCCCGTACCCGTCTGGGCAAGGCCTACCACGTCGCGTCCTTCTTCGCTCAAGATGACGGGAATGATCTGCTCCTGAATGGGCATAGGATGTTCGTAGCCAAGTTCCTCGATGGCACGAAGCAAGGGATACTGGATGCCGAGTTCTTCGAACGACGAGAAACGGCTCGTAACTTCACTGGTTGATGTAGTATTCTGTATTTCTTCCATAATTTTTCAAAAAAAGAGTCTGGACTATAGCTGTCCAGACTCCTGTAAGGTGGCGGCTTCCTACTCTCCCGCTTTCGCAGTACCATCGGCGTTACAAGGTTTAACTTCTCTGTTCGGAATGGTAAGAGGTGGAGCCCTTGTGCTATAACCGCCTTATCTTTGACGTCACTCACGTGACAACTTTCTCTGTTTTAGCGGCGCAAAGATAGTGCAAATTCTCCAATTGACCAAACAACGAACGGACATTTTTCAAAAACAGGACGATTTCCTATCTCTGTCACCATCGTTTGGCATTCTCACATAACATCTAAGATTAATCCAAACTCAAATCTGGTGCCGCAGCAGCCTGTTCCTTGAGGTATTCGGCAGCCCAGTACTGATAGTGTAGCGGCATAGGGGTAATAATACGGTCGATCGCTTCCTGGTCGAGTTTCTTGATAAGTTTGGCAGGTACACCACCCCACAGTTCGCCCGGGCCAATATGGGTACCCGAAAGCACAAGCGCACCTGCTGCCACCACCGATCCCGAGTCGACATTCACATTGTCGAGCACCGTCGCCCCCATTCCGATGAGCACATTGTCTGCAATCTTGCATCCATGCAGGCACACATTGTGGCCCACGGTCACATCGTTGCCAATCTCGATATAGGCTTCGCCTTCTGCACAATGAAGGCATGAGCAGTCCTGTATCGACACACGGTCGCCTATACGGATCCGGTTGACGTCACCGCGTATCACAGCGCTGTACCACACGCTGCTCTCGCGACCGATCACCACGTCACCAATCACGGCAGCTGTCTCTGCCACAAAGGTGCCCTCTCCAATCCTGGGCCAATAGCCATGAAGTTGCTGTATCATGTTTCTTGTTTTTGGCTGCAAAATTAACAAAAAAATCCCAACCTACCAAAAAAAGTTATACACAAATATAAATTATTACCCAATAATTTGGCCATATGGAAAGAATTGGCTATCTTTGCCGCCAAGTTATGGTTCACATCCTCATAGCCATGATCACCAAGGAAAGTATCGAAACGGCCTATTGTCTCCTGCACCAGAAGTTGCGGGTTTATCGCTATTCCAACATGGACTGGCAGAAAGACGACATCGAATACGCCATTGCAAGTTTCGTCACCAGCATGCCCAAGGAACTCTACGATGACCTTTCGGAAGGCCGCCCCGACTTTCTCCTCGACCACAAGCGTTTTGCCGATGACATGACCCTTGCAGTCAACCGCCTCGAGCAAATGTTGGGGATATAGCCCTCTTGTCCCCGTCAGCAGCAGTGTATGGCTGCCCCACGTTCCTGTCGCGGCCATCTATGGCTGCCATCCTCAGTTCCTCACCCCCTTTCATCCCATGCTTCTCATTACCCTAGCCGGCCTACTTCCCGCCGCACTCCTCGTCTATCATATCTACCGCGCAGACTTCCTGCAGCCCGAACCGCTCGACCAGCTCAAGCGGGCCATCATCTTCGGCATCGGCTCCATCTTTGTGTCTATGCTGTTCAGCACGCCCTTTGAAGTGCTTGGTCTCTTCTCTAAATCCTACTCCACGATGACGGGAGCATTTCGTCTCGCCCTCTTCGGCGCAGGCATTCCCGAGGAATTGGCCAAACTCATCATGCTCTTCCTGGTAGTGCGCAATAATCCCTATTTCAACGAGAAGATGGACGGCATCGTCTATGCCGTCTGCGTGAGCATGGGTTTCGCTGGTTTCGAGAACCTGGCATACCTCGGTGCGGCAGGCGAAAACTGGTTCGGCGTGAGCGTCTCTCGTGCCCTTCTCGCCGTGCCTTGTCATTATTACAACGGTGTCTTTATGGGTTACTTCTTCGCCAAGTACTGGTTCGAAAGTGAGAACAAGTTCAACAACCTCTGTTGGGCATTCCTCGCTCCTGTCATAACCCATACGCTCTACGACTTCATATTGATGTATATGAACGTCGAGAATTCTCCGCTTGTCTATACGCTTCTCTTTGCTTTCCTCATCTACCTCTGCCTGCAGATGCTCAAATGGTCACGAAAAAGAATTTCCGAGCATCTTGACGAAGATGCCCGGAATAAGGATGGTTATCAGAAGTCCGAAAGGTCAGCCCATGACTTTTACGACCGTAGTGACCGAATCTAATAATTATACTCTTCTTCTTTCCCAATCGATTCGAACGCCCTAGCCTTTATGAACGGTGCCAGCAGCGAATCGATGCATTCAGACACTGTGTTACCCACGGGAACATCGGTCACTGCCATGCCCGCATCAGTCCTGTTTACCACAATACGGCACATCTCACCCTTTTCATTCCGATAGAAGTCGTTACGCGAGATCGACCCATTCTCCTTGCCCAACAGTTTTTTAATCGCTGTGGCATAGGTGGTCTTGCTGCTGTTGAGCGCCTTGATGGCATATTGCCCCGCAGCTGCTGCCGTGGCAAATTGCTCTTGCTCCATCTTATGAAACTCCAGTCCGCACTCCAGCGATTTCATAGCTCCTTCTTCTGTACCGTCGGTCGGAACGAGATATCTTCCATCAGGAAGGTCAAGCCACGAATGAATCGAAGCTGCCTTGCCTTGCTGAATGATGCCAAACAAATAATCTCCACTTGCCAATGGGTCGGGCAGACAAAGGAAATCGAACCAGTTCAGGAACCGTCCTCCTGTCTTCTGCTTCAAGTCACGGCCAAACGGACTGCCCATATCGATCTCGGCATTCCACCGGTCGATTAGTTCGACATACCAATAGGTGACTTCAATCTGCCTACGGATGGCACCCAGCGTCTTATGATGCACGGCAATATTGGTATTGGCCAGGCCTTCGGATGTAGCGGGCTTTTCGTTCACATCCATCAGATGAATACGTTGGTCCTTGTCAACAATATCAATACCCGAGACGACTTTCTCACCGTCGTCTTCGTTCAGCACCAGTTCATATTTGTTTGCCGTGGCTTTGCTTATCCATTGATTACTGCCAATACGGCGAAGGCCGAACTTAGCCAATTCGGCACGAAGTTCAGCATTGTAGTTACGTCCTTTTGCGAGGCTCAATAGGTCTTGCCCTTCCATTGTTGTTTTTAAGAATGAATGACGATCAGGAATCACGTTTTCCCATGGAACGCATTTCAATGCCGCAAAAATACAGTCTTTTTTTCATATTTCCAAATAATCCTCAAAGAAAAAATAAGTTTTGTAGTCAAAAAATGACAAATAGGGGCATTTTTGCCAATCATAAAGGAGAATAAAACAAAAAAAAGACAAATTCTTCCAATTATTTGGTGAATTTGGAAATAATTAGTATCTTTGCACCCGATAAAAAAATATATATAAGTAATATGATCATCGAACAAGGCAAGCATGTGGCCGTGTCCTATAAGTTGACAGGCTACGAAGCTCCGGAAAATCCCAACGAAGCACCAGAAATTGAAGATATCGAGGAGACCCATCCGGGTCAACCTTTTGAGTTTATCTTTGGAGTAGGGCAATTGATTCCAGGTTTTGAGAAGAATATCGAAGGCAAGCAGAAGGGCGACAGTTTTGACTTTACCCTCGCCCCAGCCGAAGCATATGGCGAATACGACGACGAGAAAGTCATCGCCTTGCCAAAGCACCTCTTCACCGACCCCAAGACGGGCAAATTCCTTGCCGACATGGTGCAGGAAGGTGCACAGGTGCCCCTCCAGAACCAGAATGGCGACATCGTCCCCTCCACCGTCCAGAAAATCACAGCCAAGGAAGTGATCTGCGACATCAACCATCCCCTCGCAGGCATGCATCTGCATTTCAACGGCCAGGTCGAAGAGGTGCGCGAAGCCACCGAACAGGACAAGATTGAGTATATGCGCCAGATGACTGGCGGATGTGGTGGCGATTGTGGAGGTTGCGGTGGCGGTTGTGGTAGCAACTGCGAAGGTGGCGATTGCAGTAGCAATGGCTGCAAGGGCGGTGGCTGCGGTTGTAAATAACGTTTTTTGAGGTGAATACTTTCGGCAACATATTCCGACTGACAACATTTGGCGAGAGCCATGGCCCTGCCGTAGGTGGCATCATCGACGGCATGCCCGCTGGCATCCCCGTCGATATGGAGTTCCTGCAGGCCGAGATGGCACGACGTCGTCCCGGACAGTCGGCCATCACCACGGCTCGTAGCGAAGCCGACCAGGTCGAAGTGCTGTCGGGTGTGTTCGAAGGTATGACCACCGGCACCCCCATCGGCTTCGAGGTACGCAATTCCAACCAGCACTCGTCCGACTACGATGCCCTCCGTGATGTCTATCGACCCAGTCATGCCGACTACACTTACCAACAGAAGTATGGCCTGCGTGACCATCGTGGTGGCGGTCGCAGTTCGGCACGCGAGACGCTGAGCCGCGTTGTCGGCGGCGCCTTCGCCAAGATGGCTCTCCGTACGCTCGGCATCGATGTCAAGGCCTACACCAGCCAAGTTGGCAACATCTGTCTTGACAACGACTGGACGAAGTACGACCTCTCGCTCATCGAAACCAATGCCGTCCGATGCCCTGATGCCCATTCTGCTGCGCTGATGGAGCAACTTATCCGCGAGGTCAAGGCCGATGGCGATACCATCGGAGGTGTCATCACCTGCGTCATCCAAGGTGTTCCCGCCGGTCTCGGAGAACCCGTCTTTGGCCGCCTCAATGCGGCCCTCGGTGCTGCAATGCTCAGCATCAATGCCTGCAAGGGTTTCGAATACGGTATGGGCTTTGCCCAATGCGGTTGCCGTGGCAGCGAGATGATCGACACTTTTCTGCCCGCTTCTGCCATAGCCGACTCCGATCGAACTTTGCTCAAGACCGAAGCCAACCACAGCGGCGGCATCCAGGGTGGTATCTCCAACGGTGCACCTATCTATTTCCGCTGCGCTTTCAAGCCTGTGGCAACTCTCCTCAAGCCCATCCCAACTGTCAATCGCCAAGGCGAAGCAACCATACTCCAAGCGCGAGGTCGTCACGACCCATGTGTCCTGCCCCGTGCCGTACCCATCGTCGAAGCAATGGCCGCAATGACCATCCTCGACTATTATCTCCTCAACAAGACAATACATATATAAAAATAATGTATTACACCAAGCACCCTCTCAAACGTCTGATGGCGGGCATTCTGGCAATGCTTGCCATCGTTGCATGTTCGTCATGCAAGCACGACGATGATGACGTGACGAAAATCGACTACGAGAAAGTGGCCGACCATACCGTCCTAATGTATATGGTGGGCGATAATAATCTTTCTTCCTTGCTCGAGAACAATGTCCGTCAGTCCCATAGGGCTATGCTTGACAGCGTCGAAGTGGGCTCGCTCAATCTCGTTGTCATGAAGGACAACAAGCAGAGTGGCGACGACCTACCCAAACTCTACTGGGTGCATCGCAATGCAGCTCAAAGACTCGACACTGTCATGCTGCAAACATGGACCGAGGATATCGACCTTGCCGATCCTGACGTTCTCGCGTCGGTTATCAAGACAACGTTCACACGTTTCAATACGCCCATCAAAGGCCTCGTCCTTGCATCCCACGCAGCAGGATGGGTACCTGTCACGACCAACCATCAATACGATTCCCCGCGTCGCAAGGCTTTCGGTTACGATCAGATTAACCAGAACAACCTCGTTGGAAGCATTGAACTGTGGGATCTGGCTGAAGCCTTGCGCCAAGGGCCAAAGTTTGACTACATCATTGCCGACTGCTGCCACATGGGCAATGCCGAAACCACCTACGAGTTGCGCGATGTTACACGCTACCTCGTCGCCAGTTCGCTCGAAGTGCAAGGTGCAGGTATGCCCTATCGCAAGGTCTTCACCCGCCTCTCACGGGTTAAATCTCTGTCCGACCTTCCCGAGGCTCTCGACTATTCCATGCGTTGCTACTTCGACGAGAATGCACCCTACGGTGCCTCGAAGAAAGGTGCAAGTGTCTCGCTCTACGACCTCACCTTCATGCCCCAGCTTGCATCAAGTTATCAGCAACTCATACGCAGCAATGCCAGCCGCCTTGAGCCGCTTGCCGAAGCCGATCCCTTGATCATCACCGACTGGCTCGACTATTTCCAGCCCCTCGGTCGCGAATCCACTGGCAGTGGTGGAAGCGTCCACTACAAATACTATTACTACGATATTCTGGATGTAATCAACTGGTTGGGCGAAGTCGATGCAGCCAATGCCCATGCCGCAATTCAGGCTCTCCAGCACATCGTCCTCAAGGAGTATCACAGTTCGCAGTTCTATAGCGAAATCATCATCGATCACCACTGCGGAATGGCTGTCACCCTCCCAGAGACCCTTCACCTCGCCAACGAGCCCGGCTATCGCCAATTCTTCAGCGCCTACGCCAGCAACGCTGCAGGCCTCCTCGCTGCCTACCACCTCACGGCATGGGGAGCCATGATGGGATACTAAAAAAGCATTGCTCCTACTAGGGGCAATGCTTTAAAACAAAAAATGGATGAGCTCTTCACATCGCGCCGCTACAACCTCACGCCCTTGCTGCGGTCAAGCCCTGGGGGATTAGAAGGAGCATGCCGTATGACACTCATCCGACTGCAAAAGTACATACTTTTTTCGGTTCTGCCAAATTTTTCAGACAAAAAAAGCTAATTCTAACCGAAAATTTCCTTTTTTACCCGCAATTTTGTATCTTTGCAGCACAATTTTCGAACATTCGAAGACAAAGTATGAACACTCTTGCCACTATAGTCAACAATTATCTAATGAAGATGGCCGTGCCCCTCGCGGCATGGTTCATCCTCGAATATCTGGTCAAGAACGCCATGTACAGCAACGTCGTGCTCAGCCTCCTCATCTTCCCGATGATGCTGGTCACCCCCGTTGCACTATGGTGGATTCTCCGCAAACTTCGCAAAGAAATCCTCTACGATGCCATTCGTGGCATCCAGGCTTGGTCGTTTGGCGTCCAGCTCATGTTCTATGCCAGCCTCATCGAGGCACTCTTCATCTACGTCTACAATCAGTACATCAAGCCCGGCAACCTTCACACCATTCAGAAAGCTGCCATCGAGCAATACGAAAACGTACAGCAGACACTTGCCGCATCAGGCAGTTTCGAGCGATACATGCCCCGACTCGAGGAAGCTATCAAGGCTCTGAAGGAGGCGCCCGTTCTCACCCCCATCGAAACGGCTATGACCACCCTCTCCAACAACCTCTTCCTCTCCATCGTCCTCATGATTCCCATCGCCCTCATTGTCCGCAAACGTCCCCAAGCAAGCACCCCCTCCTAACCCATCCCTATATGCTAGACATTTCTGTTATCATTCCCCTCTATAATGAAGACGAGTCCCTCCCTGAACTCGCCGCTTGGATTGACCGTGTAATGCAGGCCAACAACTTCTCATACGAAGTCATCTTCTGCAACGATGGCTCCACCGACAACTCCTGGCAGGTCATCAAGCAACTACATCAGCAATATCCCCAGATGCACGGTATGTCCTTCCGTACTAATCACGGAAAGTCGCCTGCCCTCCACGTCGGCTTCGGCATGGCACAGGGCGACGTCGTCATCACTATGGACGCCGACCTTCAGGACTCACCCGACGAGATTCCCGAACTCTACCGCATGATCAAGGAAGAAGGATACGACCTCGTCAGCGGCTGGAAGAAAAAGCGCTATGACCCCCTCTCGAAGACCATCCCCACCAAACTCTTCAACGCCACCGTACGCGCCGTCTCGGGCATTCATAACCTCCACGATTTCAACTGCGGCCTCAAGGCCTATCGCGGAGAAGTCGTCAAGCACATCGAGCTCTACGGTGATATGCACCGATATATCCCCTATATAGCCAAGAATGCCGGTTACAAGAAGATTGGTGAGAAGGTCGTCCAGCACCAGGCACGCAAATACGGCAAGACCAAGTTCGGTCTCGACCGTTTCGTCAACGGGTACCTCGACCTCATCACACTCTGGTTTCTCAATCGCTTTGGAGCCAAGCCTATGCTCGTCTTCGGCCTCTGGGGCACCATCATCTTCCTCATCGGCTTCATTGCCGTCCTCTACATCGTCTGCCACAAGATCTACGTGCTCAGCACCGCAGGTACTGGCACGCTCATCACCGATATGCCAGCCTTCTACGTGGCCCTCACCAGTATGATTATTGGTGCTCAACTCTTCCTCGCCGGTTTCCTCGGCGAACTCATCTCTCGCACATCGGCCGAACGCAACAAGTATGACATCGCTGAAACCATCTGACACGTCCTCTCGTCCGCTATCTAGAGCCTTGCGCCTCCTCCTGGGTGCCTGCTGCATCCAGGCTTTGCTGTGCGCATGCGACAACGGCTGCGAACAGGTGCGCGAAGCCTATATGACCACTACATTCACTTCTACCAGTGGCCGAACTATGCGTTCCATCAGCCT
The DNA here is from genome assembly GCA_045545875.1 of Bacteroidales bacterium. GTDB lineage: Bacteria > Bacteroidota > Bacteroidia > Bacteroidales > UBA3663 > Liminaster. The sequence goes on from JAZQBS010000036.1 coordinate 17,639, forward strand.
CATCTGTCTCTCTGACACCCTCGGCTACAAGACCTCCATCTCACAGTTCACCGATGTCGAACTTCAGCTCAATCCCAAGGGCAATCACACCACCATGATCCTCGATTGCTCCTACAGCGACTACGGAGATCTCTACACCACCTCCGACACCGTTGATATATCCTATACTGTCGAACCTCGGTTCCTCGATATGGAGTGCGGGTGCACCGTCCTCTTCCGCATCGACGACGTGCATTTCACCCGTCACCTCATCAGCAACCTCATCATCAACAACAACAATGTTGTCGCCGATGGAGAGGCAACAAACCTCATTTTCGAATATTAATCCACGGGAATGTTCCATCCACGCTACGCCATAACCCTGGCCCTCGCCGCACTATTACTCTCCAACAGCCCCATGCTGCTGGCGCAGGGACGTTCCATTCCCGTTTCGTCCGAAGTCAAGGCCGAAGAACAGAAGGAACTGCCCGATGTGCTGCCCGAAGGCCAGAAGTACCGATATCGCTTCTTCAACGGCCTCAATGTTTCGGTCGATATCCTCGACCCCTTACTCTATACGTTCTACTTCGAGCATGCCTCCTTCGAAGCTCAGGTGATGGCCGACTTCCACCACCGCTTCTTCCCCATGGCTTCCTTCGGTATGGGCATAGCCGACGAAACCTCCGACAACGGTCTGGAGTATGGCACAGGCAAGAAGCAGGAGTTCAACTTCAAGTCAAACCTCGCACCTTTCGGCAAAATTGGTTTTGCCTACAACATCGACTACAACAGCACCCGTCCCAACGACCTCTACCTCGTCTTCCTCCGCTACGGACTGTCGTTCAACAAGGCCGATATCTCCAATCTCTACTATGCCGACGAGCTGTGGGGTTCCCTCGGTCCCATCTCCATCAACGACCAGGAGTACACTACCCAGTGGGTCGAAGTTGGCGGTATGGTCAAGGTCCAGATCGTCAAGCATATCTCCCTCGGTTGGGACCTCTATTTTAAGGCCAAAATCACGCAGAGCGGAACCCAATATGGCACCCCATTCTTCGTACCTGGCTACGGCTCCAACAAGTCCCACATCGGATTCTCTTTCCGACTCTTCTACGACATTTTCTAACCCCCTTTCCCATGAGCAAGCGTACCGCCAAACTCCTCATCTACATCGTCACAGCTATCTGTGTCCTCGGCATCGCCATGCATCGACAGTCGTCCACCAGGCAGGCCGACAATGAGCCCGGCTCCTTCACGCAACTCGAAGGCACGGTCTTCCACACCGTCTATCACATCCAGTACGAAGGCAGTGCTGACTATCACGACGACATCAAGCGGCTCTTCCGCGAGTTCGACGGCTCGCTGTCAATGTTCAACGACACGTCAATCATTACGCGCATCAACCGCTGTGACACCTCCGTCATCGTCAACGACTACGTGCGCACCGTCCTCGAGAAGTCTCTCCAGGTGAGCGAGCTCACACAGGGTGCTTACGACATCACCGTTGCTCCGCTTGTCAACCTCTGGGGCTTCGGCTTCAAGAATGCCGATGGTGTGTCGCAGCACACCGTCGATTCCATCCTTCAGTTCGTGGGTTACGAAAAGATACACCTTACCCCCGATGGACATGTCCTTAAGGACGACCCGCGTGTCATCCTCGACGCCTCATCCATCGCCAAGGGCTATATGTGCGATGTGGTAGCCGATTACCTGCGCAGCCGCGACGTCAGCAACTTTATGGTCGAAATTGGTGGCGAGATCACCTGTGGTGGTCACAACTCCAAGGGAAAGCTGTGGAGCGTGGGCATCAACGAGCCCATCGAGGATTCCCTATCTACCTCCAATGTCCTGCGTGACATTATGCACATCACCGACTGCAGCGTTGCCACCTCGGGCAACTACCGTAACTTCTACTACAAGGACGGTCGCCGTTATGCACACATCATCGACCCCCACACCGGCTACCCCGCGCAGTACGACATCCTGTCCAGCACAGTCGTCGCTCCCAACTGCATCACTGCCGATGCCCTCGCCACCTCGTTTATGGTGCTCGGAAGCCAGCGCTCCCTCCGCATCCTCGAGGCCGACACTACCCTTATGGCATACTTCATCTGTAGCGATCCCGACTCCGACCACTACAAGGTGATCTATTCGCCAAAACTCAAGAACATGCTTTCCAGTCAAAACAAATCCAACTGAAAATAGTGCACATACTATGCAGAACAACTTCATCTCCATCACCGATCTGAGCAAGGACGACATCCTCTCCCTGCTCCACGATGCCGCCCGTTTCGAGGCCAACCCCAACCAGCGCCTCCTCGAAGGCAAGGTCGTGGCTACGCTCTTCTTCGAGCCTTCAACCCGTACCCGCCTCTCATTCGAGACCGCTGCCAACCGCCTCGGTGCACGTGTCATCGGATTCAGCGACCCCAACTCCTCTTCCACCTCTAAGGGTGAAACACTCAAGGATACCATCAAGATGGTGTCCAACTACGCCGACGTCATCGTCATGCGCCACTACCTCGAAGGCGCTGCACGCTATGCCTCCGAAGTAACCAACGTACCCATCATCAATGCAGGCGACGGTGCCAACCAGCACCCCTCGCAGACCCTCCTCGACCTCTATTCCATCTGGAAGACTCAGGGCACCCTCGACGACCTCGACATCACCATGGTTGGCGACCTCAAGTACGGTCGCACCGTCCACTCCCTTGTCCAAGCCCTCTCGTTCTTCAATCCACGCTTCCACTTCATCGCTCCCGACCTGCTGCGCATGCCCAACGGCTACCGCGACTTCTGCAATCGTCACAACCTCTATTTCGACGAGAGCGAGATCTTCGATGTCAACGCCATCGCCAACACCGACATCCTCTATATGACGCGCATTCAGAAGGAGCGTTTCAGCGATCTCCGTGAGTACGAGCAGGTCAAGAACGTCTACACCCTGCGCAATGCGATGCTCGAAGGCTCCAAGCCCAACCTCCGCGTGCTCCATCCGCTGCCACGCGTCAACGAGATTGCCTACGACGTGGACGAAAATCCCAAGGCTTATTATTTCCAGCAGGCCCAGAACGGACTCTATGCCCGCGAGGCCATCATTTGTCGAATGCTTAACATTGACCTGAAATGAGCGAAAAGAAAGAATTAGAAGTCAGTGCCATCAAGAACGGCACTGTCATCGACCATATCCCCGCCAACGTGACGTTCAAGATCGTCCAGATCCTCGACCTCTACAACCACCCTGGCGCCATTACCATCGGTACCAACCTCGATTCGATCACCCTCGGACGCAAGGGCATCATCAAGATTGCCGACCGCTATCTCTCTGATGAGGAAATCGGTCGTCTCAGCGTAGTCTCCCCCGACGTCACCCTCAACATCATCAAGGATTACCAGATTGTCGAGAAGAAGTACGTCAAGTATCCCAAGCAGATCATCGGCGTCGTCAAGTGCACCAATCCCAAGTGTGTCACCAACCACCAGCCCATCCCAACCAAGATGGAAGTCTTCGACATGAACCAGAAGTCGCTGCGCTGCATCTACTGCGAACGCGTCATGCAGTATAGCGAAATCGAACTGCTTTAGGTCTTCCCGACCTGAAAGAATAAAAAAAAGAGGGCCGTCTCACGACGACCATCTTCACTAACCTTAAATCTTATACCATGAAAAACACATTGCAAAGATACGGGGTTTTAGTCAACTCACCAAATATTTTTCTCACTTTTTCATCAAAATGGACGAAAAAATATGTTTTATAACATAAAATGACTACCGAACCTATCAAAAAAAGGACTGTTGTAGTGTTGCAACAGTCCTTAATATTTGGTGTTTTGCAAATTTACTTTGCGATAGCGGCTTTAACCTGCTCGTTGGGAACCATTTCCTCCTCGAAGATGTAAGCACCGGTCTTAGGAGACTTAACCACACGGATGACCTTGCTGTAGGTACGGCCTTCACCAGTCTGGAGAGTGGCCACTGCTTTCTTTGCCATAGTCTGTGAACTTTAATTTTTAACGATTAACTAATATTCAATATCCGTAGGATGGATTACTTGATCTCCTTATGGATGGTGTAGCGCTTGAGGAATGGGTTGTACTTCTTCAGCTCAAGACGCTCGGTTGTATTCTTACGGTTCTTGGTGGTGATGTAACGCGACATACCAGCTACGCCGCTCGACTTCTGCTCAGTGCACTCCAGGATAACCTGTACGCGATTGCCCTTAACTTTCTTTGCCATAGTATTCTTGTAGCTTTAGATTATTCAATAACATAACCTGCATCCTTCAGGGCTGCAGAAATACCCTTTTTGTTGATGGTACGGATACCAGCTGCACTAACCTTGAGATAGATATAATCATCAAGCTCAGGAACGTAGAACTTCTTTACCTGCAGGTTGACGTTGAAGATGCGCTTTGTGCGACGCTTCGAATGTGAAACGTTATTTCCACTACCTGCCTTCTTACCAGTGATCTGACAAATCTTAGACATTGTTGTTCGTTTTTTTGTTTTTTGTAAATCTTTTTTCCAACCGCCGAAAGGCGGATGGAAGCCACCTTTGCAAAAAATCGGACTGGTTAATGGAAACCCTGACAGTCGGGCGGTCCAATTTTTAATTTGGTTGTTAAAATCGCTGCGCAATGAGTTTCACCCCTCAAAACGCGGGTGCAAAGATACTAATTCTCACGCGTGCGAACAAATTATCAACTCTCTTTTTATTCAATTTGCTGTAAAAGAGTAAGCAAAAGTTCCAAAGCGGCATCTGCGCTTTGCAAAATAACGGCCTCCCGGCTCCCTTTGAAGTGGTAGGTCGAGCTCACGCACTGGTCTTTGCAGATGGCTGCAATGCACACCGTACCCACCGGTTTGCCTGGCTCTGCACCGCCTGGTCCGGCTATGCCTGTGGTGGCTACTGCGCAGTCACTCTTCAGCAGGCGAGCCACGCCCATAGCCATCTGCTGTGCCGTGCTTTCACTCACCACTCCGCCGACGTTCACGTCTACGCCCAACACCTCTTCTTTCACGCTCACCGCATAACTCGTCACCGAGCCCTTAAAGTATGCCGACGATCCAGGTATCTGCGCTACCATCGACGCAATCGTGCCTCCCGTCAGCGACTCTGCCGCCGACACCGTCAGTCCCTTCTCAAGCATGACACTCTTCAGCCGACGCCCCAGCGTCGAGAACTTTCGTTCCTCTGATCCTTTATATCTCATATTCTATATTATTTTAAAAGAATAATTATCAAAAAAAACATCAAAATCACCCCGCAAAAATACGCAAAATTCCCCATCCCACCAAACATTTCCCCCATTTTCCGCCCATTCACCCCCCCAATCTTCCTAAAATCGCCCGAAATCGCCTGACCCTACAAAAAAAATACATCCTCTCAATAAACCTTTCCCCCTCCTCACCGTCAAAATATAGAGAGCGGCTCCCAACAGCCGCCTCTCATTTATGTCCCCTTGGGCCGTCCCCATCCGTGGCAGCCCCCTTGTCCCCTTCAACAGCCATCTATGGCTACCGACCTCACCACTCTTGTTTGACTGTACTCATCCCTTCCCGCCCCTCTATGAATCGCCTCCTCCCCCTTCTCTTAGCCCTCCTCTCCCTCCCGCTCTTCGCCCAGCAGCAGGGCGTCCCCTTTAATGGCATCGTCTCCGACATCTCCGGCACCCCCGTTAAGGGCGCCCGCATCTATATCTCCAAAGGTCGAGTAGCCCGCTCCGATAAACAGGGACGTTTCGGACTCACCGACGTCGCAGCCACCGACACCATCCACATCTATTACAAGAAACGCACATATGACATCCCCGTCGAAGGCCGTAGGAGCCTCCGCGTTCGTCTCGGCGACCAACTGCAGGCACAGGAAGATCAGGAACTCGTCAACTGGGGATATGGCTTCGTGAAGAAACGTGAGAGCCTCGAGATTAGCAGTGGCATCTCTGGTGAAGACCTAGTCCGCTCTGGTTACACCAACATTACCATGGCCCTCCAGGGGCGTGTTCCCGGCCTCGTCGTCAACCAGACTGGCCGTCCTGGTCAGGACGCCGAACTTAACATCCGAGGCACCAACAGTTTCTATGCCGACCAGACACCTCTCTTCGTCGTCGATGGCATGATAGTCGAAAGCCTTGACTTCATCAGTGTTTACGACGTCGATCACATTGAGGTCCTCAAGGAAGCCTCCATCTATGGCTCCCGAGGTGCTAACGGCGCCATCCTCGTCACCACCAAGCGCGGTCCCAAATAAGGTTCCCAGCTTTTCTCTGCAAGCAGCAGTTCAACCGCTGCCCTAGTCCTTTTATTCAGTATGCAGCCATGTCATGGTTGCCCATCCATCCCTATGAAACACGTCATTCCCCTCCTTCTTTCCCTCCTGTTGCTCATGTCTGCCCCCCTCGAAGCCCAGACCCTTCGCAACGCCAACAATGCTACCATCGGAAAAGTTGAGAGCAACGGCACCATCCGCAACGCTAACAACGCAACCATCGGCAAGGTCGAATCCGACGGCACCATCCGCAACGCCAACAACGCCCGCATCGGCAAGATCGAGTCCGACGGCACCATCCGTAACGCCAACAATGCCACCATCGGCAAAATCGAATCCGATGGCACAGTTCGCAATGCCAGCAACGCTACTATCGGTAAAGTCCAGTCCGACGGCACCGTTCGCAATGCCAACAACGCGACCATTGGCAAAGCCGAAGGCGTCGATCGCAAAATCGCCGCAGTCCTCTTCTTCATGCACCTCCTCGAATAGCTACCCCCCTTTTGTTCTGTATACAGCCATTATATGGCTACTCTTATCACTCTTAACCCCCATCACACATGACCCGCAACACACTTCTCCCCCTCGTGGCTGCCGTCCTTCTACTCAGCTGCAGCAACGAAAAGCGTCCACCCCATCCCGAGTTCGATCCCACCTATCCCGACGTACATGACCCCGTCCTCGCCATCGGCGAAGACGGACGCTACTACATCTTCTCCACCGGTGTAGGTGTAGGCGTCATGTCGTCCGCTGACTTGAAGACCTGGCGTCAAGAACTCTCCGTCTTCGACCGTGAAGCCATACCCCAATGGGCCAAAGACACCGTCCCCGGCTATTGGGGCCACACCTGGGCACCCGACATCAGCTACCGCAACGGCCAGTGGTACCTCTACTACTCCTGCTCCACCTTCGGCAAGAACGGCAGTGCCATCGGCCTCGCCGTCAACAAGACCCTCGACCCCAAATCTCCCGACTTCCGGTGGCGTGACCAAGGTCCCGTTGTCGTCTCACACAAAGGCGTCACCAACTGGAACGCCATCGACCCCAACCTCTGCGAAGACTACCTCGTCTGGGGCTCGTTCTGGGACGGCATCCAGCTCCAGCAGCTGGCTCCGGACCTCCGCACACCTCTCGGCGAACCTGTCACCGTAGCTCGTCGCATCAATCGCCATCGTGAAATCAGCGAGGTCCCCATCACCGTCGAAGGTAAGGATACCATCGAAGCCGGCGATAACGCCATCGAAGCACCCTTCATCTTCAAGCGCGGCGATTGGTACTATCTCCTCGTGAGCCACGACTACTGCTGCCGCGGCAAGAACTCCACCTACAAGGTCGCCTACGGTCGTAGCCAGTCCATCACTGGTCCCTATCTCGACCGCGATGGCAAAGACCTCGCTTATGGCGGAGGAACCCTCCTCGTAGGCCCCGACGAGCGCTACTACGGTGTCGGCCACTGCTCTGTCTATCAGTTACCCGACGGCAATTGGTACTACATCTCCCACGCCTACGACTCCGAGTTCGGTGCCCGCGCCAAACTCTTCATCCGTCCCCTCCAATTCTCCCCCGACGACTGGTTCACCCTCGCCGAGTGAGTCCTACGTATCCGTATTCGCCAAAAAGCCCCTCTATCTCCCCAAACAAGTGGATAGAGGGCCTCTTTTTCATTATTCTTTAATTCTCAAATTCGACACAGGGCGGAGACCAGAATCAAAATATCATGAGGAATTCGAAAAGAATCCAGTCTGCGGAGAGCTCGGGAAGAGTCAGATTTTTCCAGTTTTTATTTGTGTATATCAAAATAAATCCTTATCTTTGCCGCATCATTTCAATAGAAATAAAAGAAAATGGAAGAGAATGGAATAAACAATAATCAAGCAAAGTATAACCAAGCATCTACGGAAGAAATGAATCTCGAACTGAATGAGGACAAAGGGCCTAAAGAGGGTTTTTCATTCAATTGGATTTCCTTTGCTTTGGGTGTGGCTTTCTGGTATTGGTGGTGTGAAGGAAATGTTGACTGGATATTCTACATCTATATAGCCATTGTGGTTCTTATTCATGAACTGGGCCATGTGATCATAGGTACGTCATTCGGATGCCGCATCAAGGTGATGCAGGTGTTCTTTATCCCGTTTCTGACCTATAGGCCAAAACATGTATCAAGAGGTGTTTGGTGGCGTGATATCATATGGAGTCTGGGAGTGCTTCCCTTGGGTGGTGTCACTATGTTCACGACCGAGGGGGAGGGTAATATCAGAGATAAGCCTGCGTGGCAACGTCTGCTCATCTCGGCAGCTGGGGTGCTGTTCAATTTCGCCACATTTCTCATTCTGTATATTGCTATGCAATTTATGTCGAGAGGCGGAAATGAAATATTGATGCCATTGGCATCCGTATCTCTAATTCTGGGGATACTGAACATTATCCCCATCTATCCGCTTGATGGCGGGGCTATCGTGTTTGCGCTATTCGAGATAATTACGGGCAAGAAGCCTTCTCCAAAGTTCACTATGATTTGCGGAAAAATAGGGTTCATCTTCATCATCATTTTCTTCTGGTTCTTTCCAGAGTGGCTGAATAGAATTTTGGATATCATATTTGGTGCATTATTTTGATTTCATATAAAATGGTACATAAGGTAAAATTCATGATCTATTGCCGGGTTGCGAAAAAGGCTAGTGAAGGCATGAAAAAAAGTGTTTCATGGTATTGCTTCAACAAGAGGAATGACGAAACATATGAAGCGGAACTAGATGAGTCGTGGACTGAAGGAAGTCACTATGGGGGTGGTACCATCAACAGGGAAATACCTACTGAATGGTTCGACCTCTCGTATGACGAATTCCTTGAACGCGTCATCACGCTGGCTTCTGCTTCAAAATATGGCTTCACCATCGATGACCTTAAAGAGAAGAAAGGGCTGAAGGAGTTCTTTGGGTTCGAATAGAAACAAAAGACTCCTTGGGCCTACCCCTCTCCACTATTCCACAAACAACAGGAGCAGAATACCTTTGACACTTGATTATACTTTATTACTAACTGTACTGAAATGTGAGACGTCCGAGAATACTTTCCCTATAATTACCATTTAATATTATCATGACTTAGAGTCATTTGTGCGAGAGGATGCCCTAGCCTTGCAGCCTTTTTGAGCAATTCAATGCCATATTCTTTCTCGGTTGTCGTATTTTTGTATATAAAACCAAGATTATTTAGAACTACCGGGTCCTCATTATCTATTTCGAAACATTTCTCCAAGTACCGTATGGCTTCCTTTTGATTTCCTGTAGCTATTTCCACATGGGATAACAAATAATAGGCATCAAAATCATTTTGATGTGTGCTCAACATTTTCCGTGCCCATATTTTAGCCATGGAGTAGTTTTTTTGCTTCATATGAATGATGGCTAACAAATACATAACATCCTCATTATTGGAATCGTGCGCAATTAACTCATTTGCAATCTCAAGAGCATCCTCAAACTTAGATTTATCTACACATAAAATACAATATTTATGCAAAATAACGTAACAAGAAAGACTATAATCTGAAAAATCGATATCTTTCCGATTCGGGTTTGTAGCAACAAAATCCTTTAAAGAAGAGTATGCGGCATCCCTGACACCATAATTGTTTTTCTCTCTCTCTTCACTTTCTTCGTATTGGAGATATAATATATACCCTTTCAAGCCGTATGCTTCGTAACCTTGTCTAAGAGCCAATGCTTTGTTACAATAAGAAATAGCCGTCTTCGGCTTATTGAGCAGAAATGAAGAGTAAGCAGCATCCAAGTATTCAAGATATTTTCCCTCATAACCCAAAGAAGCCAGATACTTATCATACCAATTCTCAATAGGCTTGTCAATTTTGATTTTTACAGAACTGTCTTGAAGAGTATCCTCGCTTTCATCGAATGAAACATCATTCGATTGCGTTGTACAACTGACTAAAAGAAACAAACCGATGATAATGGTATAAAAATACATAAAATGATTAAAAGCTATATTGAATAATTCTACGTCGCGGGACCGTCTTGAGGAATTTCGGGGATGGGCTTGAAGATGACTTCGATGCCGGCACGGCGGAGGAGATCGACACCGTCGGTGAGACGGTACTCACGGGCGTAGATAACGCGCTTGATGCCGCACTGGATGATGAGTTTGGAACACTCGATGCAGGGGCTATCAGTGACGTAGAGGGTGGCGCCATCACTCGAATTGTGGCTCTTGGCGACCTTGGTGATGGCATTTGCTTCGGCATGGAGGACGTAGGGCTTAGAACGATTGTCTTCAGTCTCGCAATCGTTCTCGAAGCCTGTGGGTGTACCGTTGTAACCATCGCTGATGATCATCTTTTCCTTGACGATAAGACAACCTACCTGACGGCGCTTACAGTAGGAGTTTTCGGCCCAGATGGCGGCCATGCGCAGATAGCGGTGATCGAGAAGTTCTTGTTTGGTGGGCATGGGAGGGATTTTTTAGGAGCAGCCAAAGATGGCTGCTGACGTTAACACGAGGAATGAAAGAGCTCAAAGATAGGCGCGACGGGGGACATGAGGGGACCGCTGGCTATTCGCTGAAAAGGGAAAGGCCTTTGAGGTAGGTCTTGTCGCTGCTGTTAAACTCCTGATAGAAGTAGTTCTCGTCCTTGCATTGGCGCATGATGTAGGCGATGATGAGACGCTCCATCTCGGCACCGCTACGCTGCAGTTCGCGAGAAGTGGGACGACCAATCTTTGGAGCTGCGAAGTTGATGAAGGAATTGAGAAGACCCTGGCCTTCGAGATAATTCTGCAACGACTTGAAATCCTTGTAGGAGGTTACCGTTTCGCGATGATTGTCGCTGTATTGGAACGCGAAGGAATACATCAGGCTGATGGACTTGTTGTAATAAGCTGAGACGTAGGTGGTGTCGCTGGGGACGAAGTAGTCGGGCATGATGCCACCGCCGCCATAGACCGTGCGTCCGCTCAAAGTAGTATAGACGAGCGAATCGGCGAAGTGGATGGAGTCCTGGTTGTAGAACTCGCCACGTTCGTAACGATTGATGAGGTCCATCTGATAGTCTTCGCCCTCCCCCATCGAATATGGCTTCTGGATGCAGCGGCCCGAGGGGGTGTGGTAGCGTGCGATGGTGAGGCGCAAGGCTGAACCATCATAGAGATCAAACTGCTGCTGGACGAGACCTTTGCCGAAGGAGCGACGACCTACAATCTGGGCACGATCGTTATCCTGCATGGCTCCGGCAAAAATTTCGGAAGCCGAGGCAGACCATTCGTCGATGAGGACGACGACAGGATCGTTCTGGAAGTTGCCACGTCCGTCGGCATTGTGGTCCTGACGTGGTTGCGAACGGCCTTCGGTATAGACGATGAGTTGATTGTTGCCCAGGAACTCGTTGACCATGGCGATGCAAATCTCAAGATAGCCGCCACCATTGCCACGGAAGTCGAGCAGATAGCCCTTGGCTCCATGGGCACGCAAGTTGACGAGAGCGGTGAAGAACTCGTTGTAGGTGTTGCGTCCGAAGTTGTCAATCTTGATATAGCCAATATTGCCCTCCATATATTGAGCAACGACGCTATTGACAGGAATCTCACCACGCTCCACGTCGAAATGGAGCAAATCGCTTGCTGTATTACGACGAATGCCGAGTTTGACTACAGAGCCCGTCTCTCCACGCAGGGTCTTGAGCACCACGTCGTTGTTGATCTTCTTGCCGACGAAGAGGGAGTCATCAACGGTAACGATGCGGTCTCCGGGCTGAATACCCACCTTTTCGGAGGGACCACCCGAAATGACCTGGATGACCATGACGGTATCCTGCTGGATATTGAACTGGATGCCCACGCCACTGAACGAGCCTTCGAGCTGTTCGGTGACGGCGGTCATGTCTTCGCGTGAGATGTAGGAAGAATGCGGGTCAAGTTCCTCGACGATAGTGGGGATGGCATCCTCAACGAGGTTCTGGAGGTCGAGAGTATCGACGTAGCGGTCGCGTAGGAGGTCGAAGAGATAGACAAGCTTGGCAGAGGCCTCGCTGCTGGTGAGGCCGCCACGGCTCATCTTGTTGAGGTCGTGATGTTCGGATTGATAGACATGTATCTCGTTGGCCATACGGGCTTCGCCGAGCTTGATGCCGACGAAGAGGACGGCGGCTACGAGGAGGCTGGTGATAAAAGGAATCCAGTATTTTTTCATTAGAGACTTTAAAAGGGAAATGAGGCAGCCGAGAAGGGATGCTTAGCAGCCAAACACGGCTGCTGTCGGAGACACAGAGGGTGACAAAGGAACGTGGAGAGGCGCGATGGCAACGCGCCATACAGGACGAGGGGAATTACTGGGCGTCAGTTTGTTCGAAAAGCTTGATGGCGCCAGTAGAGGGAACGAAGAGGGCGGAACAAGGACGCTTCTTGTTGGTGAACTGGCCTTGAGGGAGCATCTCGACATGGCCGAACTGGGCCATAGGGATGTTGCCTTCAGCGAGGACAGATTTGGCGTTGTAGAGGGTTATGTGGGCCTTGCCGGGGACGCAGTATGCGATGCCCTTCTCGAGTTTTTTGCGAGCGTTGACATCCATCTCGGACATGCGGTTGTCCTCGAGGATGGAGACGCCGACGTAGAAGGGTGCACCAGAATAGTCATCATTAGAGACAAAGCCGAGTTCGCGCGAGAGACGGAAAACAAGTTCACGTTCCACCTCGTCGTTGGGAATGTAGTCGAAAGTGCGTACCACGTCAGTCTCGGTGGTGGTACCGACGAAGAGGGAGAGCAGGGCATCCTCCTGGGCGGTGAGATGGTCGAGCATGAGTTGCAACTGTGCGCCATCGTTGGGCACATTGTCGGCTTCGCCACGGATGAGATCAGAACGACTCTCACGAATGCTGAAGATCTCTTCGGCAACCAGTTCGGCCTGCTTTGCCTTACTGCCGGCCTTGAGCAGATCGCTGGTCATCACATCGGTGGGTTTGAACTTCAGAGAAGTTGACTTTTGGAGTTGAGATGGCATCTCAACAGACGAAACAGGTTGTTCGGGCTTCTGGTTGATGGACCAGAGGCAGCGGTCGTCGGTGAGATAAAAGGTGGGAAGAGCAGCCTTGTCGCTGAAATAGATATGATAGGTACGTGCAGTGTCGGCCTGGGCAGCACCACGGAGTTGTATCTGGGTGATTTCCCAAGTGACCTGGTCCTGCTGGGGCACATCCTTCAGGCCGAGATACTTCTCAGCATACATTGCGAACTCTCCGGCCACAACCTTGGTGCAGTGGGCAGAGACCTGAATCTGTATTTTGGTGATAGGCAGGCTATAGGTGAGACCATAGTCAAAATTGTCGCCGATGGTGACTTGCTGCACGTTTTGTGCGAGGGCGGTGGTGGTGATGAATGCGGTGAGGACCGCGAGGGGGAAAATTTTCATTGGAATCATTATGATGAGAGCAGCCACGGACGGCTGCAACAGGGACGCTGGGGACGAGAAGCAGCCAAACTTGGCTACGACGAAACAGGGAGGAAGGCCAAAGGACGACCGGGGACAACACGGAGGACGACCAGGGGGCGACCAGAGGTCCACGAGGGTTAATAGGTGGACGCAGGGCTCTGAAGGGAGAATGGGGTGCGGTTGAGGATGCTGCGGCCTAGCGTAACGGCGTCGGCATATTCAATCTCGTCACCTACGCTGACGCCGAGGGCGAGAGTGGTGACCTTGAGATGAGGGAAGCGCTGAAGCTGGCGGAAGATGTATCCGTTGGTGAGATCGCCTTCCATGGTGGTGGAGAGGGCGAGAATCACCTCGTTGATGGGCGATTGACCTTCGGCCTGACTTTGGCGGATACGCTCAACGAGGCTATCAATCTCGAGTTGTTGGGGGCTGATGCCATCCATCGGGGAAATAAGCCCACCGAGGACGTGATAGAGGCCCTGGAACTGACGTGTGGCCTCGATGGCCATCACTTCCTTAACGTTCTCGACCACACAGACGGTGGCAGCATCACGCTTGGGATTGGCACAGATCTGACAGAGGTCGGAGTCGCTGAGGTTGTGACAGCACTTGCAGTAACGCACCTCCTTGCGCAGACGTATGAGCGATTCGCCAAGGTGAATGGCTCGCTCGGGCTCCTGACGAAGCAGGTGGAGCGTTAGGCGAAGCGCCGTCTTACGACCGATGCCGGGCAGTTTGGCGAACTCGTCGATGGCGCTGGTCAGCAATTGTGAGGGATACTGTTCCATCAATATTTACCGTAATCTTTGCGCGCACGATCCATCGCACGCTGGTCTTCCTTATCCTTCATTGTGTCGCGCTTGTCGTACTGCTTCTTGCCTTTGCAGAGTGCGATATCAAGTTTGGCAAGCCCCTTCTCGTTGATGAAGAGCCGAAGGGGGACGATGGTCAATCCAGGTTCCTTCGAACTGTTCTGCAGGCCACGCAATTCACGTCGAGTGAGAAGCAGTTTGCGGTCGCGATGGGCGTTGTGGTTATTATAGGTACCGTAGAAATATTCGGCTATATATACATTCTTTGCCCACAGTTCACCATGGTCGAAAAGGCAGTAGGAGTCGGTCAGTCCGGCCTTGCCTGCACGCAACGACTTGATCTCGGTACCTGTGAGCACCATGCCGGCGGTGTAGGTATCGAGAATCTCATAGTCGAAGGTAGCACGTTTGTTGCGGATGTTGACGGCCGCGTTGCCTGCCCCTTTCTTCTTATTGTTGTTTGCCATAGTTCAATCAAAAACGTAAAAATCGGCTCATCCCTGCAGGAACTGCAGGAGGTGCTGGATGAGACTAGGCGAGAAAAAGATGACGAGAAACGACATAAAGCCGAACAACCAACGCCTCTTCTCGGCCACACGAATATAGGTATGCGAACCGTTCCAGGTGATATAGACAAGATACAACGCGATGAACTCGAAGAACCGGAAAGCCGGGAAGACCGCCATCAGCATCTCGATAGCCATGAGGAAACTGGTGCTGTAAAACACGAAGTTGGTGAGTCGGTCCTTGTCGGGATGGGGTAAATCGAAGATGTTGACAAGCATCGTCTTGATGAGCATCATGGCCAAATAGGGCCCCACGAAGTAGGCTACAAGGACGGGCACCATCTTCGTCATGCCGTACTGGAAGTCGAAACTCACCTCGGGATTGGGACTGCGCCATCCTGCAAAGAGGAAGATGACAAACGACATGATGCCCAACAAGGGATAGAAGTAGTTCCTCAGCATGTATGCAGGCTTTGATTCCCTAGTCTCGGCGTTGGCAAGGTAGCTCCATGCCTGGTCGGACTGAGTAATCAAAGCTATCAAGAACTTGACTATGTATTTGAATTGGTTCAAGGGAGGATTTATTTTTGAGATATTTGGGGATATTAAGGGATATTTGAGGATTTTTAGGGACGTTAGTATCGCCTAGATAAGAACTGGAACCAAGGAACAATCGTCCCCTAATATCCCTTCAAGTCCCTTATAATCCCTTATAATCCCTTAGTCGAGCGAATGAACCACGAGACCAGAGCGGAGTTTGGGCTCGAACCAGGTGGTCTTGGGTGGCATGATGTTGCCCGAATCGGCGATGTTCATAAGTTGATCCATCGAAACAGGATAGAGGGCAAGAGCCACACGCATTTCGCCGCTATCGACACGACGCTTGAGTTCACCAAGGCCACGCAAACCACCTACGAAGTCGATACGCTTGTCGCGACGAAGGTCCTTGATTCCGAGGATACGGTCGAGAATAAGGTCGGAAGAGACGCTTACATCGAGCACGCCGATGGGATCGTTGTCGTTGTAGGTGCCCGGCTTGGCAGTGAGGCTGTACCAATAGCCATCGAGGTAGAGGCTGAAGTTGTGGAGACGAACGGGATGATAAATCTCGGTGCCCATCTTTTCAACCACAAAATTCTCAGCCACCTTGGCCAGAAACTCCTCGCTAGTAAGACCGTTGAGATCCTTCACTACGCGGTTGTAGTCCATAATCTTGAGTTGGCCAGCAGGGAAGCACACTGCCAGGAAGAAATTGTACTCCTCGTCGCCCGTATGATTGGGGTTCTGGAGGGCACGCTCCTGCCCTACTCGGGCTGCAGCAGCCGTGCGATGATGTCCGTCGGCCACATAGAGATAAGGGATGGCAGCAAAAGCTTCGGTGATGGTCTGGATGGTGTCGGGATTGTCGATTACCCAGAACTCGTGGATGAAGCCTTCGGCGGAAGTGAATCGCTCAACGCTTGGACGAGCAGCCGTCTCGCGAATGACGCGATCGAGCACCTCGTTGTCGGGGAATGCGAAGAACACGGGTTCCATATTGGCCGAGAGACAGCGCACGTGCTTCATGCGATCCTCCTCCTTGTCGGCACGGGTGAGTTCGTGCTTCTTGATGACGCCGTTAAGATAGTCATCGACATTAGCAGCAACGACGAGACCATATTGGGTACGGCCATCCATGGTCTGGCTATAAAGATAATAATAAGGAGCAGGGTCCTGGACGAGCCAACCGTTCTGCTTGAATTTCTTGAACTGCTCGACAGCAACATCATAGACCTTGGGGTCGTGCTCGTCAGCAATCGGGTCGAAATTTATCTCGGGTTTGATGATGTGATAGAGCGACTTCTCATTGCCCTTGCACTCATCGTAGGCCTCTTGCGAAGACAGGACATCGTAGGGACGTGAAGAAACGACGGGTGCGAGCTCAGGGGATGGACGAAAACCTTTGAAAGGACGAACTTTTGCCATATTAACTAAGGGATATTTAGGGATTCTTAAGGATACAAAGGGATATTAAGGGACGTTACCTTGGATATATCTTACTTCAGATATTTCTTTATCATCAGATTAACCTTGCGTAGCGACAAGGGGTTGTTGAGGAGATAACGTGCCCCTAGCTGCTGGACGCGCTTGTGGAGAGCACGCTGTCCGTAATCATCGGTGATGATGATAGGGGTCTCGGGTGCCTTGTCATGCATATATGAGATGAGGTCGAAGACCATCATTTTGCCAGGCAGACTTGAGTCGAGGAAGACGATGTCGGGGTCAAGTCTGTCAAACTCCTCGCGGAACTCATCGGTAGTTGCTGTCACGGTGACGTCGAAGAGGTGCTGGTTGCTGTACAAACTGGCATTGTCACGCATACCGATGAGGACATGGGGCAAGGACGCACGGCTCTGAAGCAACTCTTCAGCCTCGGCATCGTGTTCACGATTTAATTCGTCGAGTACATCTTCCTGCTTTTCTCCATCGTGGTGATCAATATGCTTAAACGACAACTGATTAGCTGCCTTTCGTGCATCAAGGGGAAGGGTGATAACGTACTTCAGTTTGCCCGTCTCCTGCTGCATGACCTGCACTTCGCCAAACAATCGCTTGGCCATAAGCCTGCAAACACTCAGCACTAGCCCCGACTCGGTGTAAGAAGTGTGCGTCTCAGCCTCTGTGGTGCTGGTGCCCACACAAGTCACCGAAATGGCCAATTCCTCCCTCGCCAGATCGACGACATAACTCATAGTGGTTGTGCCTGCAACCTGCGACTGGAACTGCGGATTGATGAGATTATCGAGCAGCAGGTCGAGGAGTTTCACATCAACGTAGATGACCTGATTGTCGTAGAGGTTGGCGAAATAGAACTTCACACGATTGCCAGCCCTCAAAGAATAGACCTGCTGAAGTTCGGCAAGGTGTTCCCACAACACGAGAGGCCGCACGTCATAACTGTCGGAGTGATCATTACCTCCGACGGTGAACTTGAACTTGTCGGTGAGTTCGAGAAGGTGACTGACCTTGTCCTTGAGCGAGGAAAGATGCATCAGCATATCCTCGGACTTCGAAATGCCATCGGACGAGATGAAGAGATTGGCATTCTCGGCTAGATTGCGGAAGAAGACGCCCACCTCCTGGATGATACCCGTGGAATAGTCGAGTTGCTGACGTGCATGCTGCAACTGATGTTCCTTCTGGTTGATGAGTTTCAGTTGGGCACGATAACGCTGGTCGAGATTGATGGCGATGCCGTGGACATAGGTGGGACGACC
The DNA here is from genome assembly GCA_045545875.1 of Bacteroidales bacterium. GTDB lineage: Bacteria > Bacteroidota > Bacteroidia > Bacteroidales > UBA3663 > Liminaster. Next base: position 35,898 of record JAZQBS010000036.1, read on the forward strand.
CATACGGTCGCGCTTCACAGTCTTGCCGCGAAAGCCATACCACTCGTATTCGCCCGAACTCTGTCCATCGGGTTTCAGTTCGGCAGCCACATTGATGCGGATGTCCACCTCGAACATCTTGTCACTCTTGTAGAGAGGCGAAGTATGACGAACGAGGACCTTCTGGATATCGTCGGGATGAACACGCTCGAGCATAGTGTCGAGCTTGATGTTCTTCTCCTTGTCTTCGAGCCATGGGGTATTCAACGAAGGTATCCCGAAGCGTACCTTGTGCTCCGGGATATACCATTCCCAAACGTATGTTTCGCAATCGTTGAGGAACGGCTCGAATTCGTTGAACAGTTTGGCCATCAATTTACGCGGAAGCGGTCGATGCCCTCCTTCAGATAGCCACAAGCCTGCTTGGCTGCGGCAATGCCTGCGTTGCTATTGGCCTCAGCAGTCTGCGCGCCGCTCTTCTTGGGAGTGAAGAACACACGAGTGCCGTACTTAGCCACAAACTCATCAGCTGCACCTGGCTTCACGTCAGCAATGTAGCGGAAGTCGGGACGCTCGTCCATGAGTTTCATCAGACCAGCCTCATCGACCACCTCCTTGCGGGCGGTATTGATCAGGCAAGCGTTCTTGGGCATATCCTTGAGCAGGTCGTAGTTGATGCTGCCGATGGTCTCCTTGGTAGCAGGGCAATGGAGGCTGACATACTGGCAGGTGCTGTAGAGTTCGGCAAGCGAATCAACAGCCTTGACGCCACCTGCCTCAATCTGTTCGCGGGTGAGGAAGGGATCGTAGGCATAGACATCCATGCCGAAGCCCTTTGCGACACGAGCCACATTGCGAGCCACGTTGCCGAAAGCATGCAGACCCAGGGTCTTGCCCTTGAGCTCGGTGCCGGCAGCACCGCTGAACTGGTTGCGGCACTGGAAAAGGAGCATACCGAAGACGAGTTCGGCAACTGCATTGGCATTCTGGCCAGGAGTGTTCATTGCCACAACGTTGTGGGCTGTAGCAGCAGCCAGGTCGATGTTGTCGTAACCTGCACCGGCACGAACCACCACGCAGAGGTTCTTGGCAGCATCGAGCACCTCGGCATCGACTTTGTCGGAACGGATAATCATACCCTCGACATCAGCCACAGCATTGAGGAGCTGCTGCTTCTCGGTATATTTCTCGAGTTTTACCACTTCGATGCCAGCACCGGTGATAATCTCTTCCATCGCCTTTACTGCTGCCGCAGCAAAGGGCTTTTCGGTTGCAATAAGAATCTTCATTGACTTTGGATAATTGTATTCAAACAACGGAATAGACTTGGTTTCACGTCCGGGAGTCCCCAGGATGTTGGGGATATCAATCTTCTGAACGATACCCATAATAAACTATCAGATAGTTGCCTCGAATTCCTTCATGCAAGCTACGAGAGCCTCTACGCCCTCCTTTGGCATAGCATTGTAGAGCGATGCGCGGAAACCGCCCACTGAACGATGGCCCTTGATGCCTACCATACCACGCTCGGAAGCGAACTTGAAGAAGGCGTCGTTGAGCTCCTGGTACTCATCGTTCATCACGAAGCAGACGTTCATGCGGCTGCGGTCCTCGGCAACAACGGTGCCACGGAAGAGTTTGTTGCGGTCGATCTCGTCGTAAAGTATGGTCGACTTCTCGATGGCACGCTGCTCCAGGGCCTTGAGGCCGCCGAGTTCCTTGTACCACTTGAGGGTCTGAAGCACGGTGAAGATGGGGAGACATGGAGGGGTATTGAACATCGAACCCTTCTTGATGTGGGTCTGATAGTCGAGCATGGTGGGAAGACCCTCCTTGGTGACCTTGTCCTTCTTGATGATTACGATGGTGACACCTGCAGGACCTGCATTCTTCTGGGCACCTGCATAGATGCAATCATACTTGCTTACATCAACGGGGTGAGAGAGGAAGTCAGACGACATATCGGCGCAAAGGGGCACGGCAACGTCGGGAGTCTCGATCATCTCGGTACCATAGATGGTATTGTTGGAGCAATAGTGGAAATAATCGACATCAGTAGGTACGGTGAAGCCCTTGGGGATATAGGTGAAGTTCTTGTCCTTGGAACTTGCTACAACCTCCACCTCGCCGACAAACTTGGCCTGCTTGATGGCATTGGAAGCCCATGTACCGGTCTCGAGATAAGCAGCCTTGGTCTTCAACAGATTGAGAGGCATCATATAGAACTGGAGGCTGGCGCCACCGCCGAGGAAGAGGACCTCGTAGCCCTCGGGAACGTCAAGCAGCTCCTTCACGAGCGCATTAGCCTCGTCGACAACAGCCTGGAATTCCTTGGATCGGTGTGAGACCTCAAGGATAGAGAGGCCAGTGCCTGCGAAGTTCTGTACTGCCTTAGCGGTCTCATTGATTGCAAACGGACTCAGGATGGATGGTCCGGCATAGAAGTTGTACTTTTTCATACTTTTAAGTTTATTGTATGTTTGAAATTGTCAATATAAAAAGTAGTTTTAGGGGTTTGTATTGACACGCAAAAATACGAAACAAATTCGAGATTGTCAAGTTTTTTCGAATAATATTAAGAAAATGGGGGAAAAATGAATATTTTTAGCCACTATTTATTTGAATCTGTCACCCCAAAATGCCGAAAGTTGCGCCTTCAGTCTGTCTTCTTGCGCATTAGGCTGAGGATGATAGAATAACGACTGCTGCATTCCTCCCTCAGCGACAAGGGCATCGGGCAGATACTGCTGATAGGCGAAGTGTCCGGGGAAGTCGTGGGCATACATATACCCCTTGCCGTAACCCTCCTGTGCCATCAGTTTGGTGGGTGCATTGCGCAAATGGAGGGGCACAGGCAGATTGCCCGTCTCGCGCACCTTCTGCAAAGCAGAATCGATGGCAAGGTAGGAGGCGTTGCTCTTGGGCGAAGAGGCAAGATAGACACAAGCCTCGGCCAAGGGGATGCGCCCCTCGGGCCAACCTATCTTCTGTACGGCATCGAAGGCAGCATTGGCCAGAAGGAGGGCATTGGGATTGGCCAGACCGATATCTTCGCTGGCCGAAATGACCAGACGACGGGCGATGAAGACGGGATCCTCCCCTCCTTCAATCATGCGGGCCATATAGTAGATGGCGGCATCGGGATCAGAGCCACGGATTGACTTGATCATAGCCGACACCAGGTCGTAGTGCATCTCGCCATCCTTGTCATACGCCATCGGATTGGCCTGGAGCTTTTCGGCAACCAAGGCATCGGTGATGACAATGGTGGGTTCTTCTTTCGAAGCGCCAGCAGACTCGTCGTCTTCATTATCAGTTGGTTCGTCGTCGTCATTGTCATCGGCATAGTCGAAATCATCGTCGGCATACTCACCGCAGACGAGGTCGAGGATATTCAGGAACTTGCGGCAGTCGCCTCCTGCATAGCGAAGCAGGGCACTAGTCTCCTTTACCTCGACTTTTCGCTTCGAGATGATGGGGTCTTCCTTCAGGACACGTTCCATAAGGCCCAACAGGTCGTCGTTGCTGAGTGGCTGAAGGGTATAGACCTGGCAACGGCTCAGCAAGGGGCGAATCACCTCGAACGAAGGGTTCTCGGTAGTAGCACCGATGAGGGTGACGACACCACGCTCGACGGCATCGAGCAGCGAATCCTGCTGCGATTTCGAGAAGCGATGGATTTCGTCAATGAAGAGGATGGGTGAAGCGTTGGGCAGGAAGAAACGATCCTTCTTGGCACGCTCGATCACTTCGCGCACCTCCTTGACGCCGCTGCTTACGGCTGAGAGCGTGTAGAACGGCAGATCGAGGGTCTGTGCGATGATTCGTGCCAACGTGGTCTTGCCGACGCCAGGAGGTCCCCAGAGGATGAACGAGGCGATGCGTCCCGATTCGATCATCCGACGCAGCACAGCGCCCTGTCCCACCAGGTGCTTCTGTCCGATATATCCGTCGAGGCTCTTTGGCCTCATTCTTTCTGCTAAGGGGGTCATTGTTTATTATTTTTTGTTTTTAAAATCCCTTGCCTTATTGATGTCCAGTGACATGGTGAAGGCGGCGCCGCGGCAGGTCATATCGTCGAAGCCGACAGCGACGCCGAATTTCCAAAAACGGAAAAGGTCGATGCCATACTGCAGTTCCCAATACGGACGATGGGTGGGAACCTTCACTACGTGGGCCTGCACATATTCCTTGAGGAACATCCCGTTGCGGGTGAGCCAGGTGAGCAGCATACGGTCGGACGCCCATTGGATATGGCCTTCCATCCAGGAACGGTCGGTGGATAGTTCGTAATTGTCGAGCAAAACGAAACGCGACAGCGCATTGTCCTTCTGCCACCAGAATCGCGAGGCGTCGAGGTGATGCCAATCGGTGAGACTGAGGTCGCCGTGCTTGTAGATGGCACCTCCACTGACGAGATAACTCAGTTCATCCTCGCCGCGCGATAGGTTGTTGTCACCACTGATGCGCAGGTCGAACGATGCGAAGTGCCATTTGCCCATACCCAGGTCGGTGAGCAGCGAAAAGCGTGGATAGGACGAACGGCTCAGGCAGGTCATATCGTCAAAGACCACATGCTGCTGGCCGAACTGGTAATTGAACTCCAGGTTGAGCAGTGCCATGTCGCCATCGGTTTCGCCCTCGTAGAGCATCAGTTCGCTGGCCGTCTTGCCTACCCTCAATCGGGGCACATTGTCCTGTCCATGCGTACCGAAGATGGTGGTCAACTTATGATTCTCCATCTCGCGACGACGTTCCCAGGCAAGGTGCATCTTCATGTCAAGGTCGTTGCCCACGGGGAATGACAGGCGCAAACCGGCATCGGTGCGTTCGAGCAGCTTGTAATGATTCCATCCGAAGATACCTGTTGCGAGCAGCGACTGCGACATCGGCATCGTCGGGTTGTGGTCGTAATCCTCGGTATGACGTCCGCCATGCAGTTCGACCATCACGGCACGTTCGACGGGGGAATACCAGCGCAAGGCACCTTTGGCAAGCCAGGCTTCACGGCTCACTGCCCAACGCACCGTCTCCTCCACCTCGAATCGCTGACGCGAGGGCGACATATAGCCGAAGATGGCATGGGGACCAAAACTGTAGCCATCGACGAAATTCATCACCGAAAGGTCGTTGATGCCTTCGGGGATCTCCATATACCATTGGCCGCTGGCTGTGCGTGTCATTCCTCCATCGTAGAGCATCTTCCACCATTTGACGCCTTCTTTGGGCCTGACGCGTGGGTAGCGAGGGGTATGCGACTCCGAAAATGCAGTAGTCTGCCCCCAGGCTACCACCGGCAGCAGAAAGAGCAGACTACATATTATAAATAATAGATATCGTTTCACAGCGTGTTCATTCGTTCGTTTGCATTACGCATCAAAAAACACCTTTCCGCTGGCATCCTCGGGTCGTTCGACTCCCGGATATTCCGAACAGAAGTGATTTCTCAGCCTTTCGAGGTAACGCTTTGCCTCATATTTGGCCATGGGCAGATCGTGCATCAGATAATTGCCGCAGGTGGCCGGTGTGGTGCCGGGAACCTCGTCGTCGTAGTCACGCACATATTCGAACGCGCCGATCATCAGTTGTCGAACTTCCTCACAGGAATAATATCCCTTCATGATGAGGTAGTTGCCTGTCAGACAACCCATCGGCCCCCAATAGATGATGTTCTCCTTCCAGCCATCGAGATTGCGCAGATAGGTTGCCACGAGATGCTCGATGGTGTGGATGGCCGCAGGATTGAGGCACGGCTCATGGTTGGGCGCAGTCATACGGATGTCGTAGGTGGTGATGACGACACCTCCTGCCTCGTCCTGACGGCTCACGTAGATGCCAGGTTGCAGGTTGGTATGATCGACGGCGAAACTGGGGATGAGGTCCATTAATCAATTAACAATTAATAATTAACAATTAACAATTAATGGGCGGCTGCAAACTCGTTGAGGAAACGCTTGTCATTCTCGGAGAAGAGGCGAAGGTCCTTCACGCGGTACTTGAGGTTGGCGATACGTTCAACGCCCATGCCGAAAGCATAGCCGGTGTAAACCTTCGAATCGATGCCGCAAGCCTCGAGGACATTAGGATCGACCATGCCGCAGCCCATGATCTCGAGCCAACCGGCACCCTTGCACATCGAGCAGCCCTTGCCACCGCACAACGTACAACTTACGTCCATCTCAGCCGATGGTTCGGTGAATGGGAAGTAGCTTGGACGAAGACGAATCTGGGTGTTTGGACCAAACATCTCGACAGCAAACTGATGGAGCACCTGCTTGAGGTCGGCAAACGACACATCCTTGTCGATATAAAGGCCTTCGACCTGATGGAAGAAGCAGTGAGCACGTGCCGAAATGGCCTCGTTACGATAGACGCGACCTGGACAAACCACACGGATAGGTGGCTTCTGCTGGTTCATCACACGAACCTGCACCGAAGAGGTGTGGCTGCGCAGTACGACGATTGGGTCCTGCTGCACGAAGAACGTATCCTGCATATCGCGTGCCGGATGATCGTCGGCAAAGTTGAGCGCGCCATAGACGTGCCAGTCATCCTCCACCTCGGGACCCTCGGCAATCGAGAAGCCCATGCGGGCGAAGATGTCAACGATCTCCTGGCGAACAAGGCTCAGGGGGTGACGTGTGCCCACCTCGTCGGGATAGGCAGGACGAGTCAGGTCAATATTCGTATCGATGTGGTCTTCTGACTGATATTCTGCCTTGAGGGCCTCGATCTTCTCGGTAGCAGCAGCCTTCAATGCATTCAGCTTCTGACCAAGTTCGCGCTTCTGGTCAGCAGCCACATTGCGGAACTCTGCCATCAGGCCAGTGATCTCGCCCTTCTTGCTAAGATACTTGATACGCAGCGCCTCAATGTCTTCTGCGTTGTTTGCCTTCAGGGCCTGAATCTCGGCCATCATGGCGTTAATCTTCTCTATCATATATGCAGTTTTTATATTTTTTCTTGAAAAATGCGCGGCAAAGATAGTTAATTTTTTCGAAATAGTGAAATTTTCACGATATTTTTTGTATTTTTGCAGCGAAAAATCAACGAATCGCCAACATCATGAGCCAAAAGAGCCAACATATATTACAACGCGTCGCCGAATTCATCGAAAAAAACGAGCTTCTAATGCCTCCCCCTATGCAGGTATTCTGCCCCCGCTGTTCGGGGGATAGAGGGGGTGCGGAGGATGGAGGGGGTCTTTACGTGGCTCTCAGCGGCGGCCCCGACTCCGTAGCCCTGCTGCACATCCTGCACACATTGGGCTACAAGTGCAAGGCCTTGCATTGCAACTTCCACCTGCGTGGAGCCGAATCGGACCGCGACCAGCAGTTCTGCGAAGCGCTCTGTGCCTCACTCGGCATTCCCCTGGAGGTTCGTCACTTCGACACCTTTGCCTATATGGAGCAACACCATCTCTCGGTCGAAATGGCAGCACGTGAACTTCGGTACAATTGGTGGCAAAGCCTCACCGATGGTGAGGGGTTAAGAGAGGTTAAGAGAAGTTCGAATAGTTCGAAAGGTTGTTTGCCTCCCACAACCCCCTCGAACCTCTCGAACCTTTCAAACCCCTCGAACCCCATACTCGTTGCCCTCGGTCATCACCAGGACGACAGCATCGAGACGATGCTCATGAACCTGATGCGAGGCACGGGCATCCATGGGATGACAGGCATCGTGGCCCGGAATGAAGCGAAACACATCATCCGTCCCCTCCTTTGCCTCAGCCGGCAGGACATCGTCGATTATTTGAGCGACAATGGCCTGAGTTACGTCATCGACAGCACCAATGCCGAAAACGAAACGTTGCGTAACCAGATTCGCAACCAGCTCCTCCCTCTGATGGAGCAGATGGTTCCACAGGCACGACAAGGCATCACTCGCACGATGGAGCATCTGCAGGGCACCGAATGGTTTGCCGATCGTTACCTCGGGCTTTTCGAAGCGCTGACCGAACACCACAGCCAATGGGGCATCGAATGGGACGAACTGAACATCGCCAAGGCGGCACGACAGTTTCCCGAGCATCTCGAAGACTATCTGCACGAATGGACGGCCGAACACACCATCCCTTCGCGCACCCAGGTCGTTCGCACACCCAAACTGCTCTATACAATGCCTTTCGACGAGCAGGAACTGGATAGCCATCGCCCCCAACTCACATTCGAGGAGAAGACACTCGACGCCCCGATGCGACTGGTGCCTCGCCCTTCGTCGCCTTTCGAAAACACTTTCGATGCCGACACCCTCACCCATCCCCTCACCTTGCGCCGATGGAAGGAAGGCGACCGCATTGCCCCATTAGGAATGAAGGGACGGACGCGCCTCATCTCCGACCTGTTCACCGATGCCCACTACAGCCCGATGCAGAAGGCCACAACCTGGCTGCTGTGCGATGCCACGGGCGACATCGTTTGGGCAATCGGGCTGCATATGAGCAATCGTCACAAGGTCACCCCTGCGACGAAAAGAATCATTAAAATAAAAGTCACTACTTCTTGATAATCACCGTACCATTGCAGGCCGAAGACACCGCCTTGCGGAATGCAACCCATTGCTCGAAAAGTTCGGCGGAATAGACTCCACTCTTGATCTTGAACGTGGTGACAAGTTTCACTTCGTTGCCTTCCACTTGGCTTTCCAACGTATAACTGCCGAACTCCGACATCACAACCTGGGTTTTCGGAACCGACTCGATGGCATAGCCTTCGGGCAGCACCATGGTGATGCTGTCGGTCGAAGTATATCCCACATTCTCCAGGTCTATCACGTGCGCCTGTTCCTTCGGGTTGCGAAGTGCCGAATACGGATGGATGGAGAACGGGATGAAGATACGCGACCCGCTCACACGTCCATAGCCTGTGCTCGTGGCCTCCATGTTGAAGAACAGCTGCTTACCTTCCGATTTGATGTTCAGATCGGAGATTGACGCCTTGGGCATTCTGAACGATTCGAGGATGGCCTTGCGCTGTTCGCTTGCACTCATCAGCGCCAATGGCAGGTCGTGTTCGAAGCAACGGTTCTGTTCCACACCCTGCCAGCTTACGGTCGCATTTCCATTTGCCTCGAGGGCAATTCGAATCCTGTTGTCCTCGGTGTTTTCCTCATCGGGAATGACCGGCACACGGGTCAGCTTGCCGCCATCGGCAGTGATGAGCAGCGCCTCGTGGCCCGCCCAGTTGGAGGGTCGGTAGTCGAAGGGGACACGCGGATTGGTGCATTCCACCCAAAGCGTATCGTCCGGCAATGGCACGTGCGCTATGACGTGATTGAGCTGGCTGAAACTCGGGAAGTCGGGGAACAAATCCTTGTATTCGGTCGAAATCAGGGCATAATGTGCGGGAATACCCACTTCGCCAAGCAAGGCGCAGAAGTAGTTGGTCAAAGCCTTGCAGTCGCCCATTCCCTTCTTCACCACGTCATCCACGGTCATCGTCTGATAGCCGCCGATGCCCAGCTGGATGCTGATATATCGCGTATTTTCGCCCATGAACTGACGCAGCACGTGCACCTTGCTTCGGTCGGAAGTGCAGGTGTCGGTCAGGGTATGCACCTTCTGTCGGATGGCTTCGGGCAGGACGTCACGCCCCTGCTGGAGGTTATAGACCCATTTGCCGAAGGTTTCCCAGTTGGTCATGTCGCAGGGATAGCCTTCCATCGTGAACGAAAGTGGCGAAAAGATGACGGCAGGCACCTGCTCGTCCAGATCCTGGGCATAGGTGTAGCGCTTCACGGCAGGCAGGTTCTCCAGCTTGAATTCCGTAATCTTCTTGCCTCCTTCCTCACGTGTCACGACTTCGGGTTCGAAGTTGCGTGCATGCCATCGCATGGTATTTTCGGGCGTCGCGATGAAGCGATAGCTCGCCTCGCGTACATCCACCTCATACCTTGTCTGGGGAGCGAACGGAGGATAGGCACGAAGCCCGCCCGTGAACTTCTCCTCCCATTCGTAGGTCACGGTGACGGGATAGGAAATGGGACTGTACTGATAATAGTAGAAGAAGTCGTCCGACTTGAACTCGGTGGAGTATTCGCTTCGCGTCAGTTCGCTTTTCTTGATCTTCTTGATGACCTTGCCCTGTGCATCAGCGACCTCTCCGCTGAATCGGCTCAGGTCGTCGCCAGGGCCGCACCAGCAGTGGAAGATGGCAAGGTCGTCGCCATGTGCATTGTGAATCACGATCACGCGACGCTCGCGCAGGGTAGCAGTCTTGGCGCCGGTACATTCGAATTCGGTGTTCGACTCCACGATTGTAGCCACCTGCGCATCAGCGTTTTGCGAAATCAGGCATCCGCCCACAAGCAAAGAGAACAGAAGTCTTCTCATAGCTGCTTCTTCAAAACTATCATCTCGCCGAGCTTCAGCTCAGCCGTGGCCCAGAAGTCACGCAGATAGGAATAATTATCGGTGTCGTAGAGCAAGGTCTTGCGACTGAAATTATAGTTGATCACAAGCGTATTGCCCGATTGGCGCACACGCATGCGGGCATTCATATCCTCGTTGGGCATCACCAGCGTGAACGACGAAGGCAACTCCTCTACCACATAGCCATCGGGCAGGGTGAGCTGGATGGTTTGACGATTCATCGTATTGTACATGAATTCGACGGGCAGGTCACGCGTCTCGGCCTTGAAGGGGTTGGTCGCATCGATGAAGAGGAACGGGTTGAGGTAGATGTGCTCGTCGTCGGTGTTGAGACTGCGGCTGAACGTGAGGTCCTCCCTCACCTCGTCGCTGTTCGAATCAATACCCTTCAGTTCAAACGATTCGATCTCGACATTGTTCGAAGTGGCGAAATGCTCGACATACGCCACGCTGTCAGTCACATCACGATAGACGTCACGATAATGACCGGCCGCTACGCCGTGATAGACGGCATTGTAATTGCCTTGCAGCATTCCCTCGGGCGTGATGGTAGCCTTGGCCAAAGTGATGACCTTGCCATCGCAGCAGTCGCGCAGATCCACCCAGCGGGCGTTGCCGCTCTTGGTGAGCATTCGTCCGCGGTCCACCAGTTCATTGGCTGTCAGGGTGCCCACAGGATAACCCTTGGCGGCAGCATCGACATAGAACACCGTGCTGTCGGCAGCGTCGGCCACAGCCAGCACCATCGTATTCAGCGCAGCCACACTCGGATGGGCATAGGGCAAGCGTCCCTTGCTCCTGCGGCTCAGCACTACGGGGCAGGCTGTGATACCTGCATCGCGCAGCATGCTCATCAGGGCGAAGTTGAGTGTGCCGCTGTTGGCGGTACCCTCCTTCTGCAGTTTCTTCGCCGAAATGCCGTAGAGTCCATAGTTCTGGTCCCAGGTATAATAGGCCAGCAGCAGGTCACGGAGCTTCTCGGTCTTCTCCTTGGCAGTAAGTCCATCTAGCTTGAGGTCGGCCTGTTCCTTGGCCAGCGGGTTGTCCATGTTGAAGTACTTTCCGAAGTCCTCATCGCCCATCATCATCTTGTCAACGTCCTCCCACGTGCTTTGGAAGTTCTTGTAGTAGGAGCCGGTGATGTTGATCGAACGCAGGTCGTGCTCTACCTTGGTCATGAAGTCATCGACGCACCAGATGTAGTCATCGTCCTTGACCGCAGGCAACTCTTTTCCTTCGAAATGATGAGCAGTGGCAGCACAGGTCAGCAGTCCACCGGGCAGAACCGCCTTGAAGGTGTCGTCCTTGCGCGAGCCGGTGATCGTAGCGCGGCCATGCATCGCGGTGTTGAAGTTGAACCACTCGGGGATGGTGATGGTGTATTCGGTGAAGAACACGGGCATGGCGCACTGGGCATCCCAGTCGGAGATGGTATAGATGTAGGGGCTCTGACGCTGGAACTCGTATTCGATCACCGTGCCGACCTTGACGTTCGGGATCGAGAACTTCACCTGGCTATAGTATTTATCGACGCGCTCCTTGCTCTTGAGGTCTCCGGTGAGTTTCGAGCGCACCACCTTGCCGTCCTCCAGGTTGTAGGCCGAACCCTTGACGCCCGAGATGCGGTCGCCGTTCGACGAACCCTGCGGATCGTAGAACACTATCGTCACATCGGCAGCCGAAACGCCCTCTGGCTTGAGGACCTTCACACGCTCCTTCACGCGATAGACCACCCAGAAATCGTCGGCCATGAAATCAAACTGCACGTCGGTATCGCTGTAAAGCTTCACCGCATCCGCGTCAGGATCGGGTGCATAAACGGTCATCGACATCTCTTCGTCGGTAGGCTTGCCGAACTTCTTGTTCACATCCAAAGCCATAGCTTCCAGTGGCAGGATGAGTGTAAGCAGAATCAGAAGAATTCTGAAAGAATAGTCATTTACTGACATACTACTGAAAAATTTACGTTAATTCGTGATAATTCGTGTTAAAAGAAAAGTAATTATTGTTCAGTTTTCTTGAGCACAATCATTTCGTTGCACTTCGACTCAAGCTTCGACCAGAAGTCGCGCAACGAGGGATAATACTCATTGGGATACAACATGGATTGGCGGTTATAACTGATTTGGATATTGAGTTTCCGGCCTGCCAGACTCGTCATTATGCGGCAGTTCATGCCGCCATCGGTCATCTTCACCTGGATTGATTGTGGCAACTCCTCCACCTCATAGCCTTCCGGCAAATCAATCTGGATGACGTGGCGTTCACGCACGGCATAGGGGAATTCGACGGGCAGGACACGCTCCTCGGCCTTGAAAGGTGACTCCATGTCGGCGAACAGGAACGGATTCAGATAGATGTGTTCTCCATCATTCTCGCAGGAACGTGAGAATCTGATGTTCTCCCTTACCACCGGGCCGTACCCTTTGACATCGCTGACATGATATTCCTCAATCTCCACCTTATTGCGATTGGCAATCTTCTGGACGAACTCCGTGCTGTCCTTTGTCGTAAAGAAGTTGCGACGGAACACGACCGAGGAATTGTCGTGATAATCCACATCACGTGTTCCCTCCAGCTGGCCGTCAGCCGATAGCGTTCCCCTCGAGAACGAGGAAATCTGGCCGGAGCTGACATGGGTCAGGTCAACCCATTCGGCAGAGTTTTCACCACGAATCACGCGGGCTCGCTCCACGAGCAGATTGTCGGGCAGCACACCCACGGGACAACCTGGGGCAGCAGCATCGATATAGAACGGCTCGCCATCTTCCCCGATCACCTGCAGGCACATCGTGTTAAGCGACTCTCCACTGGGATGCAACTGTGGCAGACGTCCGCGTGTACGACGACTCATCACGACGGGATGTGCCTGGATGTTGGCATCGCGCAGCATGCTCCTCAGGGCAAAGTTCAACGTGGCACTGTTGGCCGTGCGTTCCTTTTGCAGTTTTCGTTCCCCGACGGCATAGATCCCGAAGTTGCCGTTCCACGCGAAGTTGTTCTTCAGCAGTTCCCGAAGCCGGGCGGTGCGCTCCCTCACTGGGAGGGTGTCGGGCAGATTGAGGGCGGCCTGTTCCTGTGCCAGTGGATTGTTCATCTTGTAGAACTTGCCGAAGTCCTCATCCTGTATCAGAACGCTATCGACCTTCTCCCACGTCGTCGTGAAGCGTCTGCGCCCGCTGTTGGGGAATTCTATCCAGTTGAGGTCATGCACCACCTTTGTCAGGAAGTCCTCCACGCAATATACCCAGTCATCATCCTTGACAACGGGAAGACGGGAGCCGAAGAACTTGTTCACGCCAGCCTGTACCGTAGCCGAACCCTTCGATGTCGCGAATGTGAATGACGTGATGTCAACATCCTGGTCGAGCAGGATGATGCCGCTGTTTTCGATATGGAAATTGAACCATGCAGGAATCACCAGGGAGTATTCGGTGTAGAAGACGGGCATCTCCTGGCTCTGGGCATACCAGTCGCTGATGGTGAAATAGTAGTCGCTGTGGCGTTCGTATTCATATTCGATCACCGACCCCACCTTGACATTGGGGATTGAGAACTTCACCTGGCAATACTTTTCGTTGATGCGCTCCTTGTTCTTCAGGTCGTTGGTCATCTTCGAACTCACCACCTTGCCGCCTTCCAGGTTGTACGACGTGGCCTTGATGCGCGACACGCGTTCATTGCGCGTCTCCTTCTCAGGGTCGTAGAAGACCACCTTCACATCGCCCTGCTCGATGCCTTCGGGCTTGAGGATCTTGATGCGCTCCTTTACCTTATAGACGATTCCGAAATTCTCACCCGCCTGTTCAAACTTCGCTTCCGTGTGGCTATATAGAATCACGGCCGCAGCTTCGGGATCATCCTCATACACGGTCATCGACATCTCCTCTGCGGTAGGAGCACCGAACTTCTTGTTCACATCCAGGGCCATGGCTTTCAATGGTAGGATGAGAGAAAGCAGAATCAAAAGGAAATACTTCATATTTTCTATATAATAACTCGGCAAAGATAACAACAAAATCCTAAGCTTGGAATCAAACAAAAGGGATAATCATTATTTTTCACAATTATTGCATCGTTATTTGCCGAAATGACACTTGAACTTTGAATTTGGCATAAAATATTGCCGGAAAATTTGGAGAAATGTGCATTTGTTTATATCTTTGCAGCGAAATCCATAAAATTATCTGACCTGTCATGAAAATACGACTCTTTCTCTTGTTCTTCCTTCTGAGCTCCTCGCTCTCGGCACAGCGAGCCCTGTTTCCCGACTCGGCAGGAAACATCAACGCCGTTCCCATCAGGGAAATTGTGGAGACCGATCCCTACCAGCGGCAGTTCTCTCTCTCCTGCACAAGCAAACTCGACAACAAGCCCCTGGTGCTCACCCCCGACAATGCCATCGGCTACCAGCTGTCCTCTCGCGGAATGTATGTCAGCCACACCTTTGAATATGCCGGCGAAACCAAGCACCTCTTCCTGCGTCGCGTCGGCTTCTATCAGGACAGCCTCTTCTTCTTTGTCTATTTCGACGACGAGGCTGCGCGCCATCCCATCTATTACGTGCAGAAGAACGGCGAAAAGCAGCTCTACCCCTTGGCCGACGATCCCGCCACGGGCTATGTCTCGCCCCTTCACACCCTGCTGCTCTCCTATCCCATCGCCCAGGACCCCGACGTGCGAGCCTATTTCGACCAGCTGCCGCCCACGCCCGAAGCCTTCCAGGATGCCCATCGCCTTGCCCTGTCGGGCTATGCCTCCCACCTGCCTCGCTTCAAGTGGGGCGTGCACCTCGCGATGCCTTTGACCAAGGTGCTCGCCGAGGGGTACACGATGGACCTCGCCGTGAGTGTCGCGCCAGGCGTCTTTGCCGACATTCCGTTCATATTCGGGCTATCCTATCACCCCGAACTCACATTCGAGAAATACGCAGCCAACGGTTCCCTCTCGTCCGAAACGGCGCTCTATAGCGACGTCGCCTACAACGTCACCTCGCTCTCGTTGCCCCAGATGCTTCGCTACACGTCCATCACCCGGCCGTCGCGCGTGCTGCCCTATTACGAATTGGGAGCACAGGCTTCGTTCAACTTGAGGCGTTCGATGGACTACAGATACTTCCGTCGGGACTTCCTCGACTATATCGACTATCACAACGCCATCAATTTCCTGAAGGAAGAGGTTGGCGAGGAGTCCATCCCCGCCGTCTCGTTCGCCGTTCTGGCTGGATTTGGCGTCGAATGGCAGTATTCGCGCCGTCATTCCTTCTATTTCTCGGGCCGATTCATCTGGGAATTGGGCCACGTCGGCCGCATCGGCGGCATGTTGCAGGTCTCCTATAACCTCTGATCGTCCAACCCTCGAAGAAGAATAAACCATTTTGACAAGGAACACCACTATGAAAACTAATTGGTTTCTCTCACTCCTCGTTCTTTCAGCAGCGCTCCTCACGGGATGTGCCGATGCCGAACTGACCAGTTACCCGCAGATCCATGTCGCCCTGCAGATGTCGCTCGTCGATGACAGTCCGCATTATGAGGTGATGGTCGAGAACGGTTCGGGCATCAGCATCCAGGAAGTGGGCATCGTCCAGAGATATCAGGACAACAACAATGTATCCCAGGAAAGAAACCGATCGCGCACCGACATCCTCAAGGTCCATGCCTTCGAGCCTATCACCTATACCGACGAGAGCCTGAATGCCTACGCCAACGACGTCATCACCGCCTGCGCCTTCATCCGCACCGAACTCGGCACTTTCCGCAGCGATGAGCAGACATTGGTTGTCCCCGGCACCAACGCCATCCAGATCGAGTCGGCACGTTTCGACTTCGACGAGCCGACGGGCAACAAGGGTACGCTGCGCATCTTCGGCAGTAACTTCTCCACGTCGGGCGGCGCCATCTCCATCAGCGGCACCGAGGGTCTCGACACCAGCGGAGCAAGGTTGAAATGCTATCACGACAGCATCGTGGCAAGTGGCGTGAAGTGCAATGCCTATGGAACCCTCAAGGCGAACCTCAGGCAATATGCCGGCAGTTATCCCTTGGATGTTTATGTCGAGGGCTTGCTCATCGATAGCATTGTGCCCCTGCAATCAAAGGTCGGCGAACCTCTCACCATCTACATTTCCCATGCCACACCTGGCGTGAATTATACGGCCTACCCGGGTTTTCATTCATATTCCACCTACTCCCGTGTATTGGACCAGGACGAGCATCATATCTCCCTGTTGCCCGTCCCATATCGTTCACAGTCCCTCTCTCAGGCCAGCGGCCCCATCGTCGTCAAGGACCCGCGACGCGATATCACGATCATATCAAACGATTCGATTGTCATCACACGCGACCCTTGGAGCAGTTGGGGCAATAGTGCCTCCAACCACAATTGCCGTGTCGGCGATCGTCTCTGCTCCTACATCGATGGCCTCTTCGCGAGTTTCAACCTCGAAAAGCACAGGACCGACATTTGGAAGAATGTCAATGCGGCGGGTCCCGACAATTCCGTCGATACACGCATGTTCGGCATTGGCGGTCGCTATGCTTATGCCCTGTATTACTACTTGACCTTATGGACACCCGATTCTGCTTTTCTCTCCCGCTACGACCTGGTGGAATCCAAGTGGGAAAACCTCACTGCCCACAAGCCGGTGCTGCGCAATGCATGGTTCGAGGACGACAACACCTTCCGAGGCATTTCGGGCACGACACTCTATACCTATCATCCCGACACCGACACCTGGGATGCTCCCTCTTCCACGCGTGAGAGCAGGAATGAGCAAGGCATCAGGCTCACCGAAGAATGCCAGTTCTGCGGCACTTACAAGGATTACGTGTATTTAGCACTCGACGGAAGTGTCTATCGATATCCTGTAGGCGACCCTACGGACATCCGGTTCGTAAACCGACCCAAAATCACGCTCACTGTTCCTTATCAGATCTACAACGACACCTTCACTTATGGATACCATGAGAACGACGGAATCGGTTACTTCCTCTATGTCTATCAGATGCCAATGTCCTCGCTGCTCGAAGGCACCGACGAGGTCACCTGTGTCGGCAGTCCAGAGGATGTCCCTGCCTTTCTGTATTCGCACTACTACGAGACAAGCGATTATCACGTGATCACCATCAACGGCGAAATAAAATATCTGAAGAAATGAAAAAACAAAAAAAGAAAAAAAGTTTTTCGTGGGGTGTACTCCATGTAATCGTCTAAATTGAATTTGTAATTTATTGATTCCCAAGGCTTATTCCAAAATGGAACAAGCCTCCTCTTAGCGTATTCTGTTTCTTCAAGGAAAAAATTTTTGTAAAATAATTGGAGAAAATACTCTCACGGCCGACAGAATGCTTCCTCATTTCGCGCAAGTATCGTGACGGGCGACAGAGTACTTTATGCTACGAGATGGAGTACTCTCACGGCCGACAAAGTACCTTATGCTGCAGGAAGAAGCACTATGACGGCCGACAGAGTACTTGCTACAACTGCGGAAATACTACGACGGCCGACAGAGTACTTCCGCATTTTGCGCAAGCATCGTGACGGCCGACAGAGTGCGCGATACTACAGGAAAGAGTACTCTCACGGCCGACAGAATACCTTATGCAGCAGAATGAAGCACTATGACAGCCGACAGAGTACATTATACAACTGCAGAAACACTCCGACTGCCGACAGAGTAATTCCGCATTTTGCGCAAGCATCGTGGCGGCCGACAGAATATTCAAAGTGATTATTATAGATTATTGGTAAAATTGGTAAAATCTTTTTTTCTTTTTTTGTTTTTTCATTTTTATTTGTCAAGACATATCCCCAAAACCTTACTTGCTGGCCAATCTCTTGGGAGTTTGAATTTCACGCTCACCTCCACCTCATCCATCTCTAGTAGTATTAGAAATCTTTCTCGATGAAGTAAACGGGTTCGGTGAAATAAAGTCCCTCTTTCTTGTCTTCGTCCCTGAGCATGTAATCGACGAAAGCATTCTCGTCGGCACGCCAAAGGATTTTGTAAATCCTTGGGTTACTTTCATTAGTGTCGCTGTCGGCATCACCCTCTTTTTCTTTTGAATCTGAATCGTCGGTTCCTCCTAAATCAAACAATCGGCCTGCTCCTTCATAAATCATGCGTCCAATCTGGGAACATCTGAGGTAGTAGAGTTCTCCATTAGGGTTATCCAGATGTTCGGAACACATTGATGCAAATAGGTTTGCAGCAAGGCTTGCCGGATGCTTTTCAAGCGTTTCTTCACAGACTTTGAGGAGCTCCTCGTATTTCTCATTTCGCAGAAGGCTGTCGGCGTTGATGTCCCAAAGCTGTGTGCTGTTACATTCTGGAGTAAGCGCATGTCCGAAATAGACGATGCTGAGATCGCGCAGACTCATTCTTGGATCTCCTTCAATAAACCTTTTCTCGATGTCGCGATAGTCTGCTTCATGATCCTTCATGTATTCTTTGATCTCATCGAAATCCACTTTGACGGTTTCGAATCTCCTCATGATATCCTCCGTCCTTGGTGCATATTGTTCATCAATGGCGATGGCCTTGTCGCAGTATTCCCTGGCCTTATCTTCATTGCCGGAATCGGCGTACAATTGTGCCAAGGAGATGATGCAGTATCCTTCCTTGGGATTCTCTTTCTCAAGCAAAAGAAACTCTTCGATGGCTTGATCGGTGTTGCCCATAGCTGCATGAATGGCTGCATGATTGGTTCGGAACATAAAGGTTTGAGGATAGGCAGCGATGAAGCTTTCGACGTAGGTCATGGCATTCGCAAAATCGTCGGAATTCCAAAAGGATCCAATTTCCTCATTCATGTATAGCTCGAATTCCTCAAATCCATCTTCGAGAGGCAGGTCGTGTCTGGTGAGCCAATTCTCTTTGATTTGCTTGGAGTAAGAGATTGTCTGAAGGAGCGTCTCAAGTGCCCTGTCATTCTCATGACTAATAAATAATGTATATACACGATTTAGTCGGAGATCCAAGCGGTTCGGATATTTGGCAATACCTTCGTCAAGGATTTCAAAGGCCGAATCGAAAGCTCCAGGCTGGAAATCCTTTACAAATTGAAGACCCATATAGTCACCCATTTTTTGTGGCGAAACAGACAAATTCCTTCCTTCCTGAATTATTTTCGAGGATTGGTAAAAGAATCGTAGATAAAAGAGATCTGCATCGTTAGGAGAATCCTTCTCCCAATCTTCGATAAGTACACGAATTGCTGCCGTGTCGGGCTCTTCTGCCTCCGTGATTATGTCGTACCTTTCGTAAATCTGTTCGACGGATTCCGTCTGAGCCATGGCAAATGAAGCCAACGATACGATGGCGATAGTGAGTAATGGTTTGATGTGAGTCATAGTAGTAAGATATTGATTTGACGGGACAAAGATAAGGAATACTCTGCATTATTCAAAATATTTGCGAAGAAAAATACCAATTCATGCCGAATATTCCACAAAAGTTGTGGAGATATTTGGAAGTGGAGAGAAATATCCTTATCTTTGCGCCGCATTTAGAAAAAGATTAAAGAACAAATGAAGAAAGCCATAGCCGCACTGGCAATCATCGCCGCGCTCATCGCAGCAATACTTATGTTCTCATCGCGCTTCAAGGTGACGGAACACATCTACGTGGAATGGAATGGAGAACGTGTCGGCATCAGAGGCGAGGGCTCGGCAGGTCTGAAATGGACCATCGACCGAGGCTTCCTCTCGATGACTGCCAACGAGACCGTGGGCAAGAGTCTGAAGATTCACTTGAGTGGAGAATGTGAGAACGGACAGTTCGAACTCACGGCCGCGAAAAGGACCTTCATCCTGCTCGAAGGCCTGAAGCTGCTGAATCCTACCGGCGCAGCCTTGGTGCTGAAGGGCGACAAATCCACTTTTCTTACCTTGGCCGACAATACCGAGAATACCCTCGGCGATGCGGGCATCACAGCCGCTGGTGACCTCACCATCGGCGGCGACGGCTCGCTGACCATCGTCGCTCAAGGAACAGGACACAAGGGCATCAACATCGACGGGAACCTCAAGATCAAGGACGACCCGACTATCACCATCACCACCAGCGGACAACCCGAGCACATGCAAGTGCTTCCCCAGTCGGTATGGCTGGGCAAAGGTCTGGGCCTCCCTCAAACTTCTCAAACCTCTCAAACCCCTCAAACCCCTCAAACCCCTCCCCTTCCACCTCCCGGCTTCGAGCGCTACGACTTCTCGGGCACAGCCAAGGCCATCAAGGCACAGGGTACCATCCTCATCGAAGGCGGCACCATCACGCTATCGACCTGCACTCCGGGAGCTGAAGGCCTCGAATCGAAAAGGGACATCATCATCAACGGCGGCATCCTGAACGTGGAAGCCTACGACGATGCCATCAACGCCCTGATGACAATGACCGTGAATGGCGGCATCGTCAATGCCGTGAGTTCCCACAACGATGGCATCGACATCAACGGAGGCCAACTCAAACCCTGGGCTACCTCCATACCCAAAAACTTCGATTCCCAGCGTGCCAAGGAGCTGGAAGGACAGCCCACCTACTACCAGACGGGCGGCAGCGTCACGGCACGCACCACGGCAGGCTTCCCCGAGGAAGGTCTCGACACCGACAATGCTCCTATCAGTCACACGGGAGGAGAGTTGGTAATTTATTAGGGATTCTAAGGGATTTTAAGGGAATCTAAGGGATTTTAAGGGACAAATGTTCTTGGGTCTCATTTTCTATAGGCGCTTCTCTCGGACGTGACCGAACGGGAACAAGATTCCCAATCGCCTCCTTCACCTGTGCGACATTGCTGCGCGACACGGGAATGGAGTCGTGACTGTGCCTGATGAGCAGATGCATCGCTCCCGAACGGGTGACAATCTGCTCGACCTGCTGCAGGTTGACCAGAAAGGCGCGATGACAACGCACTACCGACCGGCTTGCCTGCAGATCACCTTCGACCTGCTTCATCGTAGCGCGAATCATATCGGTTCGCAGCTCGTTGTCGTGCCATTGATATACCTTCACATAGTTACCTACTGCCTCGGCATACAGAAAGTCGGCAAGGGGAATCGTCACCGAGTCGCTGGTCGTTCCTTTCAGCACGATTGCGCCAGGGACGGGTTCCCTCGACAAAGTTTCCTTCTCAATCGTCTCGACCGATGGTGCAGCATCAACACGTTGCACGGCATCCTGCTGCAGTTGCTGCAACTGTTCGTTCAAAAGACGTGTCTCCTCAAGTTCGGCAGCCAGATAACGACTACGGAACTTGAATCGCCAGTACAGGCCGATGGCAAACGAACAGAAAGCGATGATGACAAGCGTCTCGAAGAAGTTGCTCCACGACAGCCTGTTGCCCTCCACCCGATCGCTGAGCAGGAAGTGCCGATAGAGGCAGATCATCACTGTGACGAGCAGCGTGTTGATGAGCTGGAACCACAGATTGCGTCGGATGATGTATTCCACTCCATTGTCCGAACGCCTCGGCATCCTGACCACCCATTTCAAGATCAGTTCGGTGAGCATACAAACACACACACCCAACAAACCGACCATCAGCAGGTGGGCATAAGCCTCCCACTGCCACGCATCGAGTCCAAAGGGCTTGAAGACCGCAAGTGCCAGTATCGTGAAGCAGACGCTGATGATTCGCGTCCGCAAAGTTTCATTTTGTCCATTCTTCATGATGGGCGCAAAGATACACTTTTTCGGTCATTTCTCCAAACCATTCGTCACATTTAGACCTTTTATCCCATCATTTTTGGCCATTCGTCACAAAACCCTGCAGAATATCCCAGAATTTTGCAGGTTTTTGCATAACATTATATCTTTGCAGCGAGCAATTTTGATTAAAAATAATCTGCAAAGAATATGAAAGCAAGGACATTCGTTGGAATCACACTTTTCGTAGCCGGCATACTCAAGCTGGCAAGCATCTGGGACATCATCCATCTGGACTGGTTCGAAAACCTTTTCGCACAACGCTGGATGATCTACCTCACTCCTATTCTATTAATATATGTAGGCATAAAACTGCTGATCGAAAGCTTTATGCGCGACCGTGACCAATGGCTTCGACGCCCCCTGCCTATCGGTGACGAGGGAAAACGCATCCACTGTTCAATTCACTACGGTGCCGACGAATATGTGTATCAGGGAGAGACGTTCAAGGGAGCCCGGCTGGATGCCTTCTGCGGCGGCATCAGCATGGATCTGCGCAAGGCTGTCATCACCGAGGACGAGGAGATCGACATCCACACCTTCCTGGGCGGCGTGGAGCTTTATGTTCCTTCCACAGTGAACGTAGTGGTCAAGAGCCGAAGCTTCATTGGTGGTGTGGGGAATGAGACAGACAGAAATCCAAAGCCCAACGTCCCCAGCCTTCACATCGTGGCAAGCAACTTCTTTGGTGGAGTAAGCATCAAGGAAGGGAAATTAACAATGTAAATTAACAATTAACAATTAATAATTAACAATTAAAAAATTCAAGAATATGAAAATTAAAACAATCTTCGGTATCATCTTTATTGTCGCAAGTCTGATCAAACTGGCAAGTCTGCTTCACCTGATCCACGTGAGTTGGCTCGAAAGAGTCTCCGACGAACCCGAGTCGGTCTATTTCGCCCCCATTCTCCTGATATTCATCGGTAGTTCATTCATCATTGACGACATCTGCAACAGAAGCAAGAACAAGTAACTGACCATCACAATGCTTTACAAATATCTTAGAATGGCAGCTGCAACTGCTGTCATAGCCATAACTATGCCCTTATCGGCCATGAACCAGGACGTCGATGGCAAAGTAACCGACGAAAATGGCCAACCTCTGCCCAACGTGAATGTGGTGCTTCTATCGCCCGACTCAACCTTTGTGCAAGGCGCCGTCACCGACGAGCAAGGTATGTTCAAGATCATTTCGAGCGAGAACGGAAGCCTCCTGAAACTGACAAGCATCAGCTACGAGACCCGCTTCATCCCCCTAACGCCTTCAACATCGTCCCTGTTGGACATACAGATGAAGGAAGACACCGAGATGCTCGACGAAGTGGTGGTGAAGAGCCAGCTGCCAAAGACGCTGGTCAAAGGTGATGCCATGCGCACCACCGTGGCAGGAACCATCCTCGAGAAGGCAGGATCCGTGAGCGATGCCCTGTCGAAAATCCCTTCGCTCGAAGCCGAAAGCGACGGCGCCGTGAAGGTGCTGGGGCGCGGCGATGCCGAAGTGTATATCAACGGCCGACGTGTGCAGGACATGAAAGAACTCACGCGTCTGCGCTCCGACCAGATACAGCACGTGGAAGTGGTGCAGAACCCCGGTGCACGCTACTCAGCCTCGACGAAGGCCGTGGTCCGCATCACGCTCAAGAAGGCGCAGGGCGAGGGCATCAGTTTCCAGGACAACCTCACTGGAATATATCAGTATGGCCACACGCTGACCAACAACCTCGACGTGAACTATCGCACGGGAGGTCTCGACATCACAGCCTCGTTCTGGGCTGGCCGTTATGGTCATACCGGGGGAGTCCAGGAAAACGACATGTACTACCTTTGCGGCGATGAGGTTTACAAAGGCATCACCAAGCAGGAGAGGATAAAAAACGTGTGGAAGGGCTGGTCTCCACAGTTGCAAATCAACTATATGGTGAACGAGAACCACAGTTTTGGTGCGTTCTACAAATACGATCGTCACCCCAGCGACAACGTGATCGTCGATTACAATACCGACAACTACAAGAACGGCTGCTACATCGAACGTTCGGAGAGTCGCATCAATGAGAATGACAATTTCCGCAAGCACATCTTCAACGCCTATTACAATGGAAAGGTGAGGCAACTGGGTATTGATTTCAATCTCGACGGACTTTTCGATGACACCAACGAAGATGGCAGCACCGACGAGACGATGACGCCTGTGGGCGACTATCTGGATGGTTCGATGTATGACAGTCCCACCAGGCGCTCCATTGAGAGCAACACCGCCAGTGCCAACAACTTCTGGGCAACGAAGCTCATTCTCAGCTATCCCATACTGAAAGGCAACTTCTCGCTGGGTGGTGAATATTCGTACAATCATCGCACCGACGCCTACTCGTATATGGCATCTGACTACGTGCCTGTAAAAGCCACCGACACGGAGATCAACGAGAAATCGTCGGCCCTGTTCATGGAGTATGGTCGCTCTTTTAATCTCTCAACTCTAAACTCTAAACTCTCAACTCTATTTGTACAGATTGGTCTGCGCTACGAGCACCTGAAGAACGACTACTACGACTTTGGCAAACGTCAGGACGAGGTGTGCCGCAACTATGGTGACTGGTTTCCGACTGCCGTCATCGCCGCCCCCATCGGCAAGGTACAGGTCTCGCTATCGTATCGTCGCGACATCGAGCGTCCGAACTACAGCAATCTGTCGAGTTCGACCATCTATCTGAACCGTTACAGTTTCCAGAGCGGCAACCCCTACCTGAAACCCACCTACACCCACAGCCTCGTGCTGAATACGAGCTATAAGTGGGCGAACATGACGCTGAACTACGGTCGCATCAAGGATGTCCTCACCATGTCCACCGAACCATTCCCCGGCTCGGAAGATCCCCTCATCAGCCTCGTACACCCCATCAACAGCGAGGAGGATTTCGACCAGCTAAGCATCGGCCTCTCTGCCAGTCCCACCATTGGTCGCTGGCACCCGATGTGGTACGCCTTCTGCGTATTCCAAAACTACAAGACGCCGACCGCTGATGGCACGATGCTGACACTCGACCGACCGTACCTCACATTGGTTTGGCAGAACGCCATCGAGTTGCCCCACGGCTACCGGCTGAATGCCTCGATGCAAGGAGCCAACAAAGGTGACTACAACAACTTCCACATCATCGCCAATCGGTTCAATACCGATCTGGGCATCCAGCGTGACATCAATCTGCACCGGCTGGGTTCGCTCACCATCGATGTGCGCTGCACCGACATCTTCAACACGAACAAGACGGAAGCCATACTCTATGGACCGCGCGAAATCACCGTCCGCAATCCCACCCGCCGCACCTTCGTGCTCGACCTGACCTGGAAGTTCAACGAGGCCCGTTCGAAGTACCGTGGCTCCGGCGCCGGCGAAAAGCAGAAGGCGAGGATGTGAGAAATTAGGGATATTAAGGGATAATAGGGATATTTGGGGATATTAAGGGACGTTACCTTTGCCTTGAAGAAATTGGGGCAAGCAAACAATTGTTATTTGTTAATTATTAATTGTTAATTGTACATATGTCCCTTAGATTCCCTTAGAATCCCTTAAAATCCCTTAGAATTATTTGGATAGTTCACGATTATGTAATATCTTTGCAGCGCCAAATACATTACCTTTTGAAGCCATAAAAAGAATCAAGAAATGAACATAAGATTAGAAACTCCCAAAGATTATCGTGAGGTTGAGAACCTTACACGCGAGGCATTCTGGAACGTCTATCGCCCAGGATGCACCGAGCATTACGTGCTCAATCAGTTCAGAACGAATCCCGACTTCATCCCGGAACTTGACCTTGTGATGGAGGAAGATGGAAAGATCATCGGCCATGTGATGTTTTCGAAGGCTGAAATCATTCTTAATGATGGGACCAACTTTCCTTCATGGACATTCGGTCCCATCAGCATCCACCCCGACTACAAGCGCAAAGGCTATGGCCTGAAACTACTGAATTATGCCTTAGAAAAGGCCAAGGAAATGGGCATCGGCCTCCTGCAGATGGAGGGAAACATCGAGTTCTATAAACACGCAGGCTTCGGCTTGGCCAGCAAGATGAAGATTCACTATCATGCAGAACCGAGAGAGTCTGAAGTGCCTTATTTCCTTGCCCAGGAGCTGATTCCTGGCTATTGGGGCAATCGTGAGGGAACCTATTGTCCTCCCAAAGGCTATTTCGTGGCCGACGAGAATCCTCAGGCCTTCGAAGCTTATGAGGCAACCTTCCCGCAGAAGGAAAAACTCCGCCTGCCAGGACAGCTGACAGAGCAATAACATTGATAAAAAATAGAGTAAAAGTTAATGAAGAAGATTATTCCTATTTGTTTGTTAGGATTTGTCATGGCCGTTACAACCACCATGATTGCATGCTCGCCAAAACAGGAGGCTGACGAAATCAAGATACTGATAGAGATTCGCCCGGAGGTAAACTATGTAACGCATCTCTACACACTTGCAGAGCTGGGATTCTCTGACTCGGAATACGCTGCGAAATATGGTAATACGCTTCCAAAGGCAGCTATTGACACCCTGCAGAAATACAAAGAGTATCTAACCTTCGGGCAAGGCGAGGGAGGCCCCCTATCCTGGTTTTTCTTCAGAGTTGCCCAAGAGACGTTTGCTGATGCTGATGCTCTGAAAGCCATCATGGACGACTATCGCGAAGAGGCCCTAAGACTGGGCATCCCTGCAGACGAAATGGCTATTCCTACTGCCATTGCCAATGTGTACGTGGAAAACTACGACCATTACCTGCGGGATGTCTATCCTCAAGCGAAGGCAGATATGGAGGAACGTCGGCAGCTGTTGAGTCAGAAAATGCAGGAGCAATCGTTTGTTAAGGATTGGGAGCGTGTGACGGGTTACAAATGGAATCGAGGCGATTATCACTGGCTGCTATATCGTGCTGGTCAGAAAGGCCCCTCGTACAACAATCTGAACGACAGCACCAACACCGTCTGGTACAATCAGTACATCGACTACCAGGTGGCGATGTTCAGTCATGAGTTCGGCATCTTCCTGATGCAGGACAGCATCGATCCCATCGTGGAGGAAATGAAGGAGTACACACGGAAACTTGATTCAGAGCGAGACCTGACTTACGTTCCCTGGGCAGCCTTTGAGAGCCTTGCCTGCTGGTACAACTGCAAGATTGCTGGCCGTGAGACAGCCGATTACCATGGTTTCGGCAATGCCGACGTGCAGACTTTCTGCCAGATATTCGACCGCCTTTCGAAAAATGGCATCAGCGATCCCGCAGAACTCTATCGCAAGGGCATTATTGAGTATTTGAAATAGTTACTATGGCAATAACGAGCGAGAGACTGAGACAGACGTTTTCCGAAGGCGGAGCTCAGGAGATATATCACGAAGTGAGGGCTGAAGGTGATTTCCTCGGCTTCGCACAACAGTATGTCTTTGATCCTGACTATCGGGTGGCGAGAAGCGCCTTGTGGGGACTGACCAAAGCCACCGACGAGGAACTATCTACACTGCAGGTGTTACTCGATGAACTGATAGAACAAGCCATACAGACGGAGAACTCATCCTTGAGGCGTTTGACCCTGAACATCATCGAGCGATTGAAGATGAACGAGGAAGACCTTCGAACAGACTTCCTTGACTTCTGTCTCGAGCATATGGTCAGCATCGAGGAGTTCCCTGGCGTCCAGACACTCTGCATGAAGCTCGCCTATCGCATGTGCAGTTTTTATCCGGAACTGAAAGACGAGTTGAAGCGCACCCTCGAAACGATGGAGATAGAGTATTACAAGCCTGCCGTGAAAGGTCTGCGCCAAAAGATTCTCAGCGGGAAATTCAGATAAAAGTATAATTAAATGGAAACTAATAGAATCATATTGCGCCCTTGGCGAGACAGTGATGCGGAGACGCTATTCAAGTGGGCATCCGATCCAGATGTCGGACCTCGTGCGGGATGGGCACCCCATAAGAGTGTGGAGGAGAGTCTGGAGATAATCCGTACTGTATTCCAAGATGCCACCAATACTTGGGCTATCGAACTCAAGGAGACAGGCGAGGCCATTGGTGCTATGGGCTATGGTCCCTCGTGTGAATGTGATCTGCCCGCCCGCGAGGGGGAACCTCTCATTGGATATTGGGTGGCAAAACCTTACTGGAATCAGGGCATCTGTACAGAGGCACTTCGACTGATGTTGGACCATATTCGACAAACGACCGATATCAAATCACTTATCAGTGGTCATTTCGTAGATAACCCGGCCTCAGGCAGAGTGATGGAGAAATGTGGCTTTGTACCTACAGGCGAAACCTGCATCGATGAAAAGCAGTATCAGGGTAAAGATCGGCCCATCAGAGTATTGAGATTAGAACTTAACAAATAAAGATATTATGGAACAGAGATTTTGTCAGAGTTGCGGAATGCCGCTAACAGAAGATATCCTCGGCACGAATGCCGACGGCAGTAAGAACGAAGATTACTGTATATATTGCTACAGGGATGGACATTTCCTGCAGGACTTCACCATGGACGAGATGATTGAACATTGCGCTCAATTTGTGAATTCCGTGAATGAAGGGTTAGAGAAACCCATCACCAAAGAGGAATATATCGGCATGATGAAAACATACTTCCCCCAGCTGAAGCGTTGGCGCCAAACGTTGGATGTTAGTAACGATGAAGTCATGAATGTTAACCCCGCTTTGGCAGGCATTAAAGTACTCATTGCACAGATGGCCGACAAACTGCCCATCGCTTACATTTCATCCGTAGACCAAGAAGGTTTTCCCTGGACCAAGGCCATGTTGAAGCCGCGCAAACGTGAGGGTATCAAAACCTTCTACTTTACTACCAACACATTTTCAATACGTGTGGCTCATTACAAGGCCAACCCCAAAGCCAGCATCTATTTCTGCGATGCCAAAGGTTTCAAGGGTATGATGCTGCGGGGCACAATGGAGGTACTGACGGACGCCGCCTCGAAGGAGATGATTTGGCACAAAGGCGACGAGCAGTATTACCCTGGCGGCGTTACCGATCCCAACTACTGCGTGTTGAAGTTCACCGCCGCCGATGGTCGATTCTATAGCGATTTCTATCCACGTAGCTTCGTCATTGAGTAAATGATGAACACAACAGCAGGCACGCGGACGTTCAAACTTGCTGAGTACCAATGAAACATCTGCCAAACATCCTGTCGTCGCTCCGAATTGTGTGGGCTGTTGCTCTGATACTGTGTGATGTTGCAGGAACAACTATTTGGGTGCTTTATGCGCTCTGTGGCATCAGCGACATAGCAGACGGGTGGCTGGCTCGGAGGCTGAAGTGCGTTACCAAGACTGGAGCATTGCTGGATAGTTTGGCAGACATCTGCTTCGTGGGGTGCTGTGCCTGGAAACTGTTGCCATTGCTGACTTTGCCGCAATGGCTCTGGTTATGGGCAGGAATAATTGTCATGATAAAATTCGTAAATCAACTATCAGCACTCGTCTTGTATGGCAGGTGCTGCTTTCCTCACACCTTCGCCAACAAGATTACAGGATTCATGCTCTTCATCGCGGTCCCAATGACCTTCTGGTCAATCATTCCAATCTCAATCGTAGCCACTGTCGCAACGTTTGCTGCAATTGAAGAAGGTCATCTCATCAGACTAAAAAAGATAAAACAATGAAAGAGACAAATTCTCGTCCCCGTTTCAACTTCAATACCGTAGGACTCTTCACCCACGACAATAAAGCAACTGTCGATTTCTACACGCGAACCTTCGGCTTCACCACCGATTGGGATGGCATCCAACCCAACGTGGAGATGACACTGGGCAATATGCGCATCATCCTCTTCCCCCGAGAAGCCTTCGAGCAGATGGTTTCTCAAAAGTTCGATTATCCAAAAGGAATGAACGGCACAATGGAATTGGCATTTGATGTACCCACCTTCGCTGATGTAGATAAGGAATACCAGAATGCGCTCGACAATGGTGCAAAGTCGGTTCTTCCTCCCACTACGGAGCCTTGGGGACAGCGCACATGCTACGTAGCCGATCCCGACGGCAATCTGATTGAGATAGGTTCGTTTGTCGAGAAATAATGAAACAGGAAATCAATCCAAAGGAAACAAATCGGGCTGATGCTTTCGAGTTGTGGATGAAGTCGCCCATGCCGATGGTGACGCTAACAAAGACGTACGACGTAACGCGTCTTTATAAGATGAGCCGGCAAAAGGGTATGAAGTTCAATATGCTCTTGTGTTGGTGCATTGGCAAGGCGGCATCTCAAGTTGCCGAATTCTTCGATCTGCCTTGTGACAACAAGATGTATCGCTTCAATCACCTGGCGATAGGACCTGTCATCGTCAATTGCAAAGGAAGCATCAACTATTGCGACATTCCTTACAGCGATGACTTGCAAACTTTCTGCAAGGATTATCAGGAAATCACCCAAAGAGCTGCAACGCAATGTCAAAACCTTTGTCTCGACCAAGAAATGATGGTAATCGGTACGTCTGCCATCATACAGACCGAACTTGACTCCATTGTGAACCAATATGCCATAGGCTTCAACAACCCTATGGTAATGTGGGGCAAATACCGCAAAGGTTGGTTCAAGGTGACACTGCCCATCTCCTTCCAGTTCCACCATGTTCAGATGGATGGAGCACAAGCCGCCAGATTTTTGGAAGAACTGCAAAATGCTATAAATGGAATAAGATGAACAGAAAACAATTGACTTTTATATAATGAAAGCAAATAATATTTCGAAGAGATTGATGGCTATGTTGGCCATCGTAGTTATAGGCATTGCAAGCGCAAAAGCCCAGGGAGAAAAACTGGAGGAGTTCCAAAATGTAGTGACGGAGTATCAGAATCGTTATCAGAGCGCAGCATGGAACGGCAATCACAAGGATGCGATAGATCCGCTGAAAACGCTAATCAACCTGTTTGACACGACCACAGTTTTCATTGGAACCCAGATTCCCGAGGGCGCTATCATCGAGCAAAAAGGGATGTATCTTTATGACCTCGCTTGCTGTTATGCATTGACGGGACAGAAGAAACTTGCACTTGAAGCACTGACAAAATCGGTGGAGTGTGGCTATAAGCAGTATAACAATATGCTCAACGACAAAGATCTGGTTTCGCTGCACAAGGACAAGAAATATCAGGCGCTGCTGGCCCAGGTGAAGGAGCGCAGCCCCCTCAGTGTGCTTAGGAAGTCGGCGCCATACGCCAAGGACGATACCGAGATGGAATTCATCTATCAGCCCATGGAGTCGATGAACCTGCGAATGGTGCGCGAATACTTCAAGCTCGACTCCATTGCCGGCGATGGCGATGAGCTGAGCAAGATCATCAACCTGCTGCATTTTGCACACGACAACATTCGCCACGACGGCAGCAACAGGGCGTTTGCCGAGATGGATGCCATCGACCTGTATAACTATTACAAGACTACGGGCAAAGGCGTGAACTGTCGCCAACTGGCAATTTCGCTTTGCGAGATGTATCTCTCGATGGGCATCCCTGCCCGTTATGTGACTTGCATGCCTGCTGACTCACTGGACTATGAGAGCCATGTGATTAATACAGTATGGTCGAGTCAATTGCAGAAATGGCTCTACATCGACCCCACAATGGACGCCTGGATGATGGATGAGAACG
Source organism: Bacteroidales bacterium (assembly GCA_045545875.1). GTDB lineage: Bacteria > Bacteroidota > Bacteroidia > Bacteroidales > UBA3663 > Liminaster. The sequence goes on from JAZQBS010000036.1 coordinate 67,604, forward strand.
GCACTTTACTTAGTATTGCAGAAGTTCGCTATAGACTGATAAATGACCTGCCGCTAGTGCTCTGTGAAACAGCCAACTGGAACCACGAGCAACAACAGACGAAGGAGTACTATATCGACGACTACATGGCGAAGAACCTCTACTACTTTGTATGCAAGAAGATAAGCCGATTCAATCCCGAGAGCCTCTATCGCAATAACGATCCTGCGGGTGACGTGAGGCTCATTCCCGAAGGTTTCGTCAACAACAACTGGAAATGTGACACCACCACCGACCCCGATGTTTTCTGGGCAAGGCCCAAGTAGGATGAATATAATTGCACATATTTTCACACAAACTAAGGAATGACAAGCATGAGCACAAGATGTGCGGCCTTGATGGCCTTGATGATGATAACATTGATGACCTACGCAGCGACACAGGATGTGGGGGGATGTGTGACTGACCAGAACGGTTATCCGCTCGAATTCGTCAACGTGTCATTGCTATCGGCAGACTCCATCTATATCCAAGGAGCAACAACCAATGACAAAGGTTGTTTCCTCATCGAGAGCCCCGTGAAGGGTTGCATCCTCCGATTGTCCTACATCGGCTATCATACACGATACATCCATGTCGATGATGTCAGCGTGGGAACCATCCGGATGGAGGAAGACCAACCGATGTTGAGCGAGATTGTCGTGAAGGGACAGATGCCGAAGACCAAGCTCACCGGCAATTCGATGGTGACCACCGTTCATGGAACCATCCTCGGACAATCGGGAACAGCACAGGAGATGCTGGCAAAGGTGCCGGGCATGACAGCCAAAGGTGAAGAACTCGAAGTGCTGGGCAAAGGCACACCTATAATATATATCAATGGGCGGAAGATGCAGGACAAGAATGAGCTGAAACAACTACGTTCGGAGGAGATTCAGAGTGTGGAAGTCATCACCAATCCCGGAGCACTGTACGACGCTACCGTTTCGTCGGTGGTTCGAATCAAGACCATCCGACACGAGGGTGATGGCTTCGGCTTCAACCTGAACCTCGGCAACAGCCAAGACCTCATCTTCGGCCAAAGCGACCCCAACGCCCAGCTGAACCTGCGCTATCGTCACAACAACCTCGACCTTTTTGGAATGGTGAACTATTGGAAATGGGATGAGGTGACCAGATATTACGACACTTCATCGTTCTTTCTGCCTTCCGACCATGGTGTCAAAAGCATCCTCCAAGACTCCCATTCGAAGAACCATTATCATGACAACGGAATCGACTGCAACCTGGGATTCAACTGGCAGATTGCAGAGGGTCATTCCATGGGAGCAAGAATCACACGCCATGACAGATTCGACGCTGGCATAGATTTGACTGTGGACACCGACATCGAGCATCGCTATCCCAATGCACCGGAGAACGTGAAAGAGAACAATGCCTCCGACCAATACGAACATCGCCATACGCCCTACAGTTGGGAAGGTAATGCCTATTACAATGGCCAAGCGGGCAAGCTGGGCATTGACCTCAACGTGGACTTCGTGTCAAACGAACTGAATGTCGAGAATGACATCAACGAACTCAAGGATTATTCCATCCGCAACACTATGATTCAGGAGAATCGAAGCGCTTCGCGGCTTTGGGCTACCAAGCTCGTGCTGACCTATCCTATCTGGAAGGGGCAACTGGAGGCCGGTACGGAGATGAGTTTCGTTTCTCGTTCCAACAGTTCCAGCATCACCAACTATCCTTTGCCATCGTCCGACTCAAAGGTGAAGGAGAACAACGTAGCCGCCTTCGCCGCTTACAACGTAGAACTTCAGAAGGTTGGAAGCATCAGCGCCGGCGTACGCTATGAACACGTTGGTTTTGACTATACCGACTATCTCGATGCCGGAAACAATATGAAACGCTATCAAGACGAGTTGTTCCCAAACATCTCATGGGCAAGGGCTTTCGGCCCAGTGCAGACCTCGCTGGCCTACAACTTCAGGACCATTCGCCCGAATTATCAAGACCTGAGCGACCGAATCTCCTACATCAACTCGTATATGCTATTTCAAGGAGACCCGACGCTGAAGAACGCCACAATGCAGGAAGTGAGCCTCAATGCCCGCTACAAATGGATCAACCTCTTTGCGGCCTACGAACGTCGCGACAACACCCTTTCGCAGTTGCCCTTCGCCTACAACAACGAGGGCGTGGTGATCATGAAACGCGTCAACCTGACCTACCCCGTGCGCAACCTTGCCATCTTCCTCTCGGCCAATCCCACCTTCGGCGTCTGGAGCCCAAACTGGACCGTAGGCGGACAGAAGTTCTGGAACACGATGGAGTTCGACGACCCACGCGAAGCAACTGGAAAGGTCAAGGAAAGCTACACAAAGCCCATCTTCTTTTTCGACATCAACAATGCAGTTCGTTTCAAGCACAGCTGGCAACTGGAGGCCAACACAACGATTCAGACCAAAGGCGATGTCATCAATTTCCGCATGACCTCGGCTTCCTGCAATCTTGGCTTCGTGGTGCAGAAATGCTGGCTTCACAACGATGCTCTTTGTCTGCGAGCCAGCATCAGCGACGTATTGCAGCGCGGTGTGCAGGACATGGGGCAGGAATGCGGTGCTTATATATTCGATGAAAGCAAGGTGCGCAGCAATCATCGTCTCGCAGTTTCGCTCCGCTACACCTTCAATGCCACCAAGAGCAAGTACAAGGGTACGGGTGCAGGCAAGGCCGAGCAAGCGCGTTTCAATTAGGAAAAAGTAGAAGAATAATAACGAGAACGACAAATGGTAATGTGAGAATGTTAAATCCATGTTAAAGTCTTTAATTTTCTTGACTCGTCCCTAAGGTCATAGCTTATATTTGCAGCCGCTTAGCAAAAACATCGTACGATTATGAGATCCAAAACAAAATTGAAAATCGGAGAGTTCTCTCAGTTGATGCAGGTCACAATAAAGACCTTGCGTCACTACGAGCAGAAGGGGCTGCTGATACCTGACGAGGTAGACGAGTGGACTGGCTATCGCTACTACAGCATTGAACAAATGCAGAAGTTGCAAGCCATCCGCGACCTTCAACGACTCGGTTTCTCGCTGGACGAGATCAAGGACTTGTGTGATTCGTATTCATGCACTCCCACCATCGACCAACTGACCGAGAAGATTGAGGAAACGGAAGCTCAACTAAGGCAACTGATAGCCCGTCGCGACCGACTGATCGACTGGAGGAACGCTCGCAAACAAATGACTACAATGGAAAAATTCAGCATTCAGTCGTTGCCCGAAATCATCGTGGCAAGTCATCGTGAAGTTTTACCCAACTATGCTGCCATCGGGCCTATGTGTGTCAACAAGATTGGACCCGAGATGCAGCGACTTGGCTGCAAATGTCCCCCTCCAGGTTACTGTTTTACCATAGAGCACGACAGGGAGTACAAGCCGACCGACGTCGATATCGAGTATTGTGAACAGGTGGAGGAAATGGGCAAAGACAGCGCCATCATCCAGTTTAAGCGTCTGCCCGCTGTTCCCAAGGCTCTTTGCATGAAGCATGTCGGACCCTATGAACGCTTCTACGAGTCGTTCATCGAGGCTTTCCGTTACATCGACGAACAAGGATACAAGCCCATTGGCCAGCACCGCACGTGTTACATTGACGGTGCATGGAACCAGGAAGATCCTGAGAAATGGCTGTCAGTGATTCAGATTCCGATAGAGTAAAACCCAGTCCTGATCGCCCCTTATTGTTGGGGCGGTCGGGACATAATAAAATACGCAATGAAAGAAATTACGAACAACTCTCAGCAGATAGCAGCTTGTGGACTATATTGCGGAGCCTGCAAGAAGTTCCTAGAGGGCAAATGCCCTGGATGCAAGGAGAATGAGAAAGCAACATGGTGCAAGATTCGCAAGTGCTGCCAGGAAAAAGGCTTTCACACTTGCGCCGAGTGCGACAAGGATGTAAAGGAATGCAAGATCCACAATAACTTTGTCGGTAAGATTTTTGCTTTCTTGTTCAATAGCGACAGAGCTGCCTGCATCCGTTATATCCGCGAGCATGGAGAAGAAGCCTTTGCCGAGAAGATGGCAAAGGAAAAACAAATGACGATGAAAAGAAAATGAGATTAGAATCAGCTACACGAGAAGACTTTGAGGCCATCATCGCCTTCTATGATGATGTGATAGAACGCACACCTTCGATAGCCACGCATGCTCGATGGAGCAAAGGAAAACACCCTACGGCAAAGGGCATCAGGGCATATATTGATGAGGGGAGCATGTATTTATACAGAGTCAACGGAATTATCGTTAGTGCGATGGCCGTTACGATGTATCAAGGTGATGAGTATCATGCGATAGAATGGAGTAAGCAAGTGGCTGATGACAAGGTGGCTGTGATTCATATCCTCGCCGTGAGCCCTGTCTACCAGGGCTCCGGCATTGGCTCGGAGATGATTCGCGATGCCATCCGTCTCGCACATGGCAAAGGCATGGAAGCCGTTCGCCTCGATGCACTCGCTTCGAACACACCTGCCCACAGGATTTACAAGCGTCTTGGCTTCGAGTTCCGGGGCAAACAGCATCTTTACGCCGAGAATACCGGCTGGACGGACTTCTTTTTCTTTGAACTTGAATAAACAAGTCATTAACTGCTACAAATTATTCCAAAAATTTGGAACATAACAAATTTTTAACTATTTTTGCAGCGTCGAACTGTAGAACTAAAACAAGAAACAATATGAAATATGAAATCGTAGAGATGCACGATGTGCAGATAATCGGCATGTCGAAGGAGATAGCATTCTGTAAGGGACAGGAAGAATGTCCGAAGTTCTGGGGCGAATATGTGGAAAAGGTGATCAAGCCAGTGGTGTTTGAAAAACAAGCTCCCAATGCCTTCCAGCAAGCTGCTTTCGAAAACGGAGTCGGCGAGTTTGCACTCTGCACATGTGATATTCCCAACCATAACTGCATGACCTGTGGGGAAGTCAACTTTGGAACATGCAGCAACAAAACCTTCACTTACGTCATTGGAGGGATATATAAAGGCGGGGATGTGCCTGAGGGCATGAAGCTATTTCCTATTCAAAATGGCAAATGGCTGAAGATACATTTTGAGGGAGGCATGAAAGCTTTCCAGCAGCAATACCAGATGTTCTTCAAGGAATGGCTTCCCCAGCATCCTGAATTTCGCTGCGTCACAAATGCTTCGTTTCTGGAGTGGTATAAGGGCACTGACATCCAGGCTCCTGACTACGAATGCGGCGTAATGATGCCGCTCGAAGATTAATATCGGTCTGTCAGGCGGTCTGCTCTGAAATCATGATGCGACTCAATTATCTCGACACGCTGAAGATTGTGCTCACGCTGCTGGTGGTATTCCATCATGCAGCCGAGCCCTATTACCCCGATTCCGCATGGCCCTATAAACCCAGCAACGCCGACGAGATGATGCCTTGGATCTGGCATTTTCTCTCGGTAAATGCGGCATTCTTCATGGGATTGTTCTTCCTCATAGCGGGTTATTTCGTGCGCTCTCGGTTGGTGTGGCCTTGGCGATTGGAAACTATCTGCGTGACGGCGGGGCCTGGAATGACTTTGTCTATCGGTGGTTCGGCATTTACGAATCGCTGTTATGCGTCTTCCTCAGTTTCGGATTGCTGTGGCTGTTCCGCGAGTTCATCAACCAGACCAATGCCTTCCAGTCATGGTGCGCCCAACAAGCCTATGGTGCCTACATCGTGCATCTGTTTGTCTTGCTGGCGGTTCAACATACCACTGATGGGCTACTTCTGCCCGGAATCGTCAAGTTCTTCCTCATCGCCACCATCGCGAGCATCCTCTCGTTCCTCCTCACCTATTTGCTAAGACTCATCCCTGGTGTCAAACGTGTCTTATGAATTTGCTAAGAACTAACAACAATTAACAATTATAATGAAAAAGGCATTAAAAATTGCACTTTTATGCATCTTGGGACTGATAGTCCTGTTTGGTGTGTCAGTATGGATGGAGTTTGGCCCACTAGTTAAGGGTGCCATGTCGTGCCAGAAGCTCGACGATGGCCTGTATTATATGGAGTACAGAGGCGACGACGGATTTGACGAACTGATGAATCGCGGAGGTTTCGAATCTGCCCAGCAACTTGCAGGCTATGCCACCGAATTCCTTTCAAAAGGTCACTACAAGCCGGAGATGAATACATCGAAAGATGACTTTGGCTGTTCGGCACTCATTGTCAGCACTCCCGAGGGTGGTGTAATGATGGGGCGCAACTTCGACTTCCCATCGGCGACAGGTGTCATTTTGCATACCTTTCCAACTCGTGGCTACGAATCAATCACCACCTTCAATGTGAGATTCTATGGATTCAGCGAAGACTTCAAGCCCGAGGGATTCCAGAACCAATATTTGTGCCTGGCAGGTCTGTTCTGCGCGCTCGACGGCATAAATGAAAAGGGGTTGGCCATCGCTGACCTGATGGCTGGCGACACGATTGAAACTCATCAGCGAACTGAAAAACCCGATCTTACCACAACGGGGGCCATCCGGTATCTGCTGAACAATGCTGCCAACGTTGACGAGGCTTTGGAGTTGCTGAAAGGCATCGATATGCATTCCGACATCGGTTCGGCTCATCATTATGCGATAGCCGACGCTTCGGGAAAAAGAGTGGTGGTTGAATATGTTGACAATAAGATGGTGGTCACAGAGTCGCCAGCTGTTGCCAATCATTACCTTTGTGAGGAAAAGCACAATGCCGGATTGATAGAAGGTGACGATCGTTACGACAGACTATGCGAGCAATATAATCAGAAAGGCGGGATAATGAGCGACGAACAGTTGACCAAGGCCATCGAGTCAGTGTCACAACCCGAAAGAGAAGGATTCCTGGGCACAGCCTGGACGATGGTGATGGATCTCTCCCATCCCTCGGTCACCTACTATTCGCGTCGTCATTTCGACAAGCCTTTCCACTACACTTTGGGTAAAAAATAAAAAGGAAAACAGTTCCGTTTTCGAATAAAGCAATCAATCATGGCCGAACATTGGGAAATATACGCCGATTGGAATCCATGGCATGGATGCACCAAGATTAGCACCGGGTGCAAGTATTGCTACGTCTATCGTCAGGACAAGATGTACGGCAGCGAGATTTCCAGCAGCGAATGCCGAAAGACGGGTAATTTCAATCTCCCGATAAAGCGAAAACGTGACAAATCGTGGAAGATAGAGAGTGGCAAGTTGGTATTCACCTGTTTCACCTCTGATTTCCTGTTGAAAGACGCTGACGAATGGCGACCTGAATGCTGGCAGATGATGAAGCTGCGGAAAGACCTCTGGTTCTTCTTTTTCACCAAACGCATCGACCGATTCATGGAATGTGTGCCCGATGACTGGGGCGACGGCTATGAAAATGTCATTGTGGGCTGCACAGTGGAGAACCAGGAGATGGCCGACTACCGCTTGCCTATCTTTCTTTCACTCCCCATCAAGCACAAGAGCATCATTGTCGCCCCAATGCTTACAGCCATCGACCTTACACCTTATTTAAATGATACAATAGAAGAAGTGTCGGCGGGTGGAGAATCAGGATTCGATGCGAGACCCTGCAACTACGATTGGATACTCGCCCTCCGCGAGCAATGTGTAGCGAAAAATGTTACCTTCCGCTTTCACCAGACGGGTGCTCATTTCATCAAGGACGGGAAGATGTACCGCATTCCACGTTGCTACCAGCTTAGCCAGGCCCACAAAGCCAACATCGACTACAAGGTTGACAAGTACCTTGTGCCGGAAGCCATCAAATTCGAATGGCAGGACAGCGACTATCACGACTAAATGACTACAACAACCCGTTGAGAACGGTTTACGCAACCGGATTCTCAACGGGTATTATCGTATATGAATAAAAAATTCATTTTTGATGCAAAAAAATGTCGTTTTGCTGCAAAAACGCGCAAAAATCAATAAAAATTAATAAAAAAATGAATTTTCTTTGCTAAAAATTTGCATCTTATTCAAAAAATCACTATTTTTGCAACCCACAAGTATAAGGTGATAGCGCATTTGCGCGGCACAACTTGCAAACTTGACGATAAAAAGATGTATAACCCCTAAAAACGTATGACTTATGAGTAAGTTGAACTTCAACACTGTCCCAGAAGCCATCGGAACTGAGAAGAGCCGGTATCTCTGGGATGCTTCGCAGAACCACCTTTTCCCAGCCATTCTTGCCCTGCTTCGCATCAGGCAAATACGCTATCTCGCCATTATCGGCGACAAGGGGTTCTGCATCACGCGCTACAATGCCGTCAATGGTGTAGTACTCGAACAATATGTTCAGCCTTTCGACAAGCCTTGGGAAATCCGGAAGGAAGTGAACCATAAGGAGTCGGAGGACAGCATCTATCTCTACACCACCGCCCTCTACACCTTCTATGCCCCCTACAAGAAGATGGAGATCAAACTGCGCTACAATGCCAATGATGCCCGTCTGAGTGGTGTGCGCGGCCTGAAGGGACTGCGTGCCATGACCGAACTCGAACATGAGCATGAAGTACATACAGAAGGAGGAGAGTGCCAGATTGAGAAGCGCAAACTGACACCACACCTCCCCAAATCATTCAAGAAGGTGCGGAGTGCATTCAGCCGCCGTAACAAGTACGCCAAGGAACTTGGCTTCAACTACGACGACCTACCGCATCTCTGAGAAGGCCTCCATAATGATTGTGGGATGTCCATCCTCGGTGAAGGCGCCCAGGCGATACTGAGAGGGACGGCACTCAGGCTCCCAATAGAACACGCCTCGGCAGATACCATTTGTTTCAGATTTTGATTCTCGCAAGACTCGTAGTAGCTGGCGTTTACCTTCAGCCAGTACTTCGGGTCTTGATTCGTCTACTTCGAATCCTACTTCGGTAATCATTACCGGACATTGATAGATCTCCCCTACACGACGAATGTTCTCCATGCAGTCGCTGATGGTCGGGTCGGCCAGGCGTGTGCTGTCGCTCTGATGTGCCCAATAGGGATAGAGCGACATGCCTATCATATCCCATTTTGCACCATGCTTTTTGAGGCCACCAAGGTTCCAATCGTAGAGTGCAGGATTCCAGCCATTGTCGAGATGTACGATACCGATTGACTTCGGAAAAACCTTCTTCAAGGCATCATAGCCAGCGATGAACAACTTGGCATAGTTCTCGCAGGAATCTGGTGCAGCATGACCTACAGGCCAAATCATTCCGTTGCTGGTCTCATTGCCAATCTGCACCCATTTGGGCTCGATGCCGTTATTCTTGAGCAAAGTCAGGACTTCGGTAGTGTGGTCGGCAACATCCTGGCACAACTGCTCCACACCATGATCTGCCCAAGCATGAGGCACAGGCTGATGTCCGGGATCGGCCCACCAGTCGCTATAATGGAAATCGACCATGATTTCGAGTCCCAGTTCCTTGGCACGCTTACACTTGACGAGCAGGTCATTCTTATCACACCAGCTGTCGGCCTTATACTCCTTGAACTCATCGGCCCACTTCGGACGCGGACGACCTGCCGGATCAACCCATACACGCAAACGCACGGCGTTCAGCCCGCAATCCTTCATCACCTGGTTGCAGTCGCCTTCCTTTCCTTCAAAGTTATAGAATTTGTAACCTCGGCTCTCATATTCGGTGTACCATGAGATGTCGGCTCCCAAAGCAAAGTCGTCGTCAGAAATACCGTTTGCAGCAGAATTTGGACCGCAGGACGCAAGAATCAGTGGCATAGCCACTATCGTTGATAACAAAACTTTTTGAAACATATTTTTCATAGGTGTATTATTTATATGGCGCAAAGATAGGAAGTTTTGGCGAATTAACCAAATTTACGGCATGTTTAGTTGGCATATAGTCGGCTTATCGGTCACATTATTAATATTTATTAAGGATTCTTTTGGTGAAATGGATGGAAAACCTTATCTTTGCCCCTCGAAAAAGAACTTAAACTACTTAACAAGCGTATCATTTACGAATGAATACTGATTGGATTTACAACTTGTTTATGGGCACAGGTGTTGCCCACTCGGTTCTGCTGGTGGCCTTGGTCATCGCAGCAGGACTTTTCCTGTCGCGCATCAAGATAGGAGGCATCTCGCTTGGCGTGACATGGATTCTTTTTGCCGGCATTGCCTGCGGACACTTCGGCATGGTGCTCGATCCTACCACGTCGCACTTTGTCAAGGAGTTCGGCCTCATCCTCTTCATCTACAGCATCGGTCTGCAAGTGGGTCCCGGCTTCTTTAGTTCGTTCCGCAAAGGTGGTGTCACCTACAACATGCTCGCAACAGCGATTGTTCTTTTAGGTGGTGTCACGGCTTATGCTATTCATCTTATCACAGGCGAAAATCTTTTCGCAATGATCGGTGTACTCTACGGTGCTGTGACCAATACTCCTGGTCTTGGTGCTGCTCAACAGACATTCAGCGATATGCACGAGGGCGTCTCCAATTCCCTCTTTGCACAAGGCTACGCCATGGCATATCCATTGGGCGTTGTAGGTATCATCCTCTGCATCGTGCTGATCAAGAAGATTTTCCGCATCGACCTCGAAGAGGAACAGAAAACCTACAAGGAGCACAGCTTGAACTACGCTGCCATGGTGCAGGGTGCGACGATTGAGGTGACCAACGAGGGTGTGGACGGCAAGACAATGGCCGAACTCTCCAAAATCGCCGGTCGCGAAATCGTGGTATCACGACTCATGCATCGCAATTCGCAGGATGTACAACTCGTCGAAGGCCAAACACGCTTGCAGAAAGGTGACCGAATCTACATCGTCGCCCTGCCTGCCGATGTCGAGGCAATGACCGTAATCCTGGGACGCAAAATTGACATGGACGAAAAGCAATGGGAGAAGCAGAAGGGCAACGAACTTGTTTCAGAGCGTTTGGTTGTAACCAACCCGAAACTGAACGGCCGTCGTCTGGGTGACCTTGGTCTGCGTCATACCTTCGACATCACCATCACGCGAGTAAAGCGTGCTGGCGTTGATATGGTGGCCAGCCCCATGCTGATTCTGCAATTGGGTGACCGTGTAACCGTTGTGGGTGAAAAGAAAAATGTCGAAAACGTGAAGTCCCTCATCGGTGACTCTGTGAAGCGTCTTGACCAACCACAGCTGACAAGCATCTTCCTGGGTATCGCCCTTGGTGTATTGCTCGGCTCTATGCCTATCTTTTTCCCAGGCATGCCAGTGCCCGTGAAACTTGGTATGGCAGGTGGCCCGCTTATCGTCTCGATTCTCATTGCTCGTTTCGGTCCACAATTCAAACTTGTAACCTACACCACAGGTTCGGCCAAACTGCTGATGCGCGAAATCGGTATATGCCTCTTCCTTGCAGCTGTCGGCATTGGTGCCGGCAACGGATTTGTTGATACGGTAATCAATGGTGGCTATATGTGGGTGCTCTATGGCTTCCTGATCACTATCATCCCGCTCATCATCGTAGGCATCATCGCACGTGTATTCTGCAAACTGACCTACTTTACCATCGCTGGTCTGATAGCAGGTTCTACCACCGACCCGCCGGCATTGGCATATAGCAACTCCATTTGCGGTACCGATCAGGCTTCTGTTGCCTATTCGACAGTCTATCCACTGACCATGTTCCTACGTGTGCTATGCGGACAGATTCTGGTACTGATGGGCTAGACCGTTCCGCAAGTCAATCAAATGACCCGCAGGTGAATCCTTCGGGTCTTTTGTTTTTGCGTTCGTTGGCCAACTTTGTTGGTCATCTGCCTGTCGAAGATATCGTCGAAAGTGTAAATGCACATCTTCGGGAACACAACAGACTGGTCGTAACCGCACCTCCAGGAGCAGGCAAGTCAACCCTGCTCCCGCTCACCATCCTGAACGATCTCCCCGATGGAGGAAAGATCCTGATGCTCGAACCTCGACGATTGGCAGCCCGACAGGTTGCCGAGCGAATGTCGACAATGATAGGCGAACAAGTGGGGAAAACCATCGGTTATCGCGTGAGATTTGAATCGAAGGTGTCGGAAGATACTCGCATTGAGGTGCTGACAGAAGGCATCCTGACCCGAATGATTGTTGACGAACCGACGCTTGAAGGCGTCAGCATGATTATCTTCGATGAATTTCACGAACGCAATCTCGCTTCCGACATCGCTTTTGCGTTGACGCAGAAAACCCAGCAGATCATTCGGCCTGACCTCCGCATTTTGATCATGTCGGCCACCATTGATGCGCAGTTTATATGCAAGTTGCTCGATGCACCCTTTGTGAAATGTGAGGGACGCATGTTCCCTGTGGAGACCATCCACGTCACTCCGGAAGCCACTTCCGGCAATTCGCCCATTGAAGTATGCGCAACGTCGGTCAGTCATATCATCCGACAAGCACATCAATCCCACGAAGGAGACATTCTCGCATTCCTTCCTGGCGAAGCCGAAATCAGACGATGTGCTGAGTTGCTTGGCACGGCCATGGGTTCAACACGCATATTTCCCCTCTATGGCATGTTGCCCCCCAAGGAACAACAGCAAGCCATCGCCCCCAGCAAAGTCGGGGAACGCAAGGTAGTGCTTGCGACATCCATTGCCGAGACGTCACTCACCATCGAAGGTGTCCGAGTCGTTGTGGATTCAGGATTGTGTCGAAAGATGGTCTTTGATTCTCAAACTGGTCTGAGTCACCTTGAAACCGTGCAGATCAGCAAGGACATGGCAAATCAAAGACGTGGACGTGCAGGAAGACTTGCTCCCGGCGTCTGCTACCGGTTATGGACATTGGCTACCGAGCATCGCATGGCCGATTGTCGAGTGCCCGAAATCGAGGAAGCAGACCTTGCTCCGATGGTGCTGGACATTGCTGCATGGGGAGGCTGCGAAGTGAAGGAACTGCAATGGATCACCCCTCCCCCTTCGGCCCATGTCGAGCAAGGCATGCGTCTGCTAAGGCAACTCAATGCCTTGGACGAAGAAAGTCGAATCACTAGTCATGGAAGGGCATTGGCGAAACTTCCTTGCCATCCCCGCATTGCCCAAATGCTCGTTCTGGCACATGGTTATTCTCAAAAGGCTTTGGCCGCCGACATTGCAGCCTTGTTGGACGAAAAAGATCCGTTAGCTGCAGACAATGTTGGTGCTGAACTTCGCCTAAGGCTCGATGCCTTGAACGAAGCACGCGAGGGACGACGCAGAGGGAAGGTATGGGAACGCATTATTCGTGCTGCCGAACAATACCGACGACTGGCACAGCATGTCCCAACGCAAGGAAATGCCTCGCTGCAAGGGGCATCACTACTTCTTGCTGCCGCCTATCCCGAACGCATCGCACATGCCACCCCCGATGGCATAGGCTGTTTCCAGTTGGCGAGTGGTGACCTTGCCAAGGTTGACGTCAATGATGACCTCTGTGCCCACGACTGGATTGCCATAGCAAATCTCCATACGCAGTTAGGAGGCATTGGCAACATCTTTCTGGCTTCTCCTTTGAACCCAACGGATCTGAAAGCCTTTGCAAGAGAGAAAGACAACATCTCTTGGGACAGCAAACGAGGTCAAGTCATCGCACAGCGTGAATATCGCATAGGCAGTCTGCTGGTTGAAAGCAAGCCAATGACCATAGATTCGAAAGCAAGCCCAGAAGCCGCTGTCAAACTGCGGAAAACTATCACGAAGGTCATCTGCGAAGCCGCAAAGAAAGAGGGCACAAGTATGCTTGACTTCAACGATGCTGTGCAGAATCTTCAACGACGTGTGGCCACGGTAGCCGGCTGGCATCCCGAACTCAACCTGCCCGACCTTAGTACCGACGCAGTGCTACAACGTTGCGAGGAGTGGCTTCCCTTCTTTCTGGAAGGGAACGGCGACCTGAAACGAATCGACCTCACCCAGGCTCTATGGACGCTTCTCAGTTACGAGCAGCAGTCGCAGGTAGATCGTCTTGCCCCGACACACATCGCCGTGCCGACAGGCAGCCGCATCCGTGTGGATTATCGACAGGGAGCCGAACTGCCCATCCTGCGTGTAAGGCTTCAAGAATGTTTTGGCATGACGGACACCCCACGCGTCGATGATGGCAAGCGTCCCATATTGATGGAACTGCTTTCCCCAGGCTTCAAGCCGGTGCAGCTTACCAGCGACCTGCACAGTTTCTGGACAAACACCTATTTTGAGGTACGCAAGGAATTGCGCAGACGCTATCCCAAACATTCCTGGCCCGACAATCCGCTCGAAGCAGAAGCAGTGAGAGGCGTTAAGCGAAATAGAGAATAAGAAACAATGACTCCTCAAGAGGCGAAATATCAACGAATGACGACCGAGCCGGTTTCCCGACTGGTGACGTCGCTGGCCATCCCTTCGATGGGCAGCATGATGGTGTCGGCCCTCTACAACATCGTTGACACTTATTTCGTTAGCCAGACGGGCACACAGGCCACTGCCGCCCTAGGTGTGGTTTTCACCTACATGGTGCTCATCCAGGCCTTCTCGTTCTTCTTCGGTCAGGGATCGGGCAACTACATCTCCCGCGCTTTGGGGGCAAGGCGTACCGAACAAGCCGCACAGATTGCTGCCACAGGATTCTTCTCGGCGATGTTTTTCAGCGCGACGCTGGGCGCAATAGGCTTTCTTTTCATGAAGCCTATACTCACGGCATTAGGCTCCACACCCACCATCATGCCCTACGCCTGCAGTTACTTCCAATGGTTGCTCCTCGGTTCTCCCTTCATCTCTTGCACATTTGTGCTGAATAACCAGATGCGATTCCAAGGCAATGCGGCGATGGCCCTCACGGGCACGATGACGGGGGCCGTAATCAACATGGGCCTCGACCCCATCCTCATCTTCGGTTTCAAGATGGGAGTGGCGGGTGCCGGACTGGCAACTGCCATTTCGCAGGCCATCAGTTTCTGCATCATGCTGTCGATGTGCGGCAAGAAAGGTGGCTTGGCCATCCGTTGGAGCAACTTTAACCCCACCCTCTTCCAATATCGCGAGATTGCTCGGGGCGGTCTTCCCTCCTTAGGCCGACAAGGAACGATGGGACTCTCTGCATTGGTGCTCAACAACGTGGCAGGATGCTACGGAGACGCTGCAATTGCTGCCTTCTCGGTAGTCCATCGCATTGTGATGTTCGTGCAGTCGTTGCTCATTGGTTTCGGTCAAGGTTTCCAGCCCGTCTGCGGATTCAATTATGGAGCGAAACTCTATGGCCGTGTTCGTGCCGCTTTCAAATTCTGTGCTACGACCACAACGCTCTATTCCATCCTGCTCGTTGTCTTAGGCTTATTCTTTGCCCCGACGATTGTAGGGCTCTTCCAATCGGACGACGCAAGGGTTCTGACCCTTGGTACCCGTATCCTGCGACTTCAATGTCTGACCTACGCCGTCACAGGCTTTGTCATCACGTCAAATATGTTCCTGCAGAACATTGGTGCAACCTGGAGCGCATTGATTACTGGCATCGCTAAACAGGGGCTCTTCCTGATTCCTGCACTATTTCTCCTGCATATCACGTTAGGCTTGGATGGTGTGATGGCAGCTCAACCCGTTTCTGACCTCTGTTCCATCTTCTTGTCCATTCCGCTTTGGTGGAAACATTATCGCAAAATGGATTACTTGGAAAAACAAAAACAATGATACGAAATATAATCTTTGACCTGGCAGGTGTCTTACTCAACCTTAACCTGGAACGCGACACCGAAGCTCTTCTTTCGGTCGGGTTGCCCGATTTCGAAGGATGTATTGCAAGCCGTGAGATTCATGGTCCAATCTCCCGGTACCTATATGGACTTTCCGACAAGGCTGAATTCCTCAAGGAGATTCGTCCATTCTGCTTTCCCGAAGCCACCGACGAAGAGATTCTCGCTTCGATGGATGCTGTGCTCGATGACATCCCTTCTTCGCGCCTGGCAGCACTTGTGGAACTGCGCAAACACTACAAGGTATATTTGCTCAGCAATCTCTACGACACGGCTTGGGATCTCACCCAACAACTGTTCCGAAACGAAGGATACACCGTTGAGCAATGTTTCGACGAGGCGTTTATCTCCTACAAAATGCATTTGGCAAAGCCGAATCCCCTTATTTACCAGAAGGTTTTTGAAGCCACCGGCATCCAGCCCGAAGAGACCCTTTACTTCGACGATAGTCTTGATAATATCGAAGCAGCCAGGAAACTGGGCATCGTGTCATGTCTCGTCCCGATGAATGAGATAGAGACCTGCAAAGAGTATCAACAATTAATGGGAACTTGTTCGCGATAACGATATATGTACCAGAAGTTCATCATAACCGACGATGGTGTCCTCAAATTCGGGCACGTCTATTTGCACCGCGATATGCTACCCATTGGCGATGATGATTGCCATGGGGGTGGCCTCTGGAAAATCGATCATACTCGAAATGCGATACTGCTCTTCGGTCGTTCCTTCGACTTTGGAGGACCTGATTTCAGTTATGTGCGCCGAATCGATTGGACAGGAGTTGGAGGTCATCCTCTCCCTCTCTTCTTCCTTCCGCATTGGCCAAACGAAGATATTTTGGAGGCAGTTTATGCCAACCCATAGATCTCCTTTCAAAATAGTGCTACAACAAACATAAAAAAACTTCACCAGAATAGAATGACTTTATTCCTAACCAGCAGCCCCTGTATAGGCTGGGCGGGCGACTTGAATCCGGCAAATGGTTTTCTTAGCAAATTGCGAAAGACACTTCCCCATCCTCTCCACTGCCTGATGATATCTTCGGCTCCCGATGACAAGGAGATGACCGATCGAATGGCATGGGATATGCGCGAAATTTTCGGACGTGCCGACCTGGCTTTCGACAAGTATGAAGTGTTGGATCGCAGAACGCAGAGATATGCAGCGCGAATGATTTGCGATGCCAACTTCATCATCCTATGTGGTGGGCATGTTCCGACCGAACACAAGTTCTTCAAGGAATTACACCTTCGTGCCCGACTCAGCAGATTTGAGGGTGTGATTATGGGCATCAGTGCAGGCTCCATGAATGCTGCAGACCTTGTTTATTCTCCACCGGAACTTGATGGCGAGAGTTTGGACCCGAAGTACAAGGTATATCTCCATGGGTTGGGATTTACCGATGTCAACATCTTGCCTCACTTCGAGATGATACGCGAATCCTGGCTCGATGGACGTTTGCTCGTAGGTGACATCGTAGCAAGGCACAGTTATTCCCATCCCGTTTACTGCCTCAATGATGGAACATATCTTCTTATCACGAATGCTGAAAATAAAGAGAAAAAAAGGACCGAACTGCATGGCGAAGCCTATAGAATGAAGGATGGCAAGCTGGATCTCATCTGTCATGATGACGAATGCAAACTCATCTGCAAGAACGGTTCACTACGAATAGTAAAATAATTCAAACCACCTAAGCACAGTTCTTAGGACAATATTTTCTTATTATGAATTTCATCTATATATCTCCCAACTTCCCCGATGCAGCATGGAAGTTCTGCAACGCCTTGAAGAATAATGGCGTTCGCGTACTTGGTATTGGCGACCAGCCATACGATGAACTTAAACAGGAGTTGAAAAATGCTCTGACGGAGTATTACAAGGTGTCCAATCTCGAGAATTACAGCGAAGTCTATCGTGGCGCTGCCTACTTCGCATGGAAGTATGATCGCATCGACTGGATTGAATCCAACAACGAATACTGGCTGGAACAGGATGCACGTCTGCGCACCGATTTCAATGTGAACACCGGTCTCAAAAGTGATGCCATCAATGCCATCAAGGAGAAATCCGAGATGAAGAAGTATTATGCCAAAGGCGGTATTCGCACAGCCCGTCAGATAAAGGCCTCGGAAGGATTTGAAGCCGTGAAACGCTTTGCCTACGATGCCGGCTATCCACTATTTGCCAAACCTGATGTCGGTGTAGGTGCCAACGGTGCTCACAAGATTATTGACGAAGGTGCCCTCTGGCATTTCTATCAGACCAACCCACAGGCCAACCAGTATGTCATCGAAGAATACGTTACAGGCAACATATGCGACTATGATGCCATCATTGACTCTCATGGCAATCCGATCTTCGAGTCGTGGAGCGTTTGTCCACCTTCTATCGCTGATATTGTGGAACAGAACCTCGACTCGCCCTATTATGTTGAAAAGGACATGAACGAGAATCTTCGCTACTGGGGTCGCCAGACAGTGAAGGCCTTCGACGTGCGCAGTCGCTTTGTGCATCTCGAGTTCTTCCGCTTGGATCGCGCTCACCGTGGACTCGGCAATGTAGGAGACTTCGTAGCCTTGGAAGTCAACATGCGTCCTGGTGGAGGTTACACACCCGATATGCTGAACTATGCCCATTCAGTGGACGTTTACAAGATCTGGGCCGATATGGTAGCCTTCGATCGCCGCACCACTCCCGATCCGCACGACGACTATTTCTGTGTCTTTGCTGGCCGACGTGACAACGCGCAGTATCATCTCGACCATAAGGCAATCATGGAAAAGTATGCCTATGCCTTGAAGCAATGGGATCGTGTGCCCGACGCTCTTTCTCCTGCAATGGGCAACCAGTCGTACATCGCCCGTTTCCGCACCTGGGAAGAAAAAGACCAGTTCCTTTTTGACATTTGTAACAGGAAATAACCATGCAGGTAGAATATCATAAATGGTACAGTCGCTACCTCAATCGCGACATGGAATACAAGACGTTTGGCAATCAGGGCCATGCGCTTATTGCATTCCCTTGTCAAAATGGTCGTTTCTTCGACTACGCCGATCAGGGTATGATACATGTGCTGACCCCATGGATTGAGGCAGGTAAAATACGCGTCATCTGTGTGGATGGCATTGACTGGGAAACCTGGTCGAACTTTGGAGGCGATCCACGTTGGCGTATTGAGCAACATGAACGTTGGTTCAACTACATCATTGAGGAACTGCTTCCTAATATTCGTTATTACGATGGCGAAACCTTCATGACAACCGGCTGCTCCATGGGTGCAATGCATGCAGCCAACTTCTTCTTCCGCCGTCCTGACATCTTCGACACCGTCATCGGCTTGTCCGGCCTTTATCATGCGGGATACGGATTCCCCTTCTATTCCGACGACCTCACTTACGCCAACTCACCGCAGGATTTCCTCCGTAACATGCCCGAAGACCATCCTTGGATGAATCTTTATCGTCAGCGTCGAATCGTTATCTGCATCGGCCAGGGACGATGGGAAGAGGAAACCCTGGATTCTACCCGGCAGCTCGACACCATCCTCTGCGAGAAACATATTCCTGCATGGTTCGATTATTGGGGATTCGACTGCGACCACGATTGGCCATGGTGGCGCAAGCAATTGCCTTTCTTCATGAGTCACTTGGAGCCATTTTAATTTATCGAAATGCAATAGAAATCGAGTAGGAGGTAAACGCTAATCGTAGACGTTTATCTCCTACTTTCACGTTTACCGACCTCTCACACCACCGTACGTGCCGTTCGGCATACGGCGGTTCCTTATTATTGCACGCGGACTATTAAACGATGATAGTCCA